>JBFXFK010000168.1:0-7631 GCA_050179135.1 Desulfatirhabdiaceae bacterium | reverse complement strand
TTCCGTTTGAAGCGCCTGAATGATGGCTGCCGGAATATTCGTCAAATCAACGATCTGATCGGCTGCACCCAGTTTGATGGCTTCTTTTGGCATTCCAAAAACCACACAACTGGCCTCACTTTGGGCGATTGTTCGCGCGCCGCTGTGCTGCATGGATAAAAGTCCTTTTGCACCGTCTGCACCCATGCCGGTCAACAGGACACCCACACTGTTTTTTCCGGCCTGGGAGGCAACCGATTGAAACAGCACGTCCACACTGGGTCTTTGATAATGAACCAGGGGGCCCATTTTGATTTTGACCAGGTAATTGCCGCCGCTGCGCTGAAGCAGCATATGACGGTTTCCCGGTGCAATCAGTGCCACGCCCGGTGAGACAAAATCATTGTCTTTGGCTTCACGAACCTCCATCTGACAAAGATCGTTCAATCTTTGGGCAAATGAGGATGTAAAATTTTCCGGCATGTGTTGAACAATTACCGTGCCGGGTGATGATGCAGGCATTTCCCGAAGTACGGTTTCGATGGCTTTGGTGCCGCCTGTCGATGCACCGATGGCGATAATCCGGTGGGTGGTCCGGGATAGAAGACTGTTCAGGTTTGCTGATGTCATCAATGGCCGGCTGACATCCGGAGTCCGTCTGATGTTGGCGGTAGATGCGGCGCGAATGGCGCGAATCAGGTTCTGGGATACATTTTGTGTCGAGTAGGCGGCTCCGGGTTTTGCCAAAACGTCTACTGCACCCAGTTCAAGCGCCTTGATTGCCAGTTCGCTGTTTCTGGGCGTCAGTGAGCTCAGTACGACGACCGGCAGCGGATAATGCCGCATCAGCTTGGCCAGAAAAGACAGGCCATCCATTCGGGGCATTTCCAGATCCAGTGTAATGACATCCGGTTTGAGTTTGACAATTTTATCCCTGGCCACAAACGGATCCACCGCGGTTCCAACAATTTCGATATCGTTACACCGGGACAGTTCTTCGCTCAAAATTTTGCGAACAATAGCCGAGTCATCCACTATCAGGACTTTGATCATGAACAATAGCCTTTTGCTATGAATTCTGAAAATAATAAACGGTCCAATATCCCTCATCCAGATTCAACCGGACAATGGCTGACGGCTGATGCATGGCACACAGAGCGTTCAGTTCGGAGGTCGTTATCACGGTCGGGGCCTGAATGGAAAAAATGGCATTTGAACCGAATATCCTCGGTAACAGATTGCCACAAATGATATTGACCGTTTCTTTCAGCGCATCTTTCTGGTCCTCCCAGGAGATATCCCCGTTATCGATTCCCATCATGTTGCCGGTCAGTTCCTGAAGGGTCGTTTTTTCTGCCACAGCAACAACCTGACCCGTGGCAGGTCCCTCAAATGTCACCAGTACCACCACACCGTCAGCTTCGTGGGACGAAACGGCATTATCCCGTTGTGAAAACATGAATGCCAGTTTTTCCAGTGCGTCTCCGGTGACATCATACAATATCTCACACAATTCTTCATTCATGAGCCACCTTCCAGGTTCAGTGTGGCATAAACCACATCCCGGATTTTTTCCGGGGAAAACGGTTTATGGACAAAGCGGGCACCGAGCTGCTCCATGCGCTGGATTCGGGTCGAACTGCCTTCTGTCGAAATGACGATAACCGGTATATCGCTGTATTCTTTCTGTTGCCGCATCTGATTCATCATTTCTTCACCGGTCATAACCGGCATATTGATATCCAGAATCACCAGATCGATCCAGTGGCCCTTCAAAGACTCGAATCCTTCCGCGCCATTGGATGCCTGATGAATTTCTCCCAGAGGAAGGCCGCTCATCTTCAATGTCTTGATGATCATCTGTCGCATGACCTTGCTGTCATCCACTATCAGGATATTCATCCCCATCATCAAACCTCACCTGTCGTGTGATATGTCTCCGCCGTTCACCCGGGACCGATTGTGATCGACACCGGATTTATTTGAATGAAGCGGTCAAGTCGCTGACCCATTCCAGAGTCTGGCTGGCTATTTTTTCAATATGACCAATGTGAATTCCAAGCCGTCGGGTGACTGCCTTGCTGGGTTCATATTGCAGCCCCTCCCTTCCGACACCGACACCAATCATCAGGCTGATAAAATCCGCGACATGAACCACATCCCCCATTTGACTGATTGACGGGGCATTTTCAGGCTCATGGTGCCATCTTACCGCAGCGATCATCTCCGCAGGCAGTCTCCATTTTTCCAGAATTCTGGCGCCTACTTCCGCATGATCGGTTCCCAGTATGTCCTGTTCGACTTTTTCAAAAGACAGGTTCTGGTAGGTTTCAAAGTCAATTTTTACCAGATCCTGCTCTACAAATTTTCCAAGAATCATTTTTCCGACATCATGAAGAAGCCCGGCGGTAAAAATTTCATCGGTCCCGGAAAGTTGAAGCTCTTTGGCCAGGCCTTCCGCAGCAGCCGATACGGCAATTGAATGCCGCCATAATTCTCCGGCGGGCAAATCATATCCGGGAACCGGTTTGTCCATCATGGCACTGACACAGGAGGCAATCACCAACTGATACAGACGTTTCCAGCCCAAAAGGACCATGGCCTGCCGAATGGAGCCAACCCGGTTGGTCAGACCAAAATAGGCCGAATTGGTCATTTTGAGAATGTTTGCCGTCAGACCCGGTTCACATCGCAGAATATTCTCAACCTCAGCGGTCGAAGAATCCGGATCCCTGAGCAGTTTCAAAAGTTTGGCTGCAGCACCCGGCATACTTGGAAACGCACTGACATCTTTTTCGATTAATGAAAATATGGTGGATTTCACAGTTCTTTTTTCACTCCCTTGCTGCTGATGATAACCTGACCGGTTGAAAGATCAAAATATACCGTTCGGCTTATGACTCCACCGACATCCTCTGCTTCCAGCATGATGTTGTTTTTCCACAGCAGCTTTTTCAGAACCGTGTAGTTGCGTTCGCCGATCTGAAACATCTCGCTGTTCCCCAGGGGCTGTCCACATCCGGCAGCTTTAATGACCATCCGGCTTTTCTGACCGCCGATTTCATACAATTGCCTGAACATTTCCGGCACACCGGTATCCACAAACATATAGGGGTTTTGCGCGGCTTTTTGCAGATTGATTTTGGATAACGGCAACATGGCATGGAGAAGACCGCCCACCTGGGCCGCCGGATCATAGACCATCAGTCCCAGACAACTGCCCAGCGCATGGGTTACCAGTATATCGCCCTTGCCGCCAATTTTCATATCACCCACTGTGATAACTTGATTCATAAGTGTTTCAGCCAATCATGTAATCGAGGATTCCAAAAACGGATAAACCTGTCATAGACTTCACAATAATGATTTCTGGAGGGCAGGAGAATTCCCTAACGCTTTGTCTGCAAACAGACGCTCAGAAACAGTCAACCTGTACCTGTATTCCGACACAGATCAAACCGGATAACCGATACCTATTTTTTTTGATAAATCGCCGGTTTGACATATTGAAACCGGTGCGTAATGCCGGAAAGTCCTTCTGAATGGCCAACAAACAGATAGCCGCCGGTCTCCAGCAGGTTCCAGAATCGGCCAACCAGATCCTGTTGCGTAGACCGGTCGAAATAAATCATGACATTTCTGCAGAAAATAACCTGAAACGGACCTTTCATGGGCCAGTGCCCCATCAGATTCAGGTTGGCCAGGCGAACAATGGATCGAACTCTATCAGAGACCCGATATCCGGGGGACATGCCATTCGGGACTTTACTGAAATATTTATGCAAATATGGTGCCGGGATATCCTGAACCGTTGTTTCACTGTAAACCGCCCGCCGCGCTTTTTCGAGCATGCGCATGGAAATATCCGTTGCCAGAATTCGAATGTCCTGTTTATCGATGTCGAAAATATGCTCGTGAAGCAGCATGGCCAAAGAATAGGGCTCTTCTCCGGATGAACAGGCGGCACTCCAGAATCGAAGCGGGCGCTTGTCAAATTTGGGAATGATCGTCTGGCGAAAAAAGTCAAAATGTCCGATTTCACGAAAAAAGCTGGTTTTATTCGTTGTCATGGCGTCAATCATTTGACTCAGTTCGGCTTCGCCCTGCGGGCTTTCGATCAGCTTCATATATTCATCAATGGACATGACACCAATCACCCGAAGGCGTTTCATCAAGCGGGCCCGAACCAGGGCTTCCTTTCCATCTTTCAGATTAATGCCACAGAACTGGTAAACAATCTCACTGATTCTGCGGAACTGACTGTCTGTCAATTCATGGGCCATCTGTGTCATGCGCTGTCTTTCCGGTATTTATCGTCCCTGCCTGCGTCCTGCTCCGATATGGCAAATTTCATCAATCCACCGATATCAAGGATCAGACCGACCCGACCATCCGGCATGATGGCGCCACCCGAAATCCCGGGGATATGCTGCATGCTTTCGCCCAGACTCTTGATGACGACCTGCTGTCTGCCAACCAGTTCATCGATAACCAGCCCAACCCGGACGCCTTCGTCCTCGATAACAACAATCAGATCCGAATGGCTTTGTTCATCATAGGCAATCTGATACAGTGATGTCAACCGGAACAGGGGAATCAGGCTGCCCTGAAGCCGAAGAACACTTCCCTGATTCAATACCGTGGAAATGTCATGAGAATCCGGTTTGATGGATCGCACGATGGACGCCGTTGGAATGACATAGGTTTCAATTCCGGCCTTGACCACCATGCCGTCAATGATGGCCAGTGTCAGGGGAAGTTTCATCCGGAAAATGCTGCCTTTCCCCGGTTCGGACAGAATTTCGACCTGTCCGCGAAGGGATTCGATATTTTTTTTGACCACATCCATCCCCACACCGCGCCCGGAAACATCCGTAACCACCTTGGCTGTCGAAAAGCCCGGTTCCAGAACCAGATTGTAAATATCCCGATCACTGGGCGTGATGCTCTCGCTGATCATTCCTTTTTCACGCGCCTTGGCCAGAATCGCATTGCGATCGAGGCCTTTTCCGTCATCTGAAATTTCCACCACCACATTTCCTGCAGCATGATACGCAGACAGCTTGACTGTTCCATGGGAGGGCTTGCCCAGGGCGGCTCTTTCCGCAGGAGATTCGACGCCATGATCGACCGCATTTCTGACCATGTGAACCAGCGGATCATTGATGACATCCACCAGGTTTCGATCTATCTCGGTATCGTCCCCTTCTGTGACAAACGTGACGGTTTTTCCGACTTTTCGGGATACATCGCGAACCAGTCTGGTCATTTTCTGAAATGTTCCGCGCAGGGGAATCATTCTCATGGACATGCACAAATCCTGCAGCGCGCGAACAATTTTGCTGGTATGGTTGACTTTTTTCAGCAATTCATAGTGATTGGAATTGATGACCACCCCATCCTGGGCCACCATGGAATGGGCAATGACCAGCTCTCCAACCATGTCAATCAGTCGATCGAGTCTGTCGGTGCTGACCCGGACAGAGGATTCCACAAACTGTTTGGCCCCGGTTATCCGCCCCTGGGTGCGAAGGGCCTGCCCGACTTCGGTTATGGATGCGGCGTTTTCCTTGACAAGGGCCACACCGATGGGATCGTTTGGATGCTGCCTGATGGCCTGTTCAACCGTTGACCGGTCGGATTTGCCCTGAGCCACCAGAATATCCCCGATTCGGGGTGGGGTCACGGCTTCCATAGAATCCGAAACACCCGCTTCTTCCGGATTTTTCAGGATATCCATCAGATCATCATAGCCTTCCGGCTTTAAAAGCGGTGCGCCGGACAGGGCATTTTCCATGGCCTGCATCAGGCTCTTCAACATATCCAGGGAGCGAAGCGCCAGATCCGCATATCCACCACTGTATCGAATTTCGTGATCCCGCACCCGGCTCAACAGCGTTTCCGCATGATGTCCCATATCGGCCAGAAGATTCAGTTCAAGAAAAGCGCTGGTCCCCTTGATGGTATGAAATGCCCGAAATACGGTGCCGACCGCATTCACATCTTCCGGATCCACTTCAAGTGTCAGAAGGGCTTCTTCTGCATGGCTGATCAGTTCGCTGCCTTCGGTAATGAATTCCCCGATCAGTTCGGTGTCCGGATTTTCCGGCATATAATTGGTTATGGCTGCCGGAACGGGTGACGGATCGGCAGAACAGGGCGCCCCGGATGGGGGAGCAGGGGCCATTCGGGTTTCATCATAGAGATTTTCGCTCATCTGAATGGCCTGTTCAATGTCTTCACCAATTTCCTGAAATACCGAATCCGCATCTGTCGGACTATTCAGAATCAACTGATTCACCAGATTGGCTGCATGACGGATACGTTCTGCCGCAGATTCATTCTGAACATCTGTTTGGGCAAAGGTTTCCAGAATATGATAAAATTCTGACAATTCATTGGAATCGTCCATGTTTTGTTGCATCAACCTGGCGGCAAGATCATGAAGCGTGATTTTTTCTTCGACGGAATTGATGGTTTCGGATGGGGACAAGATGGTATCTGAAGGCTCAAGCAGGTGCATCAGACACTGTCGGGCAGACTGGATTTTATCAGGAGGCGTATCCGGTTTCAATAAAGCTGTTTTGGTCGTTTCAATGCCTTGTGTCACCGCTGTAAACAATGCAAAAACATCGGAAGTGGTCCGGGTTTGAATCCGGGAAACCCCCTCGATCAGCAATGCCCAAAGGGGGTTGAGAAATTCAAACCCCTCAGGAATCTGGCCCATGACACTCAAAAGTTTTTCCGTGATTTTCTTCCATCCATCACTGTCGCCCGGGTTAATGGCGTCCATGTCATCCTGAATCTGTTCCAGACATTGAATGAGTGTATCCATAATAAATTGTTCTTTCCTGGTTGAAATATAGAAAATGACACCCGATGGGTTGGGACGCAGTCAAAAGAACGTCAAATATCCTGAAAGATGTAAAGGGATTCAGGCTGCTCCGGACAGCAATCTTCCGCTGGTATCTCCGGATGACATTTTGCCGGTCCGATAATATACGGGTGATGGGGTAAGCAGGTGGGACAGAAAACTGACAGCAGACCGGACAAACGAAATGGAATGATCCAAAAGAGACTGGTTGGCTTTATTGACATCCTGTATATTTTTCAGAAGGGTGGAAAGCCGGTCTGACAGCCTGAACAGTGGACCTGAAAACGGGTTTCCGGCCAATTCTGCAAGGCTGGAAACCGTCAGGCTGTTTTGATCAACGTTAAAATTCATGGCCAGCCCGGATAACAGGTCAAACCGCCTGGAATCGATCACCTGGATCGCCTGAATCAGATCTTCCTTTTTTGCGCGTATCGCATTCAGATCGTCAACAGATGCCCTGAGAATGGCCTGTTTTTCCAATTTCAATATATCCAGAAGCGCCTGACATCGATCGACCAGGTCATCCAGTGTGATAATTAATTCATTAAACAGGTTGTTCATGAATGGCTTCTTTCTTCGCCATATCTCAAAAGCGATGGATTTTGAATCCAACCCGGCATAAGAATTCGGTTCATGGAGACAGACCTTCATTCAGGAATGCTTCAGAAATCATGTTATCTGCAATGATGTCCGGATTGATTGCATACGCGCCCGATTGAATCCGAAGCTTGATGGATGCCACTTTTTCTTCCCGAATATCCGGCGTGTTATGCAGAAT
>JBFXFK010000167.1:0-10455 GCA_050179135.1 Desulfatirhabdiaceae bacterium | reverse complement strand
TGGCCATGGAAGAAGTGGAAAATGCACTGACCGCATTTTCCGAAGCACTGAACCGGAGGCAATCGCTTTTGTATGCGGTTGAATCGGCAAACCGTGCCGTGATCCTGGCCCGGGATCTGTTCACCGCCGGACTGGCCGATTTCAGCAATGTTCTGGATGCCCAGAAGTCCCTGTTGTCATTTCAGAACGAACTGGCTGCCAGCGATGGTGCGGTCACTTCCAACCTGGTTCGGTTGTACAAGGCCCTTGGGGGCGGATGGGAAACAGTGTGAATCCCCGAACATTGCTGCATGCCAGAAATCTGAAAGCCAAAAAACAACTGGGTCAGAACTTTCTTGCCGATCCATCAACTGCCGCCATGATTGTGGAACGAAGCCATTTGAGCCCCGATGACTGCGTTCTGGAAATCGGCGCGGGAATGGGCAGCCTGACCCTGCCGATCGCAGACCGGGTGCGCCGGGTGTTCGCCGTTGAAAAAGACCGGGATCTGGCCGAGGTGCTTCGAACCCAGTTGCTGTTGAAACATCCGGATCATGTTCAGGTGATCGAAGGCGACATTCTCAGAATCCGCATGGATGATATCATCGAACAGGCCGGTTCCCCGGTTGTTGTCATGGGAAATTTGCCCTATAACATATCCTCCCAGGTACTCATCCGGCTGATCCAGTCAAGACAGGGGATCAAACGGGCGATTCTGATGTTTCAGAAAGAACTGGCCGACCGTCTGATGGCCGATGCCGGTTCCCGGGACTATGGCCGCATTACCGTCATCCTGCGATATTGTGCGGACATCACACCTCTGGCACAGGTGAAAGCGCACCTGTTTTATCCCAAACCCAAAGTCGATTCCGAAGTGGTTGAAATCACATTTAAAACGCACATCGAATCGCCGGCCGACGACGAGACCCTGCTGGTCCGGGTCATTCAGGCGGCATTTGGCCAAAGACGGAAAACCCTGAAAAATGCATTGTCTGCCGGATTGTCATTTCTGTCGGCTTCTGATACAGAACAGATTCTGAATCATGTGGGAATCGATCCGGTCCGGCGGGCAGAAACCCTTTCGGTGGCGGAGTTTGTGGCGTTGAGCAATGCCGTAACATCCCGGGCACTTCCCTGAACGAACCCGGGCCGCTGCCGGTGAGACGGATGAATGATGATGTGTCAAGATGGATAATCGCTTAAGATCGATTCTGATCATCCCCATAAAAGCCCCGTAGGGGCGACCTGTTTGTAGAAATTGATGCGGTTATTCCCATCAAGCTCCATCGGAGCGGCCTGTAACCAGGAATGCACATGTCGCCCCTACGGGGCTTGATGGAAATTTTTATGCGTCATTCTACAAACAGGACGCTCCTACGGAGCTTGTTGGGAACCAGCCAATCATTCCGGGTGGATTCGCTCCCATCTATGAAAATGACAGATACCTTTTTATTCTGGATTCCGACTTCTGGCTTCTGACTTCTGTTTTTCCATTTTTACGGTAAAAAAAACTATGTTCATAACATTTGAAGGCATAGAAGGCTCGGGAAAAAGCACCCAGGCCAGACTGTTGGCGGACTGGCTGAATCAAACCGGGCATTCCTGTCTGCTGACCCGGGAGCCGGGTGGCGATGTCATTGGCAGACGGATTCGATCGGTATTGCTGGACCCGGAATCCCGAAACATGTCCCCGGTTTCCGAACTGCTGCTGTATCTGGCGGATCGGGTGCAGCACATCGACCAGGTGATTCTGCCGGCAATGAAAGACGGCAAAACCGTTATCAGCGACCGGTATGCAGATGCCACGCTGGTGTATCAGGGATATGCCCGGGGTCTGGACCGTGACTTGATCATTGATCTGCATGAAAGACTGTGCCAGAATCTCCAGCCGGCCATTACCTTTTTGCTGGATCTGCCGGTCAAGGATGGCCTGTCGCGGGCCTGGAAACAATTGAACGACGGAACCCGGGATCTGTCCGAATCCCGGTTTGAGGCCGAAGCACTGGATTTTCATGAACGGGTACGGAACGGATACCGGGATGTTGCCCGGCATAATCCCGACCGCTTTGAAATCATCAACGCGCTGCCGGATGTGGGTGAGATTCAATCGGCCATTCGACAGGCATTCCTATCCCACTTGAAAGAAAACAACATATGAACCGGTCCATTCTGGAAACAATCGGAAACACACCGCTGGTTGAAATCCGTCATTTGAACCCCAATCCGAATGTCCGCATTTATGCCAAACTGGAATATTTCAATCCCGGGGGATCCATCAAGGATCGGCCGGCCCTGGCCATGATCGAGGATGGCGAGCGCTCCGGAAAGCTGCATTCCGGAAAAACCGTTATCGAGGCCACCAGCGGCAACACCGGAATCGGGCTGGCGCTGGTCTGTTCGATCAAGGGGTATAAACTGCTGTTGACCATGTCCGAAGCCGTCAGTATGGAGCGTCAGAAGATTTTAAAGGCCAGGGGGGCGGAAATTATGCTGACTCCCGGACATCTGGGCACCGACGGCGCCATAGAAGAAGTTTATCGCCTGGCCCGGGAAAACCCCGACAGCTATTTCATGGCGGACCAGTACAACAATCCGGCCAATTGGCAGGCCCATTACTGCGGAACATCGGTCGAGGTGTGGCATCAGACCCGGGGCGAGATCACGATGCTGGTGGCGACCATGGGCACATCCGGAACCCTGATGGGCATGTCCCGAAAACTGAAGGAGCTGAACCCGGCAATCACCATTGTCGGGGTCGAGCCCTATCTGGGACACAAGATTCAGGGGTTGAAGAACATGAAGGAGGCCTATCAGCCCGGCATATTCGACAAGCGGCTTCTGGATAAAAAAATCAATATCGATGACGAGGAAGCCTTTGACATGACCCGGCGCCTGGCCCGGGAAGAGGGCATGTTTGTAGGGATGTCCAGTGGTGCTGCCATGGCCATTGCCCGAAAAGAGGCCGAAAAACTGGAAAGTGGTTGCATCGTGGTCATTTTTCCGGACAGTGGCGAGCGCTATCTCAGCACATCCCTGTTTGCGGTTCGGGAACGGATCGATCTGGTGCTGTTCAACACACTTGCCCGGAAAAAAGAGAATTTTCTGTCGGCCCTGCCCAAAACAACCACCCTGTATTCCGAAGGTCCCACGGTTCATCAGCCGATGCATATCGGGGAATGCAGACGGATGGTCATTTCCGATCTATTGAGCCGGTATCTGGAATTCCGGGGGTACGCGGTCAATCATGTCATGAATATCACGGACCTGGATGACAAAACCATAGACGGATCGGAAGCCGCCAACCAACCGTTGTCCCGGTTTACCCAACACCATATCGATCAGTTTTTCAGGGATCTGGAAATCCTGACGATTCGACCCGCTGCAACGTTTCCCAAGGCCAGTGAGCATATACCGGACATGATCGATCTGGCGGAACGCCTGGCGCAAAAAGGCTTTGCATATGAAAAGCTGCATTCCCTGTATTTTGACGTGTCCCGGTATGCCGAGTACGGCAGACTTTCCGGAATCGATGTCAACAAGATCCGGATCGGCGCCACCGTGGATCTGGATGATTATGAAAAGGACAATCCGCGGGATTTCACCCTTCTGAAACGCGCCAGGCTGTCGGATCTCAAACGGGGCATTTACACCAAAACCCCATGGGGCAATATCCGCCCGTCCTGGCATCTTCAGGGTGTGGCCATGGCCATGAAACATCTGGGGCAATCCTTTGACATCTATGTCAGCGGTCGGGAACTCATGTTTCCGCACCACGAAAATGAAATCGCCATTGCCGGTGCGTTGACCGGAAAGCCCTTGGCCCGATACTGGATTCATTGTGACGGTGTCATGCATGAAGGCAAAATGGTGGATGAACGGCAGAACCGCATGACGCTGCAGGATATCCTGGACCAGGGATACAGTGGCCGCGAAATCCGGTTCTGGCTGCTTGCCACCCATTACCGCAAGGGAATTGTCGTTTCAACCGACCGCCTGACCCACGCCAGAAATGCATTGAACCGGATCGATACCTGCATCCAGGCGCTGAATCAGGTCATATCCGGCAAGGCCTTCCCCGAGCTGGATCAACTGATTTATGACATTCGAACCGGCTTTGTCACGGCCATGGATGACGATATCAATATTGCCGCGGCCCTGGCATCCCTGTTTCAGCATATCAAAAAAATCAACCAACTGGTTCTGACATCTCATATCGATCCGGAAGATTCGCGCAAACTGATTGCCGTATTCCGGGATATCGATTCGGTCCTTCAGATCATGAGTTTTTCAGAGCCGGTTCCGGATACTGAAATTGAAACGATGATTGCAGAAAGAAATCGCGCCAGAGCCGAAAAAAACTGGGATCTGGCGGACCGCATCCGGGATGATTTGCGCGCCAGGGGTGTGGCTGTCCGAGATTGTAAAAAATAAAGGAGCATGAAATGCAATATCCATTGCCCGAACAGATTGGCGAGCCGGATCTTCTGGTTGGCCGGGAAAAAGAATTTGCGGAATATGGCAAATGGATTCGATTTATCCCAAGACGATTGTCCAAATCCCGTGTCATTCTGGCCCGTCGAAAAAGTGGTAAAACCGCGTTTGTACAGCGAATATTCAATCAGTTATGGACCGAAAACGGTGCGGTGATACCATGTTATATCAATATTTCTGAGCGTCGAATATGGTTTCCATACTTTGCCATCACCTATTACACTACGTTTGCATCTCAATATATCTCATTTCTTGAAAGAGATCCGAATATTGTCAGAAATCCGTTTTCGCTGGAAGAAATCAGGCAGTATGGTCTGTCAAAATACATCAAGCCATTGATCGATGATGTGGATGCCATCAGCCGGTCCATCAAAGAAGGCGGATATGATCTGGCCTGGCATACCGCAGCCACCGCACCCCATCGGATGGCAGCATTATATGATATCCGCTTTCTGGTCATGATCGATGAATTTCAAAATACTGGAGAATACATCTACCGGGACCAGGAATGCCATACCAGCAAAGATCCGACCATTCCCGGCACCTGGCATGACCTGTCCGAATCCAAACTGGCGCCCATGCTGGTCACCGGCTCCTATGTGGGCTGGCTGATCAACATTATCGACACCTATCTGGAAGCCGGACGATTGAAACGCTTTGTCCTAAATCCGTATCTGATCCCGGAAGAAGGGCTTCAGGCCGTGTATCAGTATTCCCGGTTGTATGAAGAACCCATCACCAACGAAACAGCTCTTCAGATTAACCGGCTGTGCATGTCGGACCCGTTTTTTATTTCGTGTGTGATCCAGAGCAAATTGGACGGCAAAGATCTGACAACGGAATCCGGAGTGGTGAATACGGTGCATTACGAGATCACGGACCGGCTGTCCGAGATGTCCATGACCTGGGGGGAATACATCGAGCTGTCCCTGAAGCGGATCAACACGATTCACTCCAAACACATCATGCTGCATTTGAGCAAATATCCGGATCGGGACTGGACCCCCCGTGAATTGAAGGCGGAATTGCATCTGCCTATCGAAGAAAAGCAGATACTTGAACTGCTGCGAAACATGTACCATGCGGATTTGATTCGGGAGGGAACTTCGGATATTGATTTTCGAGGACTTACGGATGGCACGCTGGGTCTCATTCTCCGCACCCGGTTCCAGAAAGAAATTGAAACACATCAACCACCGGCAGATTTTCGCAAGGATTTTCAGGAAGATTTACGAAAGTTGAAGCAGGAAAAGCGGTCACTTCAGGGTATGGTCAATCAGTTGAGCGGGAAAATGGCCGAATATCAGTTGTTCACAGAATTTCGATCTGCCAGGCGGTTTTCCTTGTCCCGATATTTTGAAAATGTTGGGGATGATACGCTGCTCAATATCGCTATGGTGAAAATGCGGAAGACATTTCAGCGTCCGGATGGAAAAGATATGGAAATGGATGTGGTGGCAGAATCGGACTGTGGCCGGATCATCCTGGTGGAGGTCAAAAAGACCCGGGAACCGGTTGGGGTGAGCGTGATAACGGATTTTTTGGAAAAAGTGACTGTGTATGCCGGGATGCATCCGGAGAACAGGATGCTGCCCGCGGTGTTTTCAACAGGCGGATTCACACAGGAGGCCCGGCAATATTGTGAGGATCATGGTATTGCCATGGCGCAGTCCATCAATTTGAAAATCTATGGGTATTCAGATGGTGAATCCCTGTCATGACAAGATTGTAGCCCGGGTTTCCAACCCCGGGAATAAAGCGGTAAATTCCGATCCCCGGGTAAGAAACCCGGGCTACAATCGACCATTCATTTTCATATCGGGTGGGTGAACATCGCGGAATGATTCATGATCGTTTCCCGTGAAAATGCATGGCAGCCCGGGTTTCCAAACCCGGGAAGAAAGCGGTAAATTCCGATCCCCGGGTAAGAAACCCGGGCTACGATCAACCATTCATTTTCATATCCGCTGGGTGAACATCCCGGTTTGGGCCAGATGGCACATGTAAAACGATGAGAAGGATTTATCAATATCAACGGGAGGCCTGTCATGGCAAAGCTGATTCGGTTTGACTGGGCAATAAAATCCCTTCTGCGAAACAAGGCCAATTTTGATGTACTGGAGGGATTTTTATCTGCATTGTTGAATGATAACGAGATTCGGATACTGAATATCCTGGAGTCGGAAGGAAATCAGAACGAGGCAGATCACAAGTTCAACCGGGTTGACATGATGATCGAGGACTGTCATCACCGGAAAATCATTGTGGAGATTCAAAATACGCGTGAGTCGGATTATCTGGAGCGACTGTTGTTTGGCACATCCAAAGTGATCGTGGACAATCATCAACTGGGCCATGATTACCGGAACATCAGCAAGGTGATTTCCATAAGCGTCATGTATTTCAACCTGGGAATTGGAGATGATTACCTGTATTATGGCACCACGGATTTCAGGGGCATGAATACCGGGAATGCGCTGCGGGTCAGAAAGCGGGTCGAGCTGCTGGATGCGGATTATGAAAAGCGGTTCCACTTTGAGGACAGCCGGATATTTCCGGAATATTATCTGATACAGGTGGAGCGGTACCAGGATGTGATCAAAAAGGCCATCGATGAATGGATATACATGATCAAGAACAACGAGGTGAAAGAGGGATCGACGTCACGGAACATCGACAAGGCGCGGGAGAAACTTTCCGAGTTGAATATGTCACCGGAAGAGCGGATCCGGTATGAACGCTTTTTGATCAATGCCGCCATCGAGCGGGATGTGGTCAATACCGCCAAAGAAGAAGGTTGGGATGAAGGCAGGAAAGAAGGCAGAAAAGAAGGCAAGGAGGAAGGCAGGAGAGAAGAAAAAATGGAAATAGCCCGGAACATGCTGGATAATGGTTTGACGATAGATCAGATTGTACGGATAACCGGCCTGACAATAGAAGAGATTGGGAAGAAGCCGGATGATATCGAGCCCGCATGATGGCCAAATTCCGGGTGTGCCTGCTTTTCAAGGCGCTAACCGCAAACTTGGGCTGCAAGAGGGCGGTGCCACAAACCTGTGTAATTCGGGATACCATTTCCGGGAAAAAGAATAAGGATGAATGTCAAATTCCCGGGTATTGAAACCCGGGCTACGATTGCCACTGCCTTTTATAATCCGGGTTTAGGTTTTCTGGACATAAATAAGGGGCCATAACATGTTCGCTCATCAATTCGAAGCTACGGAAAAGGAATCATGTGGGGGATCTGGAAAGATATGCTGGTTTGCGCTTCCGCCGCTTACGGACTACATCCCACGAATGAATCCATTTTTACGTTAAGGAATTAATACATGAATCCATCCATCCATCCGGTCTGGTTTCCATTCACCTGGATTTCATCGGCCGGTGCAGACGCACTCCAGGCTGTTATTTCAAAACTGACTGTGTTTCAGATATCCGACTGTTTTCGCCCGGAACTGAAACACATGGCGGACAATCCCTTTGTTGACATTTACATACCGTTTTCCCGGGATTGCGCAGAGCTTGAAAACCGGGTATTGGCCTATCAGAAATGGATGGAAACCCATTCGGATCAGGACATGACGTTTTTGAAGGCCGGGCTTTTTGCAAACCACACGTCGGAAGCACGGTCGTCTGATATCCGCAGTGACATCATCCATTATGGTGATACACAGACCCGGACAGACACACTGATGGCAGCCCGGGTGTTTTTATCCATTGCAGAAGCCTTTGATTGCCAGCAGGCGGACATCTCAAACGATTTGATCCGGTTTCAGGAACTGGAAAAGCAGTTTCTGGAGCAGTTTTCCTGCGATGGAGAAACGCCTGATTTTGATCCGGGACCTTATCCGATCACTGCCGACAAACCCGAAAATCATATGCTGGAAGAACGCCTGAACGCCTGGTCAACCCTGTTTTTGCATGATGCAGAAATAAATGGACGACATGATCCGGATTTGTTTGTGACCAACAGCGCCCTGGCAAAGGAAATCATTCTGGACAAAATTCCGGATATGGCGTGCATCGCGGACCGGATTTCTGTGCCGGCGCCGGAGGTGTCCGATACAGATAAAAAAAACTGGCGCCGGACATTGGCGGGTATTCTGGAAGGATTGATCACCAATCCGGATGCGAAACCCCATTTTCCCGCAGACAGCCTCCCGGTTATTGCCGGTCATCCGGAAGTTTACCTGACACTGTATATGGCCTTTGGCAAAACCCCAAAACAGGTATTTGGCCGGTTTTCGACCGGTTTTCACCAGTCCGAGGCAGAAGGCACGGATTCGGCGCTGGTTTATCATACACTCATCCTGGTTTTGGAGACAGCGGTATAAAGCGGTTTTGGCGTTTTTTACGACCCTCCAAAATAATCAGGATGATGCTGGAAGATTCGCTTTTGCCATGATCGATCTGACCATTTTTGAAAAATATCCGTTTTTGTCGGCTCTGAAATCCCTCTCATCCAAAGATGAACCGATTTATCTGGTCGGCGGTTGTGTGCGTGATCTGCTGTTGGGACATGATCCGGAGGATTTCGATCTGGCGGTTACCGGCAATCCGAAACGCCTGGCTGAAAAACTGGCGGCGCGTCTGAATGGCTCCCTGTTCCGGTTGGGAAAGAACAAAGCGGTTGTGTATCGCGTGATGGCCGGACCCCATCTTCTGGATGTGGCATCGCTTGTTGGCGATGGCATCGCATCCGACCTGCGTCAACGGGATTTTACCGTCAATGCCATGGCATTGGACATGAACGGGGTTCACCTGATCGATCCCTGCAATGGGGTTGCGGATATCCGGAATCACCGGATAAAAATGGTATCGGAAAATGCCTTTATCAACGACCCGCTCCGCATGCTGCGGGCCTATCGCTTTGCCGCCTGTCTGAATTTTACAATGGATGCCGGGACCACAGATGCCATTGTCCGCCATGCGAACCGGATCACCGCATCTGCCGTGGAGCGGATCAAAACCGAATTCTTCAAACTGATCGCAACCCCCACATCCCTGACCCATCTGATGGCCATGCAGCAATCCGGCCTTTTGTTTGCCATATTTCCGGAACTGGCGGATATGGTTGGATGTCTCCAGAACCGGCATCATCAGTTTGATGTCATGGAACACACCTGGCGCGCCTATCAGGTTCTGGAACAGGCTCTGAACAGCCGGTTGTCCGGGCTGTCTCCTGAAATCAAACAGGTTATATCCCAATGGTCCGCAACTGAAAAAATCCTTTTCAAATGCGCCATGCTGTTCCATGATGTAGGAAAGCCACGGACCCGAACCGTGACAGAATCCGGGG
The DNA here is from genome assembly GCA_050179135.1 of Desulfatirhabdiaceae bacterium. Lineage (GTDB taxonomy): Bacteria > Desulfobacterota > Desulfobacteria > Desulfobacterales > Desulfatirhabdiaceae > UBA4064. The sequence goes on along the minus strand of JBFXFK010000167.1, from coordinate 686 downwards.
ATGTGCATTTTTTTGAACACGAGGCTGTTGGTGCGAAAATGGCCAGGGATATGTGTCTTCGGCTCAAATTCGCCAATACGGAAACCGGGTTTATTGAATCCGTCATCACACACCATCTGCGTCCCCTGATGCTGTTTATCGCGTACCAGAAGGGCAAACTGACGCAAAAAGGCATTACCCGGTTTTTTCTGGCCTGCGGTCCGTTGACGCCATTTGTGCTGATGCATGTGCTGGCCGATATCAGCGGAAAAAACACGGGCGGATATGGGAATATGGATCCCGATCTGTCCGCATTTGTCACCCGGCTTTTCAATCAGTATCACAAATCATTCAAACCGGTTCAGCGCCAGCCAAGGCTTGTCACCGGTCAGGATCTGATGAACCTGTTCGGGCTTCATCCATCACCGTTATTCAAAGTCATTCTGCTGGATGTTGAGGAAGCCAGACTGTCCGGCGATATCCACACGCGGGAAGACGGACTGAAACTGGCGGAAAGCCTGGTTCATCAGGCATCCGGTCGGTGAAGTAAAACCCTATCTCATGACGCACATGCTGAATTGCCATCTGGATACGATACAAATCGATCCGGTCGATATGACCGAAGATTTCCTGACCCTTGCGTCCCGTTTTGCAGACTTGCCGGGTACCGTGGCCCTGGTCAGCGGCGGAGATATGGACTGCGCCCG
>JBFXFK010000166.1:0-10518 GCA_050179135.1 Desulfatirhabdiaceae bacterium | reverse complement strand
TATCGCCTGATTGTGGAAAGTCTTCTGGGACTCAATCTTGAAGTGGACAAGCTGCGGTTTACGCCATGTCTGCCCGCGGACTGGGAGGGGTTCAAGATGCACTACCGCTACCGGGAGACGGTTTACCGCATCACGGTTGTACAGATGCCCGCAGGCAGCGGCGAAATGCAGGTCGGACTGGATGGCATCGATCAAACAGACAAATGCATCCCGCTTGTTGATGACCATGGGGTACACATGGCAGATATCCGGATAAGCGCCGCCTCTCCTCCGTCAATGATACGGTAGGGGACAAAATTGAGATCGGACGGCTCAGACTGAAACAGGTCCCCATGCAGCATCTTCAACCATCAATCCCTCGAAAGATGCGCATTCCATGGCACCTGCCAAAGCGGTATCATGTTAATAACATTGCGTCCGGCGTTTTCACGTCAATCCGGATTTGACCGGCAATCTGTTTCCCAGAAAATGCGAGCCTGCGTTGCCGTATCCTCCGGAAGTGTGAATGTCGCCATATCGCCCAGCATGAGCTCAAAACCGGTATGATCGTTTCTGACCCACTGGGCGTAATTGGACCGGACAACGAGAATCACCCGAAGTTCCAGGCGGCTTGAACATGTTTCCACAGACAGGATTCCCAGGTTGTATCCGTTCCGGTTCAGGCTCCGGTAGTACTTCTGTGTATTCACAATGCCCTGGGCCAGCCCCTCCCATATCGCGGCTTCGGGTGTCCGCAAGGACGTCTTTCCGGGTAAAATCCCCCAGATTTCATAAAATCCTTCCGGAGCAAACGCAGCCATCCATTCCCAGTCGCCGGTTTTTCCGATATACCGGGTGCCATCCTGTGTCTCGTGATCCAGGTAATCCGTCAACAGCAGGTGGCCGGTTTTTTGAAACCAGGCCGCTGTTTTTTCCTGCAGAAACCGGTGATGATTGGCCGGAACAGAATCGGCATTGATCTGCAAATGCGGGTGAATCATTGATCCGCCGGCAGACGGCAGATGGTTCTGGGTAATGGCCATATAAACATCTGCGGGATTGGTTTCCAGAACCAGATTCAGATAATTCCGGCAGTTGATCAGGCAATCGGCATATGATGCGGCAAAAGCGGTTCCAATTTCCACAAAATGACGGTTATCAAACAGGCTGACAGCGGAATGACTGCCATAGGGGAACATGTTCGGGAACAGAATCGATTCCCTGTATTTCAGGCGGCCCGCGGTTGACATTGCGCCCGAAAGCCGTGGTGTCGTCGATTCAACCTGAGGATGGCAGAATGGACAGCAGACGGTGTTGGCCACATCGGGGGGCGGTTCTGGAAAGTGGTCGGTTCCGGGCTCGCTTTGCCCCGGGCGGCTTAATGCAATCCGGCAGGTTCGGCCGGTGATTGGATGGGTCCGGATTTGGACGAGCCGTTCGACAGATTCTCCGGAAGGTAAAATCAGCCGGGCGGTGATGGATTTTTTGTCAAAGGACAGGCGTGTCATAAACCCCCTTTGTGGCGTTCCCGGTTGCCATAGTTATGAAAGAATGAACCAAATCCGACAAACAGCAGTGCCGAAATTCCAGCGGTGATAGAACCGAAATAGAATGTTGCAGATGGTGAAACCGAATCCCATAGCCATCCACCGACCAGACTGGCCGGCAGTGTGGCGATTCCCACCACGGTGTTGTAGATTCCAAAAGCCGTCGCCTTGAAATCCGATGGAATTATGGTTGTCAGATAGGCTTTCTGAATACCCTCTGTCAGTCCCATGAAAAGTCCGTACATACCGAACAGTATCCAGATATGCCGGATGCTGGTTGCCCTGGCAAAGCCATAATACAGAATGGCGAACAACACAAAGCCCAGAAGAATAAGCCGCTTTTTCCCGAATCGGTCGGCAGCCATGCCGGACGGGATGGCGGACAGGGAATAAACCAGGTTGAACATCAGATAGACAACTGGAATCATTGACGTGGAAACGCCGACCTCCTGTGCTTTCAGGATCAGAAACACATCACTGGAATTGCCGAGTGCGAATATGGCGGCAATTACCAGAAAATATCGAAATCGCAGATCAAATTGTTTCAGTGACAGCCTGGGCCTTTCAGGATCTGGACGGATTCTTTTCTTTTCACTGATAAAGAAAATGATAAGAAAGACGGCAATCATCCCGGGTATCATGGACAGCCAGAACACCTGCCGGTAATCGTTTGACAATATCTGCAGAAGCCAAAAAGCCAGTGCTGGCCCAACAACCGCTCCCAGCGTATCCATGGACCGGTGAAATCCAAAAGCGCGGCCCAGAAAACCAGCATCAGTGGATTCGGCGATAATGGCATCACGGGGCGCGGTGCGAATCCCCTTTCCGAACCGGTCGATAAATCGGGACCCCATCACCTGATGCCAGCCCGAAGCCAGGGCAATCACGGGTCTGCTGAGCGTCGATATGCCGTAACCGGCTGCCATCAGCCACTTCCGGTTGCCGATCCGATCCGAAAACCAGCCGGAAAATACCTTGAGGAGGCTGGCAGTCGATTCGGCGATTCCTTCAATAAGGCCGATAACGGATTTGTTGACCCCGATGACATTGGCTAAAAACAGCGGCACCAGCGGATAGATCATTTCCGAACTGACATCCATGAAGAAGCTTACCAGTCCGGCAACCGTCACATTTTTATCGAACCCGAAAAATTTAGTTTTGATTTCATTCGGTTCCAAGGCGATTCCTACCGAACGATTTTTCATGGATTGTTTTTCCGGAATAATCAATTTCATGATTTACCTTAACCTGTTCCGATTCCCTTGATGGATGTCTCCGCGTTTGTTTGAAAATTCAAGGGAACTATTTTTTCAGCCTTCTTCATTTTTTGTTCAACATGCACGGATGTGTCTGGAAACGACCCATTTCCCATGGATGACTGCATCCATTCAATTAGTTGAAGGGATTTTCAAATAATGCAGTCCGACCGGCTTCCGCTTCAATTTCCAACAGGCGGTTGTACTTGGCAATCCGTTCACTGCGGCATGCAGAACCGGTTTTCAGTTGCCCGCCGCCCATGGCTACGGCAAAATCAGCCAGGAAGTCGTCCTCTGTTTCGCCGGATCGGTGCGATATGACTATTCCCCAGCCAGCTTTCCTGCACAGATGAATGGCCTGGATGGTTTCGGTTACCGTGCCGATCTGGTTCAGTTTGATCAGTACGGCATTGGCGGACTTTTCCTGAATGCCACGGGCAATGAACCGGGGATTGGTGACAAAAATATCATCGCCGACAATCTGGATTTTATCACCCAGCAACGCAGTGTGCTCCCGAAAACCGGACCAGTCATTTTCCGCCAGCCCATCCTCGATCGAAATGATGGGATATTTTTCGATCCATTTGGCATACAGGTCCGTCATTTCGGAACTGGTTTTGTTTCCCTGTCCGGATTTATCCAAACGATACATGCCATCAGAACAAAAGGAGCTTGCAGCCGGATCCAATGCGATGGCGATATCTTTTCCGGGCTGATAGCCGGCTGCTTCAACGGCATCAAGTATCAGCTCACAGGCTTCTTCGTTACTGTTAAGGTTGGGGGCAAATCCGCCTTCATCGCCAACACTGGTGGCATATCCCTTTTTTTTCAGAATTCCTTTCAGTGCATGAAATGTTTCAGCGGCAAATCGCATCGCTTCTGCAAATGTCGGCGCACCAATCGGCACAATCATGAACTCCTGAAAGTCCACGCTGTTGTCGGCGTGTTTCCCGCCGTTCAAAATATTCAGCATGGGCATGGGGATACGGGCAGTGCCCAAGCCCTGCAGATATCGATACAGGGGCAGGTTCGCGGATACTGCAGCCGCCCGCGCAACAGCCATGGAAACCCCCAGAATTGCATTGGCCCCCAGTTTGCTTTTATTTGCCGTGCCATCCAGTTCGATCATGATTTGATCGATTTCAGACTGTTGAACCGGGTCCATTCCGACAAGTTTCGGAGCAATGATCTGATGGACGTGATTGACTGCGTTCAGTACGCCTTTACCGCCATAACGGTTTTTATTATCATCCCGCATTTCGACGGCTTCATTTTCACCGGTTGAGGCACCGGAAGGAACAGATGCCGACACGCGAACTCCGGTATTCAGTTGGACATAGGCGCGAAGGGTGGGATTGCCACGGGAATCCAGGATTTCCATTGCTTCGATGGCTTGGATTTTTGATGTCATAATGTCTCCTTTTTGATGTTATCAACCCGATTTATTGCGGGAGCGGTTCCGACATGACGCCGGTCAGATGGCTTTTCACGGATTCCAGATTGTGAATGATTATTTCAAGCTTGCTGATTTCCTCCGCCACGGTTTCACCATGATCCTTCTTGCACTGATGTGCCGCTTCCATTGCACCTTTGGTCGAGGCGACGGTTTCCTCCAGGCGTTGTTTCAGTTCGGTGGAAAATCGGGAAAATGCGACGATGATGTTCTGAAGGGTGTTCCATCGCAGGTTTTCCACATTGCGGCGGAGCAGATCATCCATTCTGCTTTCCATGGACAAGAGTACCGGGGCTGCTGCGGTATTCCAGGTGTTCAAAACCCAGTACGGTTTTCTTTCGCTTTTTAAAACAGTTTCGCTGTTCAGCGGGCGATAGGGTATCCGGAAGAGTTCGGCCGCGGTCTTGCGAAGCAGTTCGACCAGATTTCCGATACGCTGTTTGTGAGGTGTCAGGGAATCCAGCAGACGTTCCTGAATCTCTTTAGTCAGTTCGGTGTTTTTGGCGTCGAAAAACTGCGGCAAAAAGTTGGACCATTCAGCCTGAATGCCTTCTTTTCCGGATCGGCGGCCGGCATATGCCGTGCCTTTCATCATGATATCTTTCATGGATTCGGACGCTTCTTCGCGAAGTCTGACGGCCGTATCCTCCAGAAATGCGGTCAGGCGCTTTTTGTCACCTTCCAGAATATCCTGAATGATATTGCGTTCCTGTGATGCCTGCTGTAGGCTTTTTTCGAAGATCCGTATTTTTTCCTGCAAGAGATCACCCGGAAGTTGAAGTGATTCCAGAGAAATACGAATCTGCATCAAAGCAGATTCGATGATGTTCTGTGCACGTCTGGCAATAACCTGGCTCAGTGCACTGAACTTTTCACAAATCAAAAAATCAATCAGATGGTTTTCCAGATTTTCCATGCCGCTTTCCTGCCACAGTTGGTTGTTGTTCTGAATTTTGGCATCCAGGCCCAGGCGGGCTGAAACACAGTAGATTGGAAAATCATTTTTGATTTCAAGTTGATTGGCCAGTGTTTTTCTGAAAAAGGACAGCAACTTGTTCCGTTCTTTCTCACCCAGGCAGTCGATTTTGTTCAACACAAAAAAAAGTCTGGGTATATGTGCACGAACCTGACGAAGAAATTCCACTTCTGCATCGGTTATGGGCAGATCGGCGCTGACCAGAAAAAGTGCTGCATCACACTGCTCCAGAAAATCCAGGGTGGACCGGGTATTTTGGTGATATGTGGAACCGATTCCGGGGGTATCGATCAGGGTCACACCCCGAGCCAGAAGTGGGGATGTCAATCCGACTTCAACTGTATTGACACCCATATTATTATTGGGGTTCCCTTCTTCTGTGACCCGTTGCGCCAGAAAGGCCGTTCTTTCATCCAGAGAACCGCCTGAAAACTGTTCCCGAGTTTTGCCATTGGCATATCCAACAGTGATAAGGGGTGTTTCATCAAATTGAATGAACGTGGGGATGGATGTCAGTGGAATCACTGAAACCGGCAGAATCGGTTCACCCACCAGCGCATTGAGCAGGGTGCTTTTCCCGCGCTTGAATTGACCCAGAACGGCCAGATGAAATCGCCCTTCAAGCAGGCGATCGCGAAGGGCAGTCATTTCATCGGCTTTGCGCCCTGTTCCGTCTTTCAGGCCAGCCATCAATCGAATGCCTTGTTCCAGCAAATCCGGCAGGGTTTGTTTGTCTGTCATGCAAAATCTCCTGTATCATCACGAGAATTTTAAAAAATGGTTATTGATAGAGCCTTTTGACCTCCGACGTCTGGTCCCCGGCCGATAACGCATCCAAAATCGTTATCTTGAAAGCAGTATTTTTTTGAAAGTCTAACGTCGCGCCATCACTCCCGAAGCGTGGCTTTGATTCGAAGCGGATTTTGAAGCAGATCCAGTGCATCCAGAATATCCCGGCAGACCACTTTGGCAGCCGCGACCAGCCCGCCGGCGCACCCTTCCGGTCCCGCGACGGCAATTCCGAGACCGGCCAGTCGCACCATCTGGATATCATTGCGTCCGTTACCGATGGCGGCGGTTTGGTGCGGCTCCAGCCCGGTGATGAATATTTCCTTGTCTGTTCCGGTTTGAATGCGATGAAAATCAACCGGCAATCCCTCAAGCTGCTTTTCCGCCGTACCGAATGTATCCGCGGTCAGAACCGTAATATGCAGTTTGTTTCCCAGGGCCTTCAGCCGTTCGGCCACGCCCGGTATCAAAACGCCATCGCAGGATAATGTGCCCGTAAAATCGAGCAGCAAATCCGTCAGATTCAAGGGCTCACTGCCCGGTATGTCGATATGAATAACAGCGTTTTCCTGTTTCATAGTTGTTTCCTTTTTGTTCAAATCAAGCGGGTGCGTAGCTGTGTTTGTCCTTTTTTCATCTGCAAATCCGGTGCGCAAAAGCGAATCACGGCTGATCATTCCCCTGAACACCCCCTGGTTATCCAGAACCGGCAGCCGCTTGAACCCGTTTTCAACCATGACCTGAATCGCGTCATCGATCAGGGCGTTTTCCTGAATCGTCACGACTCGGGAATTCATGATGTCTGACGCAGCTCTGGCGCGAAGCATCTGTTTCAAACGGTGATATCTGCGGCCTTTTTCGGTAAACGGTATTCTGTTGGACAGATAATCCCAAATACCGTCAGAATCTTCGCTGGAAAAAACCGCCAGTATCTCACTGTCGAAAATCAGACCCAGAAACCGGCCCGATGCATCCACCACGGCAATCCGCTGAATGTCGTTGGCGCAAATGCTCTGAATGACCTCTTCGACAGGTGTATCCGGGGATACCGTATGGCTGTCCCGGCGCATGATATCCGATACGAAACGCAGGTTTTCGACATGAATGTCCTGTTTTCCGAATGTGTTCCAGTCCGGCGATTCTTTCATGATCGATCGGAAAACATCCAGACGCGACAGCATGCCGACCAGCTTCCCGCGGGAATCGACCACCGGGAGCCGCTTGATGTTCTTTTGGAGCATCAGATCAACGGCATCGGTGAGCATGCGATCTTCGGCAATCGGGATCGCCGGGGCCGTCATGATATCCTTGGCAAGTGTATCTGACAGATTGTGAAGCACGGTTTTTATTTTAACGTCATCGGATTTGGCCAGAAGCCCAAGTCTGACCGGCATACCGGCCCGGTAGATCAAATCGCTTTGGGTAATGATTCCCCTGGGGCGGTCTTCGGTATCGACAACAGGAATGCCAGTGAAAATGGCGGAAAGCAGCCATTCAACAACCTGTGACACAGGCGTGTTGAGGAATGCTTTTTGGGGAGATGGCGTCATGATCTGCTTGACAGGGATATGTCGATGGATGAAGACCTTTTCGGTTTTGGAGGATATCACCTCCAGATTGCGCAGGGCCACGATTCCGTCTGTCACCATCTCTTCCACTTTGGGCAGCAGCACCCCAAGCGTGGAAACCGGTGCAACAATCTCGATATGCAATGGCATCCGATAAGACAACACTTCCAGTCGCTGGGTGGAGACTTCGCCGTTTTCATAGCATCCACCCACACCCCGCATGACATGGCAACGCGCCGCAATCTTCAGGTCGGCAACGGTCTGAACCAGCGCGTCGCCAATGGGCCTCCCGTTCCAGCGGGCATCCTCGCTGGTGAAAATATCAATCAGTCTGTATTGCTGCATGATGCGCCTCCTGATAGCCCCTATCTGACAATGACAACCGTGCAATGGGCATAACTGAGAACACGTTTGGCGACCGATCCCAAAAGCCATTTCTGAAGAAAACTTTCCCCGCGATGGCCCATGACAATGGCATCGGTTTTGAGCTGATTGGCCAGAATAATGATCTGCTCGGCCGGATGGCCGACACGGATCTCGAAATCTGTTTCAATGCCGATGGCTTGAGCCTTTTCCTTCAGTTGGTTGAACTGCCCGCTGTAATATTCGGTGGCCGTATCGATGACCGCCTCCATTTCAACCGAAACAGGCGGGTCCGGGGGCCTTGCCACTGATAGAACGGTTACATGAGCGCGGTACTGCAATGCGATATCCAGTCCCATATCAAAGGCCTTTCTGGATTGGTCTGAACCGTCAAAGGCGATCAGCAGGTGATGAATCAACATGGGGTATCTCCTTTTTGTATCGATGAAAATGTCCTTTAATCCGTGACAGTCGCGCCATTTTCAGAATCATCAGGGTTCAGCAGATGCCGGGGCAAATAGAACGCATTGGCGATGAGGGTCGGAATGACCGCGCTGGCGACAACCGCGGCGATTAAAAAGGAATACTGGGATGTATCGATGATATTATGGGATAATCCGAACAGGGCGGAGATGCTGCCAAATGTCAGGCCCGTGGACATCAACAACGTGGTGTACATGCCTTCCCTTCCGTTTTTGTTGAAAAACCGGGTCGCGGGATATACAGCAACGAATTTTGTCGCCATTTTAGCAGTCAACAGAATGATGAAAATCAGGGGGGATGCGATCAGCACAGGCACGGATACGAATGACCCGGCCCGAATGAAATAAAAGGGTGTCAGCAGTCCAAATGTCAGGGTTCTGAGCCTTCGAATCAGGATATGATCCTTGCCTACGGTTCCGGCCAAAACCATTCCAACAATATATGCCGGCAATACAGCTTCGCTGTCCGCCCAGCTCGCCAGAGCCCCCATTCCGAAAAGGCAAAGCAGAAGATATTTGGCTTCCAGTTCCGAAGGCCGATTGCCGTACCGTTTGAAAAACCGGGGTGTAACATAGGGCAGAATGATGAAAATTGCAATGCTGACAATGACAAAGATCAATGTCCTCATGGTAAACGGTGCAAAGATCAGCCCCAAGGCAATGACTGTGCCCAGGTCATTGATAAAGCAGGCGGCCAGCACGGTTTTTCCGTATCGTGTCACGTTCAGACCATATTCGAGCATGACGGCATAAACGACTGCGACCGATGTGGTGGAAAGCGCCACTCCGGCCAGCCAGCTCGATTGAATGCTCCAGTCCAAAACATAATATGCGATTGCTGCGCATCCCAAAAACGGTGCAAAAAAACCGGCCAATCCCACAGCGGTCGCTTCTTTCCATTTTTCCCTGAACACCGCCGGATCCAGTTCTGCCCCGGCCAGAAATGTCAGAATGATCGCCCCGGTTCCGGAGAGGAATTTGATCCAGGGTTCATTGGCTCCCAGCACTGATCCGCCGATAACCGCCCCGATGACCAACTGGGCCACGGTTCCGACCACGATCTCTGAAAGTGCGGTTGCGATGCCGAACCAGATGGAAAGCAGTGTCGCAATGAGCGCCAGCCCCAGCCACAATGTCGCCAACATCCATGTCTCGGTCATGGGAGGTTCCTTTGATGATCGGTTTGAAAGGAAGGATGATTTAAATTGTCTGTTTCTGTCTCCTGCAATCAAAAAAAAGAATCAAGTTATGGGTTGGCAGGTCTTATCTTCCTGAAATAAAACAGATTCATCTTCTCATAAAACAAAAAGACTTCTATTCAAGGATAATTCCTCAAATAGAAGTCATCATTCCAGGATTACCTCCTGGACGGTTTTGGCTGACTTCATAGCCATGCGATTTTTGACAGCTATAGCAGAGAGGCGGAAAGAATGTCAAGACATGGACGATCAAACCAGGTTGTTCATGTCCGAATTGAAATAATTTCAGCCTTACGCAATCATGTTGATCAGGTTGCCCTGCATTTCAAGATTGCTTTCAATCACTTTCAGATTTGCATCATAGCCGTGCCGGGTGATGATCATTTGGGTCATTTCTGTGACCATGTTTACATTTGACAATTCCTGCATGCCATCCGCGCCGGACGGGTCCGGAATCATGGGGCCCGGTGAATTGTCTGTTACAACGTTGGCGCCAACGGTTTGTCCCGGGCCGCTTTCCATCACCACGCTGCTGCTTTTAAATCCGCCGGTAACGACATTGGCAACGTTGTTGGCCGTGACATTCATTTGGACCGTAAATGCATTGAGTGCAGACAGACTGCTTCCGATGTTCATGTTGCCTCCTGACCTTGGTGATTGTTCATGTATTCGGCTTCGGGCAGATCGATGAAACGGATTATCGGCATATTCCGGTGAAACTTGAGCAGCCTGCGATTTTCTACAGCCATTTCCTGCGTTTAAAGTAAATCAGCATAAAGACGGCAATGCCCACCATGATGCACCAGACGGCAAAATAGCCCCAGGTCCACTCCAGTTCCGGCATATATTTGAAATTCATTCCATAAACGCCGGCAATAAAGGTAAGCGGCATGAAAACAGTGGCGA
>JBFXFK010000165.1:0-10543 GCA_050179135.1 Desulfatirhabdiaceae bacterium | reverse complement strand
TCGCCACGGAACACTACCTGGCAGAATCCGGAAAGCCCGGGCATACACCCGAACACGGTGTCCGTCTGCGAACGCTTCTGCCCCTGATCCGGAAAGCCCTGTCGATTGTATTGACGGTCATGGTCATGATGATTCTGTTGTCTGAATTCGGCGTCAATATTGGTCCACTGCTGGCCGGCGCCGGGATTATTGGTCTTGCAGTCGGTTTTGGCGCCCAAAAGCTGGTACAGGATGTCATCACCGGCATTTTTATCCTCCTGGAAGATGCGGTTGGCATTGGTGATGTGGTCACCGTGGCGGGAGTCGGCGGACTGGTGGAAGACATTTCAATCCGCTCCATCCGCCTTCGTGATCTTTCCGGCAACGTTCACACCATTCCCTTCAGCTCGGTTGATACGGTTACGAACATGACACGGCTGTATTCCTATTATGTGATCGATATCGGGGTTGCCTACCGGGAAGACACGGATCAGGTTTCTGATGTATGCCGGGAAATTGTCGAGAACATGCGTTCCGAGCCGGAATTCAACCCGGATATTCTGGAACCTCTGGAGATATTGGGTGTTGACCGGTTTGACGACTCTGCGGTAATCATCAAGGCACGAATCAAAACACGGCCAATCCGTCAATGGGCTGTGGGGCGGGAGTTCAACCGCCGGATGAAGAAGCGTTTTGATGAGCTGGGTATCGAAATACCGTTTCCGCATCAAACGATTTATTTTGGTGTCGGCAAAGATGGAAAGGCGCCGCCGGCCCATCTGGATGTTTATGGGCTTACGGGGGAAGGATTAAGGCTGAAGGCTGAAGGCTGAAGACTGAAGGCTGAAGACTGAAGACTGAAGGCTGAAGACTGAAGGCGCCGCATCCGGCATTCTGGCAGAGCAGCCGTCAGACGGTCAGGCGGCATTCCGATACGCAATACGCATATCTCAATACTATTTTCACGGTAAACGCTCATGATCAAGGGTTTGTTCACCCCCTGGAATGAAAATAAACAGCGAACAGCAGAATATCGAACAAGGAACCGCAGAAGAATGAATCCGGCATCCAGCGGTCCGGCCAAGCAGTCAGGTAGGCCAAACTACCGGCCAACCTGACCTACCGGCTGGCTGTACCGCCGGAAGGCTGTGGGCGGCACCTTCAGCCTTCAGTCTTCAGCCTAAAAACCTCTTCAGCGGGTAGGTCAGGGTGCCGCGGCTTTTAGCGGTTCCCTGACACCACGCTATTTTCAAGGATACACATATGACCCATAATTCAAAGGGCCTGACAGAGATGGACAATGACCCCTTATGGTTCAAGGACGCCATCATTTATCAGTTGCATGTCAAAAGCTTTTTCGACAGCAACGATGACGGGGTTGGCGATTTTCCGGGACTCACCCGAAAACTCGACTACCTGCAGGATCTGGGCGTTTCCGCCATTTGGCTGATGCCCTTTTGTTCAAGCCCCCTGCGCGATGATGGCTATGACATTGCGGATTACCGCAATATTCATCCCACCTATGGCACACTGCGGGACTTCAAGAAATTTCTGGCCGAGGCTCACCGCCGGGGAATGCATGTCATAACGGAACTGGTGGTCAACCATACATCCGATCAGCATGCCTGGTTCCAGCGGGCCCGTCGCGCCAAACCCGGCAGTCACTGGCGGGACTGGTATGTCTGGAGCGACACGCCAAAGCGCTATACCGACGCCCGGATCATTTTTCAGGACTTCGAGACATCCAACTGGACCTGGGATCCCGTGGCCGGGGCCTATTTTTGGCACCGTTTCTATTCGCATCAACCCGACCTCAATTATGACAACCCCCGTGTCCGCGAGGCGGTGCTTGCCACCCTGGACTTCTGGTACGGGATGGGTGTGGACGGGTTACGGCTGGATGCCATCCCCTATCTGTTTGAACGGGATGGCACCAACTGCGAAAATCTGGCGAACACGCATGCGTTTCTCAAGGAAATGCGGGCGCATGTGGACGGCAAATTCAAAAGCCGGTTGCTTCTGGGCGAAGCGAACCAGTGGCCCGAAGATGCTGTTGCCTATTTCGGAAACGGTGATGAATGTCACATGGCCTTCCACTTTCCGCTGATGCCAAGGCTGTTCATGGCAATCCATATGGAAGACCGGTTTCCGGTTCTGGATATCCTGGAGCAAACCCCCGCCATTCCGGAAAACTGTCAATGGGCCATTTTCCTGCGGAATCACGACGAATTGACCCTGGAAATGGTGACAGACGAAGAGCGGGACTATATGTACCGGGTATATGCCCAGGATCCCAGGATGCGGATCAATCTGGGAATCCGCAGGCGGCTTTTTCCCCTGCTGGGAAACCACCGGCGCCGAACCGAACTGGCCAATGCCCTGTTGTTTTCCCTGCCGGGTTCTCCCGTATTATACTATGGCGATGAAATCGGCATGGGGGACAATGTGTATCTGGGTGATCGGGATGGGGTGCGCGCACCCATGCAATGGAGTGCGGACCGCAATGCCGGATTTTCCCGCGCAAACCCGCAACAACTTTTTTTGCCGGTCATCATTTCACCGGAATACCACTACGAGGTCATCAATGTGGAGGTGCAGCAGGCCAATCCCCATTCCACCCTGTGGTGGATGAAGCGGCTGATTGGTCTGCGAAAACGCTTCAAAGCCTTCAGCCGTGGCACGATTGAATTTCTTTCTCCCGATAACCACCGTATCCTGTCGTTTATCCGCCGGTATGAAAATGAACGGCTGCTGATCGTCAGCAATCTGTCCCGGTTTGTCCAGCATGTTCAGCTTGACCTGTCTGCCTACGAGGGAATGATTCCGGTCGAGCTGTTTGGACGCACCCCGTTTCCCCCCATCACGTCAGCACCCTATTTCCTGTCATTGGGGCCGCACAGTTTTTTCTGGTTTTACCTGACGCCATCACAAACGATTGCCGATACGCCTTCGTGTAACCCGGACACCAAAATTCCGGCTTTGCCGGTCGACAGTGAAGACGATTTGTTCAATGGCAGGGCAACAAAGCTTCTGGAAGAGATTTTACCGGGTTTTCTGACCCAGAGCCGCTGGTTCAGCGGCAAGGCCCATCCACTCAAACATGCCGGTATCCTGGATGTATACTTTCTGACAAAAGGATCCCGAAGCTGGCCCATCGTGTTGGTTCGGGTCGATTATCTCTCCGGAAATACCGAAATATATGTAGTCCCGATGTCTTTGATGCCTGAGAACCGCTATGACATGTCCCAGTCCTGCCCGCAGGCTGCTATTGCAAGGATTCAGATCAAAGGCGGACAACCGGCGCTGCTGTTGGTCGATGCACTCACCGATACACCCTTTTGCGAGGCCCTTCTGGAATTTCTGGCCCACAAACGGACCCTTCACGGACAACACGGTCAGATGCGGGGCACTACGACCCGTGCATTTCGCAACATGTTTACAACCGGCCCGATGTTGTTGCCGCCAACCCTGATGCGGGAAGAGCAGAGCAACACATCGATCCGGTTCGGGGATCATCTCATGCTCAAACTGATCCGGAAGCTGTCTCCCGGAGTCAATCCCGACCTTGAAATCGGACAGATGCTTACCGAAAAGCGGTTTTCACACAGCGCACCTGTTGCCGGCGCCATCGAGCTGCGGATGAACCATGATGAACCCATGACAGTTGCCATCCTGCAGAAATATATCCCCAACCAGGGGGATGCCTGGCGTTATGCCCGGGAATGTCTGGATCAATATTTCAGCAATGTCCAGGGCCAAGAGCTACCGGCTTTACCGGCCGCTTTCGCGGCTGACCTCCTGGATGATACGCCTTCCGAAGCATCGGCCGGGCTTCTTGGCGATTTTTTGAAATCCGCCCGTCTATTGGGTCAGCGCACCGCCGAAATGCACCTGTGCCTGGCATCGGAACAAAATCTGCCGGAATTCAAACCCGAAGCATTTACCAAACTTTACCAGCGCGCCCTGTTCCAGTCCGTGCGCACCCAGGTTGGAAAGGTTTTGCCACTGCTGCAGCGTCAGTTCAACCGGCTGCCGGAAAACCTGTGGCCCCTGGCGGTTTATGTCCTGGAAAATGAAACATATCTGATGCTTCGCCTGTTGAAGCTTCTTGAAGTTAAAATCAGTGCATTACGCATTCGGTGTCACGGTGATTACCATCTCGGGCAGGTGCTCTTAACCGGAAATGATTTTATGATCATCGATTTTGAGGGTGAACCGCTTCGACCGATTACGGAACGACGCATCAAACGTTCCGCGCTGCGGGATGTGGCCGGGATGTTGCGCTCGTTTCAGTATGCCGCGTACGCCGCCCTGATGGATCGCCAGCAAAATTCGGGAACATCCGGAATCAGTGAAGACATGGCTCACTGGGCCGAGTTCTGGCAGCGTTGGGTGGGAGCGGAATTTCTGAAAAGTTATCTTCAAAACGCTTCCGGAGGCAATTTCATCCCGGAAAGACACTCTGAGCTTTCCACCCTTCTGGCCGTATTGCTTCTGGAAAAGGCGGTTTACGAGCTGTCCTATGAACTCAACAACCGGCCGGACTGGGTCGGTATTCCGCTGCGCGGCATTTGTCAACTGCTGGAAGATTTCCAAACCGGACACCCATAAAGGAGATTCAAAATGTCAATGGGTGGTACACCCCCGAATCATTGCATGGGACCCATACGGACGGGTGACGGAAGTTGTCTCTTCAGCGTCTGGGCCCCGTTTGCGGATTTTGTGGAAGTTCATCTCCTGTCACCGCAGAATCGGCTGGAACCCCTGACCCGGGACCGGCGCGGGTATCACACCGGTGTGGTGGATGATGTTTTACCGGGTACGACCTATGTTTTTCGACTGGACGGCAGCAAGGAACGACCGGACCCCGCATCACGCTTCCAGCCCCGTGGCGTTCACGGGCCGTCGGAGATCATCGATCCGGATTTTGGATGGACAGACACCAACTGGCGCGGTCTTCCCCTGCATCAGTATATCATTTACGAACTGCACATCGGCACATTCACCATGCCGGGATCCTTTGATGCCGCCATCACCTGTCTGGATGATCTGATGGCGCTGGGAATTACCGCTGTCGAACTGATGCCTGTGGCCCAGTTTCCGGGAGATCGCAACTGGGGTTATGACGGGGTTTATCCATTTGCGGTCCAGAATTCCTATGGCGGACCAACCGGATTCAAACGGTTTGTCAATGCCTGTCATGAACGGGGCATCGCCGTGGTGCTGGATGTCGTGTACAATCATCTCGGCCCCGAGGGGAATTATTTTCAGGATTTCGGACCCTATTTTTCAGATATCCATCAGACGTCATGGGGGGACCCCATCAATTTTGACGGCCCTTACAGTGACGAGGTGCGCCGATACTTTATCGAAAATGCGGTGTGCTGGATAACCGAATACCATGTCGATGCTCTGCGGCTGGATGCGGTTCATGCCATTTTTGATTTCTCGGCCCGGCCGTTTCTGGAGATGTTGGCCCAAACCGTCAAAGGTCATGCCAGCACCCTGGGGCGGCATATTCATCTGATTGCCGAAAGCGCCCTGAACGACACCCGGCTGATTCGGTCGCCCGATCTGGGCGGCCTGGGCCTGGATGCCCAGTGGAACGATGATCTGCATCATGCCCTCCACGCCGTCATGACGGGTGAACGTCGGGGATACTACTGCGATTTTGGCCAGTTTGACCAGTTGCTTGCGGCCCTTCGGGACGGATTTGTATATACCGGTCAGCATTCCAGATACCGCAACAGATGTCATGGCAATTCCAGCCGGTCCATCCCCCCGCATCGGTTTGTTGTATTTGCCCAGAATCATGATCAGATCGGCAACCGCATGCAGGGGGATCGACTGAGCACGGTCCTTTCCTTTGACGCGATTAAAATGATTGCAGGTCTCATTGTGCTGTCTCCCAATCTTCCAATGCTCTTCATGGGCGAGGAGTATGGTGAAACCGCGCCGTTTCCCTATTTTGTCAGTCATACGGATCCCCAACTGATCGCGGCTGTCCGGAAGGGACGCCGTGAGGAATTTGCATCCTTTGGATGGGACGGTGATATGCCGGATCCCCAGGCCGAAGAGACCTTCCAAAGCGCCAAACTGAAACCGGCCAGACGGCTCACCCCGGGCCGGCATCACCATCTGTGGGATTTTTATCGCTGTCTCATTTCGCTTCGCCGTGGAAACAGCATCCTTCTCCAGCCGGACCCGTTGAATATGACCGTATCCCGGATTGGCAACCAACGGATCGGCATCATCCGCCATTGGCGCGATATGGTGGATATCTGCATTGTCTTTTACGCCGGGGAACAACCGGTTTCGGCCCGGGTTCCCCTGTCTGCAGGCTGCTGGGAAAAAGTGCTGGACAGCATGGATGTGAAATGGGGGGGCTCCGGGAGTGTACTGGCGGAAACAATTCATTCAGAAGGCGATGTCGAAATGACGATGTTGCCGTACGCATTTCTGATACTCGTCAAACACATTTCCGAAAGGTGAGTGACATGGAGAAGTTCATCTGTATTCATGGCCATTTTTATCAACCTCCGCGCGAAAACTCATGGCTGGAGACAGTGGAGCTTCAGGATTCCGCATATCCATACCACGACTGGAATGAACGGATTACGGCCGAATGCTACCTGCCCATGGCAACATCCCGACTGCTGGATGAACAGGGTTTTATCCGGCATATCACCAACAATTACGAAAAAATCAGCTTCAATTTCGGGCCGACCCTGCTCGCCTGGCTGGAAAGGCATGCACCGGATGTGTATGGCGCCATTCTTCAGGCCGACCTGGAAAGCCGCGAGCGTTTTGGCGGTCATGGATCGGCCATTGCTCAGGCGTACAACCATGTCATCATGCCCCTTGCCAACCGGCGGGACAAGGAAACCCAGGTTGTGTGGGGTATCCGGGATTTTGAGCATCGCTTTCAGCGGTTTCCCGAGGGCATGTGGCTTCCGGAAACAGCGGTTGATCTGGAAACACTGGAAATTCTGGCAGCGCATGAAATCGGTTTTACCATCCTGTCACCCCGTCAGGCCAGCCGGATGCGGTATTTCAATGACAATGACTGGACGGATATCAGCGGCGGCCAGATTGACCCGTCACGCCCCTATCGGCTGCATCTGCCGTCCGGAAAATCCATCGCAGTATTCTTTTATGACGACCCCATCTCCCGGGCCGTGGCCTTCGAAGGATTGCTCTCCAACGGGGACCGCTTTGCAAACAGACTGATGGACGGATTTGACGATGACCGCAGGGAACCCCAGTTGGTGAACATTGCCACAGATGGTGAAAGCTATGGGCATCATCATCACAAGGGGAATATGGCATTGGCTTTTGCCCTGCACAAAATTGAATCCAATCAACTGGCCCGTATCACCATTTATGGCGAATACCTGGCGCTGCATCCGCCCCAGTGGGAGGTGGAAATTATCGAAAATACCTCCTGGAGCTGCGAGCATGGCATCGATCGATGGTGGCGGGACTGCGGGTGCAACTCCGGCGGACGACCCGGCTGGCATCAGGCATGGCGCACCCCGCTGCGGGAGGCGCTTGACTGGCTTCGGGATTCTCTGTCGCCGGCCTACGAAGACAAAATGACAACGCTTGGATTCGACCCATGGACAATCCGGAATGACTATATCCGGATTGTCCTGAACCGGGAGCCGGATGCCGTGGATGCGTTCTTCATGCAACGAATCCGGCGCCCCCTGATGCCCGGGGAAATGATACACACCATCAAGCTGTTGGAGCTTCAGCGGCATGCCATGTTGATGTACACCAGTTGTGGATGGTTTTTTGACGATATTTCCGGGCTTGAAAGTGTCCAGATCATGCAGTTTGCCGGCCGGGCCCTCCATCTGGCCAAGGAAATTTTTGGAGACGGTCTGGAGTACCGGTTCATGGAGCTTCTTGAAAAGGCGACCAGCAATGTCCGGAACTATCAAAACGGTCGTCGAATCTACGAGAAATTTGTCAGGCCATCCATGGTGGATCTGGACAC
Organism: Desulfatirhabdiaceae bacterium; assembly: GCA_050179135.1. GTDB lineage: Bacteria > Desulfobacterota > Desulfobacteria > Desulfobacterales > Desulfatirhabdiaceae > UBA4064. The sequence continues at coordinate 2,562 of JBFXFK010000165.1, read as the reverse complement.
GGTTGGGGCCCATTATGCCATGCGTTCGCTGTTTGAGGAATATCCCCGGCAGGCCAGTGTACACTGCTACTCGGTCGAACAGCATTTTTACAGATCCCTGGCGGTCGGTCGGGCCAAACTGGCAATGGGGCAGGTGCGCATCATCTCGGCCATTACCCAAGAATCGGCATTCCAGTGTTTTGGAACCATCCACTGGGGGGATCATAACATCAGTTGCTGTATCAGCCCCTGCGATGCGGAAAGCTTGCCCGAAGAGACGTTCACAGACGAGGTATTCGAGGTTTTTCGCCGGGCCGAGTTTCCCACCGTGCTGCTTCTTCTGGAAAAAAAACTGGGCGCATCGACCTATTCGCTCAGACACCTGTTTCGGGATGAACAGCGGCGAATCCTTCAGATTGTGCTGGAAACCAGCCTGACCAATGCCGAGGCGGTGTATCGTCAGATTTACGATACCAATGCCCCGCTGCTGCTTTTTTTACAGGATCTGAATGTGCCGGCGCCCCGTGCATTGGCAGCCGCCTCCGAATACCTGCTGAATGCCGCCATCCGTCGGGCCTTTGAAAATCCGGTCTTCGACCTGAACCCGATTCGGCAACTTCTGGATGCCGCGGCCCTGCACGGCGTGACCCTGGACCAGGATTTTCTGGAAATCGCCATCCGCAGGCGAATGGAGCAGATGGCCGATGATTTTCAGAAACAGCCATCCGGGACAGAGGTGTTGTATCAGTTGGATGCCATCGCCGATCTGCTGCCGGATTTTCCCTTTGAAGTCAATCTGCGCACGGTTCAGAACATCTACTATAAAATTCTCAAGGAAGTCAGTCCCCGGATAAAACAAACAGTCGATACCGGTGAAACGCAATCACATGAGTGGATGGTCATATTTCAGAAGCTGGGGAAAAAAATCGGCATGAGAACCGAATAGGGAGGAAATACCGTCACCTGGTCGGATAAATCGCAGAACTGCGGATGCCGAGGCCAGCAGGGTCGGCAAAAACAGGATCCGTCGCCGTTTTATTGGTTTTGGCTAATCCCGTTTTTGGGATCGTTCCTTGTCAAACTCTTCTTTCGTCATGGTCCAGAAGGGTTTGCCATCACTGGTGAGGCGCACCTTGTATTCAAAAAAGTCGCCTCTGGATATCTTGGAGGCAATCACAACGTCCTCGTTGTTGATTTCGACCCAGACGCCCTTGACCTTGACCCGATCCCCTTTTTTAAGTCCGGTCTCATCCGGATTGACAAACCACTTCGGCCCCAGGTGAACCGTCACGACATCACCATCCGGGTCCTTGACCAGAACCGCCACGCCGGGTGACATGCCGGGAAATGGAACAATTTCCTTGAAGCCGGTCAGGGTTCCCTTGAAGCTGTCCCGTTCACTGGGAACATACAGCCTGTCGTATTTCCCCCCCCTTTCCCATCCGCCCATATCCTGATTTTCTGCTGCAACAGCGGGCAGAACCGTCAGAACAATCATGATCATCGTGAATACAGCCAGTCGTACATGATTCTGTTTCATGGAATTACCTCAATTCTGGTTTAAAAATCATGGAAATTCGATCTCCCGGGCTTATGCGCCATAAACCTTCCGTCTTCACCACATGGCAACGGCCCTGGCCGGTGATCCGTCGGATTCCGGAATCAGAAGTGGCAGACATATCAGGGTGAACCCGGTGTCCGGCAGACGTTCCAGCCCGCACAGATTTTCAATCAAAAGAATGTCTTGCTGAAAAAACGTATGATGGTTGGTATAATCGGTTGAATCAACCGGATCCACCGATGCGGTATCCATCCCAATGGCTTTGGGTGAAAAATTGGCCAGCCATGATGCGGCAGCGGCAGACAGCACCGGGTATTCCGAGAAATACCGGTCGGTTTTCCAGAACCGGCTCCATCCGGTATGAATCAGAATGATTTCCGCAGATTCAATCCGCGGCTGATATGGCATCAGGATATCGGTTTCAATCCGGTCTCCTGCCGACACGGACAGGGACAGTACACAGGCCCGGCCAACAAACCGATCCAGCGGAAACCGGTCCAGCGTCAACCCGCCGGAGATCATGTGCGCCGGTGCATCCATATGGGTGCCGGCATGGGAGGGCATGCTCAACTGGGCTTCCGAAAATCCCTGGCTTTCAATCCGGGCAATCCGGGTGACAGCGACGGACCGGGACCCCGGAAAAACCGGCATGCCTGAATGCAGCGGATGACTGAGATCAACCATTTGAATCATGACATCAATCCGTACAGATAATCGACGTCATGGTCGGCCCATCGATGTTGCCACCACTCAGAATGATACCAACCCGCCCGGCAGGCTTTATGGAACCGCTCAACACGGCAGCCAGCCCCAGAACGCCGGAAGGCTCCACCACAATTTTCATGCGGTAAAACAAAAACCGGACCGCATCCATGATTGCCGATTCGGATACCGTGACCATGTCGTGAACATATTCCAGAACCAGTGGAAATGTCAGTTTCCCCAGGGAATGGGTCCGGGTGCCATCCGCAATGGTCCGGGGATTATTGATCGTTTGCAGGGTTTTGGTATGAAATGACCGT
>JBFXFK010000164.1:9343-10548 GCA_050179135.1 Desulfatirhabdiaceae bacterium | reverse complement strand
CCAACATGGCCGGTAAACCGGTCCACGGTACAGCGGGTGTCCACCAGAATGCGCAGAGGTTCAAATTGCCGGATAAACGGGATTTCCGTATCGTCTGTTACGCCACAAAACCGGACCTTTTCCACCACAACTTCCGGCAGACTGGATTGCGGTGTTTCATGTATTTCCGGTTTTTCCCGCTCCTCCAGAAATGCCAGATATTCCGATATGACCGTGGATGTCTTCCCCGCGCCGCTGATGCGGCCGTGATCCAGCCAGATGGCTTTTTCGCAGAGTGCGCTGATCAGAAACATGCTGTGGCTACAGACAATAATGGTTTTGCCTGCATTGCGAAAGCCTACCATCCGTTCGATGCATTTTTGGGAAAACCGCTGATCGCCAACACTCAATGCCTCATCCACAATCAATACATCCGGATCCACGCTCGTAGCGATGGAAAAAGCCAGGCGCACATGCATGCCCGATGAATAGGTCTTGACCGGCCGGTCAATCACGTCCGCCAGCTCGGAAAAGGCAATGATATCCTTTTCCCGGGCCCGTATCTCTTTTTCCGTCAGTCCAAGAAGCGCTGCATTCAGATGAATATTTGTCCGTCCGGAAAACTCGGGATTGAATCCGGCACCCAATTCCAGCAGAGCTGCAACGCGTCCATTACGAACCAGCCTGCCGGAAGAGGGTTGCAATGTCCCGGCCAGGATTTTTAACAGGGTGGATTTCCCGGCGCCGTTTTCACCGATTATGCCCAGCGTATCCCCATGAGACAGGCCAAAGGAAACATCCGCCAGGGAGTTTACCAGATGATGACACGGCCGTCGCAGGATAGACTCTTTCAGGCGGTCAAAGGGCCGGATATACACCCGATAATGCTTGGACAGATTTTCGGCTTCAATTGCATTCATAAGAAATCATAGTCAGGGTTGATGGTCATAACTGGCAGACTGCAAATATTGGTTTACTTAAAAGCGTCATGGACGAAAGGACTTTGATGGACAACATGGACGCCCTCCGGTGTCCTGTTTTCAGAAAGTCTATAGCACATCCGCAAACGCATTTCGGGAGCGGCTGTAAAACCAGATGCCTGCCAGAAAGGAAACAATGGCATATCCAGACGCATAGCAGAACAGATCAAACGGCAGGGTATGTTTCAAAAGCAGTTCGTGGTACAGCTCGATAAATGAATACATGGGATTCAGCCGCATCAGCAC
>JBFXFK010000164.1:0-9243 GCA_050179135.1 Desulfatirhabdiaceae bacterium | reverse complement strand
AAAAGCCCACCAATCGATCCCGCGTACCGGCCGCGGATTTCCTGGCTGATAAATCCCCGAAACAGCGTCTGATACCGAAAAGGGGCTTCAAGCCATTTCATCACCGAAACAGACATAATACTCCAGTTATCACAAAAAGGCAAAATTCAGGATTCAATAGAAAATCGGCGACAATCACTCTCAAACCCGGAGGGAGAACATGATGAAAAGAATCTCCCGGAAAGATTCCGTCTCATTTACCTGTTTATGGTGAATGATTCAAGGCGCCGGACTGACCGGGGGCAAGGTGACAGAAGCCAAACAAAAAGTAAATATAAATTTCGTCAGATCCCCTTCCTTAATGAATACCTCCGAACCTGTTCAGAGGTGTGACTCCGTCAGGCAAGATCATCATGGCGCGAATGAAATGTCCACGTGCCGGATGCGTCATGATTCAACAGCCGCCCGGATATCCTCGATTTTTTTCTTGATTCCAATATATCCTTCTTCAATGGTGCGTTCGACCTGATCAAAGTCCATCATCTTCAGGTCTCCCAGGCGGGGTTGTATGAGAATATCGGGTGGATCCACAGCCAGATTGATTCGCGTGATCCGGTTCTGCATGATGTTGATGGATGACATGACGGTTTCGATGATATCCGGTGTTCCGGATTCTTTTTTCAGAAGATCATTCAGTTTGGTCGTAAAACTGGCTTCGGCGCTTTCATAAAAGTTCATCAGCTTTTTCATCAGCTCACTGTTGAAGAACCGGGGTTCATCCGGGGGCATTTCCACTTCCGGATCAATTTTTTTATCGCATATTTTCCGGGAGTCAAAGCCGCAGTTCAAATCCACTGCAATCACCACATCCGAAGCAGCGGCACGGAGTACGCCAACCGGAACCGGATCAACCAGACCCCCATCCACCAGCCAGCGGTTCCTGACCCGGGCGGGTGCAAAAAGACCGGGCACCGACATGGTGGCCCGAAGTGCATCCAGCAATTTTCCGGATTTCAATATGACTTTTTCACCGGTTTCCAGATCTGTCGCAACCATCATCACCGGGATTTTAAGGTCGGAAAACTGGGACGCTGACGTGTGTATGGAAAAAAGTTCATTGATTTTTTTTGTTCCGTCCAGAAGACCCGACCGGGGTAACACCACGTCAAAATAGGAAAAAACTTTTTTGCCGTCCATTTTTAAAACAAACGACTTCAGACTTTTTAGCCCGCCGCTGGCATACAGTGCGCCGACATAGGATCCAATGCTGCATCCGGCAATATAATCAATGGGAATATTTTCTTCTTCCAGGGCCTCAATCGCGCCAATGTGGGCCCAACCCCGTGAGGAGCCGCTGCCCAGAACAAGACCGACAGTTTTTCGCGGATTCATGTTTCTCCTTGTGTGTTTTCTAAAAGGCTGAAGACTGAAGGCGCCGCAACCGGCATTCAGGCAGTGCCGCCGCCATGCCGTAGGCAGCCTCCCAATACGCAATACTCATATCTCGATATTGAATGTCTTTTCACGGTAAACGCTTATGAATCACGTCTGGCTTCACCCCAGGCATGAAAATGATATCTTCCGTAAAAGCCCTGTAGGGGCGACCTGTTTGTAGAAATTGATGCCGTTATTTCCATCAAGCTCCATCGGAGCGGCCTGTAACTGGAATTTACAGGTCGCCCCTACGGGGCTTGAAGGAAATTTTTTATACTTCATGCTACAAACAGGACGCTCCTGCGGAGCTTGATGGTATATGTTTCTTTTTAACGGCATTTTCACGGTAAACGTTCATGAATCATTCCGGGAGGTTCACCCCCATATATGAAAATGATTTTACCGATTTTCTACTGAATTCTGAATCCTGGATACTGAATTCTGCTTTTCCGTTTTCACGGTAAAATGTAGAAAACGCATCAGCATATCGATGTTGAATTCAGCGCTGACTTTCGGTATGCTTTAGAATTCAGGAGGAATACCATGAAAATCAGGGTTGCATATTTTTGTTCAGCAATAATGCTGTTGACCTGCCTGACGGCTGCCACCGGCTCCCATGCGGATGATCGGGTCAGCCTGGGCCAGTATCTTTTGAAAGTTCAGCGCTACAAGGACGCGATCGATGTTTATGATGAACTGATCGGTCAAAAGTCACGGGACTTTCACCTGTATCACAACCGGGGGGTCGCTCTGCTGCACACCGGTCAACTGGACAAGGCGATATCCGATTTCAACCGGGCCATCGAACTGAACCCCAAGGATGCGGAATCCTATAACAGCCGGGGAGTAGCCTGGTTTTACAAGAACAAATTCGATCAGGCGATATCCGATTATTCCCGCGCCATTGAGCTGAACCCCAAATTCACCCGAGCATACAACCAACTGGCATGGATATTGTCGGCATGTCCGGATCCAAAATACAGGGATGGCGCAAAGGCGGTTGAAATCGCCAAAAAAGCCGTGGAACTGGAACCCGGCGCCCATCATTATGATACCCTGGCAGCCGCGTATGCAGAATCCGGACAGTTTAACGAGGCCGTCAAAATTCAGAAGCGGGCATTGTTGATGCAGCTTACCGAAGGCCGAACCCAGACACTGGAAAAATACACCGAGCGTCTCCGGGCCTATGAGGATCAAAAACCGTGGCGGGAAAAAAATGCCGCCGGTATGAAACGCACCGAATCACCCGCGTTGACAGCCGCGTCGACACCGGTTCAGACCCGAATTGATATCTCTCCGATTGAAACGCCACCGGTCAAACCGTCCGCCGATTCAAATGTATCAAAAGAAATCCCTGAACCGCCGCCATCCATCCCATCAAAACCCCTGCAGCCATCGACTGAAACATCCCCGGTAAAGCCTGAATCAGAACCTTCCGTTGCCGACGTCACGCCACCGTCTCCGGCTTCAAAAAAGCTTGTGGCCGAAGGGGTGTCCACCTATCCGTACACCATATTGATCGGCGCCAGCCAGTACCGGCAAAAGGCAAACCGCATCGCCATGAAGATGCGATCCCGGGGGGATATGGCCTTTGTCTGCAATGAGGTCACACCCGACAATATTGAATGGCACCGTATTTTTGTCGGTCAGTTCAAGAACCAGACCGATGCCGGAAAAATGATTGACGATCTGCTGAAACGAAAATTCAAGGATCCGCAGATCGTCCACATGCCGTTTGCCGTTCAGATCGGTATGGCTGTCGAACAAAAGGAAGCCCAAAGGCGGGAATCAACCTTTCTGGCCATGGGTCATATTGTTTATTCCGCACCGGAGGCCCAGAACGCCGGAAAATTGCGAACCCTGATGGGCGCATACGAAACAGAGGACGCCGCTGAAAGATTGATACAGAATCTCCAGAAAGCGGGTTTGAAACCCCGTCTTGTCAGGCGTTAATGGGCTTCGGCCCAGTTATCCCCGATTGCGACATTGACCTTCAGCGGAACCTTCAGATCCCAGACGTTTTCCATGATATCCGTTACCAACCGGACCATGTCATCCCGTTCATCGTCCGGAGCCTCGAATACCAGCTCATCATGGACAGTCAAAAGCATTCCCGATGCCATCTTTCTGTCCGTCATGTTTTGATCTATTTGAATCATGGCAATTTTAATCAGATCGGCAGCGGTGCCCTGAACCGGGGTGTTGACCGCAATCCGCTCGGCAAACTGACGGATCACCGTATTGGAGCTGTTGATATCAGACAGCAACCGGATCCGTCCCAAAAGGGTGCTGGTTTGCTGAGACTGGCGAACATCCTGAATGGTTTTATCAATAAACGCCCTGACGCCCTGATATCGTTCAAAATAGTGGTCGATATAGATTTTGGCCATTTTCTGGGAAATACCCAATTCTTTTGACAGGCTGAACGCGCCCATTCCATACAGAATTCCAAAATTGATGACCTTGGCCTGTCGTCTGAGCTCCGGCGTAACCAGATCGGGGCTGACCTGAAAGACCTCGGATGCGGTTCGGGTATGAATATCCTGATTTTCCTGAAAGGCCTGAATCAGAATCGGATCTTCGGAGCAGTGGGCCAGAATGCGAAGCTCGATCTGGGAATAATCCGCCGCAACCATGCAACAGCCCTCTTTTGGAATAAAGGCTCTGCGGATATCCCGACCTTCTTCGGTTCGAATGGGAATGTTCTGAAGATTGGGATCCGAGCTGCTCAGCCGGCCGGTCGCTGTCACTGTCTGATTGTATGAGGTATGAATCCGGCCGGTTTCCGGATGGATCATGCTGATCAGCGCATCGGCATAGGTGGATTTCAGCTTGGAAAGCGTCCGATGCCGCAGTATCAAAACGGGCAGTTCATGATGGGCAACCAGATCGTTCAGAACATCGACATCGGTTGAATAGCCGGTTTTTTTTCGCGTTTTTTTCTGGACCGGGAGGTTGAGCTTCTCAAACAGAATGCGTCCCAGTTGCTGATGAGACTGAATATTGAAGCGCTCATCTGCCAGATCATAGATTTTATCCTCCAGATCCGCAAGCTGATCCTGAAACGACTTGGACAGCAGACGCAGCCGGTTCTGATCCACGCGGATTCCACGCATTTCCATTCTCATCAGAACACCGGCCAATGGCATTTCAACCTGGTTGAAGAGATCCATCAGGCCCATATTTTTCAATTTGGGCAGCAGTACCTGGCTGGCTCTCAGGGTAACGTCCGCATCTTCACAAGCATAAGGTGTGGCGGATTCGACGGAAACCCGGTTGAACCCCTGAATTTTGCCTTTTTCTGTCACATCGGCGTAAGAAATGGTTTTATGACTCAGAAAATCCAGCGCAATCTGGTCAAGGCCGTGGGAGCGCTTGGACGGATTCAACAGATACGAGGCAATCATCGTATCCGCATATATGCCGGCAAGGGAAAGACCACAGCGTGTCAGAACGATCCAGTCATACTTGATATTCTGACCGATTTTTTTTATTCCGGGATTTTCCAGGATGGGACCGAGAACCGCCAACACGGTCTTTTGATCCAGTTGGGGCGGGGCAAACAGGTAATCATGGGCAAGGGGAATGTAAAATGCCTGATGTGGCCGCAGCGCCACCGAAATGCCGACCAGCCTGGCGAGCATGGGGTTGGTGGATGTTGTTTCGGTGTCAATGGCAAAGACATCTGCGGATTTCAGGGTTTCAGCCAGCGCATTCAGTTCGGGTTGCGTCAGGATCATACGATAATCGGTTGGTTCCGGAAGAGCCGTTTTGGAGAAAAGCTGCTGGTACTGCCGGAATTCGAGCCGGGCAAACAGATCGGCCAGTTTTTCAGAATCCGGATGGATGACCCGGAAGCGTTCAATATCATTCGGGACCGGGGCAGCCAAAGAGATGGTCACCAGGTCCCGGCTGAGCCATGCCTGATCCCTGTACTGAATCAGTTTGGCTTTTTGGGATTTAGATGACACCGATTCGATATTCTCATACAGACCCGCCATGCTGTTATATTTCTGAATCAATGTCAGCGCGGTTTTGGGTCCGATTCCGGGTACACCGGGCACATTGTCGGCGGTATCGCCGGAAAGGCCCATGATATCAATGAACTGTTCGGGTTCGACTCCATGCGTTTCCCGAACCTGATTCAAATCCGACCATGTTTCCTTCATCGGGTCCCAGATGCGGATGCTGTCAGAAATCAGTTGAATAAAATCCTTGTCCCCGGTTACAATGACAACCGAAAAACCCGATTCAACACCAATTCTGGCCAGTGATCCAATGAGATCATCCGCCTCGAACCCGGGCATTTCCACCACAGGCAGATTGAAGCCCCGGGTCAATTCGAGGATGTGGGGAATCTGGATTTTCAGATCATCCGGCATGGGTGGGCGGTTGGCCTTGTATTCCGGATACCGCTGATGTCTGAACGTCGGGCCTTTGGAATCAAAACAGACAACCGCATACTCCGGATGATGGTCTTCCATCAGTTTGACCAGAATCTTGGTAAAACCCAAAATGGCGTTTGTTGGAAGACCCCGGGAATTGGTGAGCCCGCGGATGGCATGATAGGCCCGGTGAATATACGCGGTTCCGTCAATCAGATACAGGGTGGGACGAGCTGTCTGGGTGGTCATAATATTTCCGGGTGTGCAGTCTTGTTTCTGGCCACACGATTGGTCGTTTTTAGGTTTGAAGTCTGAAGACTGAGGGCTGAAGGCGCCGCAAACAGCATTCAGGCAAAGCCGCCATTGGACGGTCAGGCGGCTTCCCAATACACACAACATATCAAGATACTGGATCCAATATGTCAGACATGCCAAAACAGGTAACAAGAAAAGCCAGAAGACTCCAGACGCGTGAAACGGTCTGCCACTGCTGCAACCAGTCATACCGGTTCTGCTGGAAGTGCCGGTGTGGATTTGCCATCTGCCAGACCTGCATGTATGAAAATGTCTGGGGGATGTCCTGCAATGGCATCACCTGGCACTGCCCGGACTGTGGCGCCCAGAATGGCTTTGGCAATCAGTGATCGTCTGATGCGGAAAGCCCGCAGATTCGACAACGGCCATCCGGTCCAATGGTGCCGATGCAACTCTCATCCCGACAGACTTGGCGTTCGGCCCACGCATCACCACTTTCGTTTTGGTCTCCGGAATTCGTGATTTCATCGGTTTTTTCCGGATGTGACAATCCGGGTTCGGATTCCGTTGCGATCATGTCAGAGCCAACAAATCCTTCCGCATGCCGCCCGCACACCCGACATTGGCCGTTCGGGCCTATGGTTCCGGTGCAGCTTTCGTCCGGACACAGAATCCTTTCAGTCCAGTCATCATCGATTTCATCCATGTCATTCAATGGATCAGTGGCCTCTGTCACCGGTTGTTTCCTCCTTCTGGATCAACCGGCGGATTCCCGGTACCTTTAACTGTTTCAAATATCGCACCATACACGGCTTTGAAGTTTTCAGAAAACCCTGTCGGTGAAATTCTGCCGGTTTCTATGAATTTGACCACAATTTCTTTTGCCGCTTTCAGGACCTGTTCTTCCATGGCGCTCATGGTGATATCCTATTTTTCAATTCCGGTTCTGGCCGGAACCCCTTTTTGATAATAATGCTTGATACAGGTCATCTCGGTTACCAGATCTGCTTCATCGATGACAGCGGGGTCGGCTCCCCGACCGGTGATGATCAGTTCAACCGAATCGGGCTTGAGATGAATCATGTCCAGAATGGCCTGAACCGGGAAAAGACCACGGGATGCCGCACGGTTGGCTTCTTCCAGAATGACCACATCCACATTCCCGCCAGTCATTACCTCCTTGGCCCGATTCAGACCTTTCACCGCAGCCTGTATGTCTTCGGGCGTCGGATCGCCGACGATAAATCCACCCAGACCGAACTGTTCAACCGTTATCTGATCAGAAAATCGGGCAAGGGCCCTGATTTCACTGTAATCTCCATGTTTCAGAAACTGGGCGATATAGACTCTGAGCCCGGCGCCTGCCGCGCGTATGGCAAGCCCGATGGCCGCCGTGGTTTTTCCTTTTCCATCGCCGGTGTAAACCTGAACATATCCCTTCATTGGATTCGGCCGTTTCATTGCAAGGTTAATGATAGATGATGGCATTCCGGAGACTGCGCGTTACCGTGAAAATAGTGGCGACGTAGGGGCGAACCCCCGTGTTCGCCCTCATTTTCCCCCCGAATGGCAATCAATGCCCTAAAAATTATCCGTCAGCCGGTTGAATAATTTTTCAGCCAGTCGCTTGGATAATTCATTCAGGGCCTCCCGCTTGTTTTGTTCCGTTGCCAATTTGTCATCCGTTACCTCATAAGCTTCATTGGCAGTGATGCCACTGGCTGACCAGAGAGTCTGACCCTTTGCATCGATCAGCCGAAGCGCCACGGATGCAATGACCCGTCTCTGGGTCGAAGTCCGCTGTGTCTTGTGCGCAATGGTGATATCACGGATGTACTCGATGGTGCCGACAATTGTGGCTTCGGCGTCTTCCTGGGTACGGAGTGCTGATTTGCGTTTCAGAATGAATTCGTTGATCAAATCGTTGGTAAAAACGTTCTCGATGCCGGTTTCACCGGTTCGGTTCGTAAACATCGGAATCTGGACGCTGGTCACTCCGGAAGGCAGCGGTCCTTCTCCTGAAAACTTGTATGCGCATGAAAAACAGGTCAACAGGATGACCATTGTCATGGGAATAATCAGTTTATGGTGGTTCACCGTTCCTCCTTCAGGCACTATGGTTGTGTTGATGTGAATAAGGCAGAAAATTGCCTGTTTGAAAATTCCGGGTCATGCCCGAACACTGTGCAAATGGCCACATTGCGCAATATTTGTGCATCTGAGCGCTTTCAGGTCATTTCCCGGCATGGTTTGCGGGTTGGAACGAATTTTCAAAAAGGCACCAGAGTCATGATCCCGAAATCTATACCACAATATTGACAAGCTTGTTTTTCACCACGATTACTTTTCGGATTGGTCTTGATTCGATGAATTTTAAAATTTTGTCATCTTTCAGCGCCATCTGTTGGATCGTTTCCTCGGATGTGTCCACATCAACCACCAGTCGGCTTCGTAATTTTCCATTCACCTGAAGCACAATCAACAGTTCATCCCGGGTCAGGGCATCCGGATTATACACGGGCCAGGATGTTCGGGTGATGCTTTGGGAATATCCCAGCGCCGACCATATTTCTTCACACATATGCGGAACAATGGGAGAAAGCAGCAGCGTGACCGTTTCGATCGCCAGTCTGAAAACAGATTGTTTGAGCGGCGAGATCGGCTCCGGTGAAAGGCCATACATCAGATTGGACAGTTCCATGACCGCGCTGATGGCGGTGTTGAAGTGAAACCGGTCTTCGATATCCGAAGACACCCGGGAGATGGTATGATGAATTTTTTTGACCAACTGGCGCAAATCGCCTTCCAGATCGTCCAGATTTCCGTCCCAGGGGGACACGTCAGAAATATGGGGATGCCAAATCCAGCACAGTCGCCAGATACGGCTCAAAAACCGGAATGCGCCATCCACGCCCTGTTCGCTCCATTCCAGACTTTTTTCCGGAGGGGAGGCAAACAGACAGAAGAGCCGGGTGGTATCCGCGCCATACCGTTCGAGCAGAATGTTGGGATCGACGACATTCTTTTTGGATTTGCTCATTTTTTCCACACGGCCGACAATGATTTCCTGCCCGCATTTCAGGCACTGACGGGGCGATCCCTCACTGGCCTCTTCCGGAAACAGAAAGCCATGCTCCGGACACTGAATGCTCTCCTTGCAGACCATACCCTGAGTCAGAAGCCGGGTGAA
>JBFXFK010000163.1:0-10567 GCA_050179135.1 Desulfatirhabdiaceae bacterium | reverse complement strand
AACCGCAGAGGTCATGCTCTTCCTGAGAAGTACGTTGCTTTGCGGCAGATGGAACAATATGGTAAAGAACCTGTTCAGACTAAACCGGAACGGCATATTACTTTGCCACTAAATGGGATTGCACCCTGTCTTCGGTTGGAAATGTAGCGAAGGATCTTTACCATACACAATCCGCCCGAAAAAATTTTCTTCACCTGCTGCGCCAGGGCAACTCGGTTTCCGGGTTTGAAGTGGAATTTCTGCGTAAAAACGGCAGCCGCATCTGGGTATCCCTGCATGCACGGCCCATTGTGGACCACCAGGGGAATCTGCTTCTTGTCGAAGGTATTTTTTTTGATATTACGGACAAAAAACGTGAGGCAGATGCCTTGAGGGAGCGGGAGGAATACCTGCGCAAGGAAAATATCCGGTTGCGATCCAATATCAAGGACCGATACCGTTTTGGGGATATCATTGGTAAAAGCGCGGCGATGCAGGACGTATATGAAATGATCCTGAAGGCTGCCGCTACAGTTACCAATGTGATCATTTATGGGGAATCCGGCACCGGAAAAGAGCTCGTTGCCCGGGCGATCCATCAATTCAGCGACCGGAAGAACAAGCGGTTTGTCCCGGTCAACTGTGGCGCCATTCCGGAAAACCTGCTTGAAAGTGAGTTTTTCGGCTACAAAAAAGGAGCTTTCACAGGAGCCGCTACAAATAAGTCAGGATATCTGGATCTGGCAGATGGTGGTGTTTTATTCCTTGACGAGCTGGGAGAAATCGGACTCAATCTTCAAGTCAAGTTATTGCGTGTTCTCGAAGGTGGCGGATATACGCCAGTCGGCGGGGTTGAAGTCAAAAAACCGGACATTCGCATCCTTGCAGCCACCAACCGTAACCTTCAGGATTATGTCGCCCGTGGCATCATGCGAGAGGATTTTTATTACCGTATCCATATTATTCCCATTCATCTGCCCCCCCTTCGCGAAAGGAAGGATGATATTCCCCTGCTGATCGAACACTTCATGAAAAATGCCGGAACAGGCAATGAATCCAGATCGGTCACGGGCGACATGATGGAGGCGATGATCCGCCACGATTGGCCAGGCAATGTCAGGGAACTGCAGAATGTGCTTCACAGGTTCCAGAGCCTGAACCATTTTGACCTGGTCGAGCATAATACTTCTGTCGCTCCGGGAAAACGTCCTGCAGTCGTTCCAGAGGAAATCTGCAATATGGGCTCGGAGAAGTTCAGCGAAACCATGGATCGGGTCGAAAAGGGACTTCTGTTGAGCGCCCTTGAATCCAATCAGTGGCATCGCGAAGCCGCTGCAAAAAGTATCGGACTGGCCCCACGAACATTTTATCGTAAAATCAAACAGCATTGTCTGATTCGGCAGAAATGATGCCAATTTTGACAAAAATGATAATCTATAAAATTTTAAATCAGTTATAAATATCTGTTCAGTCTTTACTGCCATATATGACACTATGAGCATCCTGTCATCATCTCATCTGAAATCAATAATCTGTATAATATCCGTAAATTTAAAAAAAAATGGGTTGGCCCGGTCTTTGCAATATCGTTCCTGAATATAAAGTCCGTCTACACACTTTATAACAAAGGGATTATGTCATGGATCAAATCATAGGGCCAAGCAACCGCATTCTGGAAGTCAATCTGACCGATCGGAGCCACCGCACCGTTAATATCAGCGACAGTGACCGGCGGCAATTTCTCGGCGGCAAGGGGCTGGGGCTTAAACTTTTCAGTGAACGGGTTCCAGCAGGCATTGACCCTCTGGGGCCGGACAATCTGATCATATGCATGATGGGCGTCATGCTGGGTACCGGCGCGCCGTGCAGCGGCCGTTTCGCGGCGCTGACCAAATCGCCGTTGACCGGTATCATGCTGACGTCTTCCTGTGGCGGCCCTTTCGGCATGGCCCTCAAAACCGCGGGCTATGACGGGTTGATCATCGGCGGCAAATCGCAAACGCCTGTTTATCTGAAAATCGATGCCGAAAAACTGTTTTTCGAGGATGCTTCTGCTTTTTGGGGTCTGGATACCCGGGAGACGCAAATCCGGTTGGCCGATGACAAAAAGACCGGCGCCCTGGCCATCGGGCCTGCGGGAGAGAATCAGGTGTTGTTTGCCAATGTGGCATCCGGTCACCGGTTTCTGGGTCGGGGCGGTATGGGTGCGGTCATGGGATCAAAGAACCTGAAAGCGGTTGTCGCCCTGGGGGGTAAATACAAGATCCTGCCACATCACCCGGATGCGTTTGAAAAAATCAGGCGCAAGGCATCCGATCAGATCGATGCCAATCATTTCACCGGACACGCCTACCGCCAGTTTGGAACCAGCGCCAATGTGAATTTAAGCAACCAGGGAAGCATCCTTCCGGTTCGCAATTTCCGGGACGGGCAGCACGTGAGCGCCGGGGATGTGTCCGGTGAAACCATGCAGCAGAAATACAATACACGGCCCAGCACATGCCTGCCGTGCAAGCTTCTCTGCGGGCATAAGGGGACCTACCCGGACGGCGCTGTCCACCAGATACCCGAATACGAAACCATCTGTCTGCTGGGCACCAATATCGGCATTTTTGATACCGACCGAATCACCGAATGGAACGACCTGTGCGGACGCCTGGGCCTGGACACCATATCCACCGGCGCCACACTTGCCTGGGTTATGGAGGCCGGGGAGAAAAATCTGCTGTCAACCAATTTGGCATTCGGATCGCCCGAAGGCGTATCGGAAACAATCCAGGCCATCGCACATCGCCGGGGCCAGGGAGATGAACTTGCCCAAGGGACCCGACGACTGGCTGCCAAGTACGGTGGGGCAGACTTTGCCATCCAGGTAAAGGGTCTTGACATGGCCGGATATGACCCGCGCGGCGCCTGGGGCCAGGGTCTGTCCTATGCCGTGGCCAACCGCGGGGCGTGCCATCTGTCGGCTACGACCTTCTCTCTGGAAGTCTTTATGGGATTTCTGAATCCATACACCACGCGGGCCAAAGCACATTTCGTTAAATTTTTTGAAAACCTGTTTGCGGCGGTCAACTCTCTTCATGTGTGCCAGTTTACTGCATTCGCTTATGTCCTTGAGGAGCCGATCGTGAAATACACTCCCAAATGGATGCTGCGGCTGAACATGCAGTACCTTCCCCGGATCGCCCAGAAATTGATCCTGATTCCCTCATTGACCGGCATGTTCAACAGCGTTACCGGCCTTGGCCTCAGCCAGTCGGAATTTCTCCGGGCCGGCGAACGGATACACACCTTGGAGCGCCTCATGAACACCCGCGAAGGGATATCCCGCAAGGATGACATCCTGCCTGTGCGGTTTCTTCGGGAGGGCCGCACCTGCGATCCCAAAAAGCGAACAGTACCCCTGGAAGCAATGCTGGATGACTACTACCACCTGCGCGGTTTTGACAACCGGGGTATTCCAAAGCCGCAAACCCTTTCCCGACTTGGCCTGACCGTTTGAGATAAAAGACGCCGCAATAAATAAAGTTACGAGGAGAACCAATGAGCAAACCGGATGGATTCGACTACGATTACATTGTCATCGGATCGGGTTTTGGGGGCAGTGTTTCCGCCCTTCGCCTGGCTGAGAAGGGATACACGGTTGCCGTGCTGGAAAAAGGCAAACGGTGGCAGAAAGAGGATTTTCCAAAGACCAACTGGAACATCAAAAAGAACCTGTGGATGCCAAAGATCGGCTGTTTCGGCTACCAGATGCTGACGCAGTTGAAGCATGTCCTGATTTTTCACGGAGGCGGCGTCGGCGGCGGTAGCCTGGTTTACGCCAACCAGCTTCTGGTGCCTCCGGAAGATGTTTTTGAAAACCCGGATTGGGGCATTCCGGACTGCAAGGCCAGACTGATGCCGCAATATGAAAAAGCCAGAAAAATGCTGGGCGCCAATCCCAGCCCTCAGATCGGCATCGCTGACAAAGCCCTTCGAGAGGTCGGCATCGAGCTGAGGGGCAAGGATACGTTCCATAAAAACGATGTGGGCATTTTTTTTGGCGCGCCGGACAAAACGGTGCCTGATCCCTATTTTGACGGCAAGGGCCCTGAGCGAACGGGATGCACGTATTGTGGATCATGCATGGTGGGCTGCCCCGTGGGCGCCAAAAATACGCTCGACAGAAATTATCTGTATCTGGCCGAAGGTCTGGGGGCACAGATCATTCCTGAAACCGAGGTCACCGGGGTCAAACCCTTCCACGACGGATATGAAATCCTTTCCCGGAAATCAACCGGAATGCGGCATCCTGAAAGAACCTATCGCGCCCGAGGCGTGGTGTTCAGCGGCGGGGTGATGGGTTCTGTCAAGCTGCTGATGAAATGCAAACATGAAGGATTGCTTCCAAAAATCTCTGATCAGCTCGGTAATTTCGTCCGCACGAATTCCGAGGCGATCCTGGGCGTAAAATCAGATGATAAGACCGTTGACTGGAACGATCAGATCGCTATCACCTCCGGCATTTATGCCGATGATACCACGCACATCGAGATGGTGCGCTACAACAAAGGTTCGGATGTTCTGCTGAACCTCTTAACCCTGATGACAGATGGCGGCGGGATCATACCCCGCTGGATGCGGTATCTCGGCAACATTGTCCGGCATCCCGTACAGTTTTTAAAGCTCCTGTGGCCTCTCGGTATGGCATCCACCACAAGCATCGTTCTGGTTATGCAAACCGACAAGAACTATCTTCAGTTGGATTATAAACCCAGGTGGTGGCGGCTCGGCGGGCTCAGCATGAATTCCTCGATTCCCCCCGGTCAAAAGCGTTCTCCGACCTACATTCCCATTGCCAATGACGTGGCCAGACGCCTTGCCAAAAAAATGAACGGCACGCCTCTGAGCCTTCTGCCGGAGGCTGCGTTCAATACATCCACCACGGCACATATTCTCGGCGGCTGCTGCATGGGCGAATCACCCGACAAGGGGGTGGTGAGCATTAAGGGTGAAATCTTCGGGTATCAAAATCTTTTCGTGGCAGACGGTTCGGTGGTGCCTGCCAACCTGGGGGTCAATCCCAGCCTGACCATCACGGCCCTGTCGGAATTCATCATGTCTCAGATGCCGGCCCGTCAGCCGGAAGGATAATACACATCGCGGTTCATATTTTTCGATTATTAACTATTTTCAGGAGGGTATCATGCTGAATTTGGCGTCAGTCTTAGAGCATAGTGCAACAGAATTACCGGAAAAGACAGCAATTGTCTTCGGGGATAAGCGTTTCAGTTACAGACAGATCAATGCGTTGGCCAGTCAAGTGGCCAACGCATTGACGGCAGCCGGAATCACCAAGGGGGACAAGGTGGCGCTGAGCTGTCCGAATTTGCCGTATTTCCCGATGATTTATTTCGGAATCCTCAAGACCGGCGCCGCCGTGGTGCCGTTGAACGTTCTGCTTAAAGGACGGGAGATCGCCTATCATTTAAAAGACAGCCAGGCCAAAGCCTATTTTTGCTTCCAGGGCACACCTGAACTGCCCATGGCCAAGGAAGGCTGGGCCGGTTTCAACGACGCTCCGGAATGCGAACATTTCTGGGTTGTCACGGCAGACCCGGCGGCTCCTTCCCCCATCGAAAATACGGCTACTTTCGGACAGTTGATCGGCCGGCAGTCACCGGTTTTTGAATCGGTTCAAACGCAGTTTGAAGATACGGCCGTCATTCTCTACACATCGGGCACCACGGGATTTCCCAAAGGGGCGGAGCTTTCCCATGCCAATATGACCATGAACGCCATTGCTACGCGGGATATCATTCACATGAAGCACGAGGATATTCATGCCCTGGTTTTACCTCTTTTTCATTCCTTTGGGCAGACCTGCCAGATGAATGCCGGGTTTTCCATCGGAAATACCCTGGTTCTGATTCCCCGCTTCAGTCCCGAGGCTGTTCTGGACGCCATGCAACATGAAAATGTGACCATCTTTGTCGGCGTTCCAACCATGTACTGGCAGCTTCTGACTTTTGTGGACAAGGAGAAACGCTTTGACATCGAATCGATTGCAAACACATTGAGGATCGGCGTTTCCGGCGCGTCTTCGCTGCCGCTGGAAATCATCAAGGGTATCGAAGAGAAATACAAAATTCCCATCATGGAAGGCTACGGACTGTCCGAAACCTGCCCGGTGGCGACATTCAATCACCTTCACAAGGAACGAAAACCCGGCTCCGTGGGAACACCCATCTGGGGGGTGGAGGTTAAAATATTTGATTCAAAAAACCAGGAGGCTGCGATCGGGGAAGTCGGAGAAATCGTGATCCGGGGACATAACGTGATGAAAGGGTATTACAACAAGCCCGAAGCGACCGCTGATGCCTTCAAGGGGACGTCCTGGTTTCACACTGGCGATTTGGGCAGGAAGGACGAGGATGGTTATGTTTTTATTGTGGATCGGGTCAAGGACATGATCATCCGCGGTGGCTTCAACGTTTATCCCCGTGAAATCGAGGAGGTGCTGATGGCTCATCCGGCAGTCTCCATGGCTTCGGTGATTGGCGTACCAAACGACCAGCACGGTGAAGAAATCAAGGCATACATCGTCCTGAAAGAAGGGCATCAAATCACGGGCGATGAAATCATCGAGTGGTCCAAAGAACAGATGGCGGCTTATAAATATCCACGCATCGTGGATATCCGGGAAACCTTGCCAATGACGGCCACCGGAAAAATTCTGAAGAAAGAATTGAAAGCGGAAAGCCCTAAATGACCAGGATGCTATAGCTTTTCATTTTAATAATTTCTGTTTTGTTGACCATATCCCCAATCCCGGCCTTCCCCCAGCCACGTAGAGACGCAACGCATTGCGTCTCTACGTGGCTGGGTCAAAAAAGCATATCCTGTGAGTAAACCGGTCTCTTTTCGGGTTTGATCTTCCGTAGGGCATAGGCGACATCCTCGGATATTCGGTTTACATATTCGAATATATTTGATGTCAGGTTGATATGCCTCGGAAAGCCCGTACAGATGCTCCTGCCGTCATCATATTCCGGAATGCCGCCCCCCACCATATTGGGATTTTGATAATGGGTGTCACACAAATTGTTCCTTCAAGTTACCGGAGAAAACCTTGAGTCACGGATTTTCTTGACCTTTCCCCGATCTCTGCCTTAAAAGGAAATGATCATGCCGGAGAAGAAACCAAACGGACAGGCCACTTCTCACGACGCATGCGTCCAATCTCATTACTGAATACGTTTTCATGGAAAATGACCCCAATTGAACCACCGGATCTGATCGATCTGAAAATTGCCAAGACTCTCCTGGAAAATCCGGGCCTGGCTGCAAAACTCACCAATTTCATTGGTATTCCCATCGAAAAAGGCTTTGAATTGCTGCCGGCCAATTGGAATATGAAAGTGGGTGCAATCACGCATGCCGCCCTGTTCAAGGCGGTAAATGCCGCCATTTTCACCATGAAAAACATTCCCCATCAGAAAGCATCCAATTTTTTTCATCAAACGGCTGTTGTCGCATCCGGTGCGATAGGCGGATTCTTTGGATTGCCGGCCCTGGCAATTGAACTGCCCATTTCAACCATCCTCATGTTGCGGTCCATCGCAGACATTGCCAGAAGCCACGGTGAAAACATCATGGATACGGAATCCCGGATTGCCTGCATCCTGGTGTTTGCACTGGGTGGATCAAATAAAAGTGACAATGCCACCGAATCCGGGTATTTTGCACTCCGCGCCCTGTTGGCCAGGTCTGTCACCGAAGCCGGTGAATATATCGTGCAAAGAGGTCTGTTTGAAGAGGGTGCGCCTGCCCTTGTCCGACTGATACTGGTCATTGCAGAACGGTTTGGCATTCAGGTTTCTGAAAAAATGGCGGCACAGGCCATTCCGGTTATCGGGGCAGCCGGAGGCGCCATTGTCAATTCGCTGTTCATCGACCATTTCCAGAGTATGGCCCAGGGACATTTCATTGTTCGGCGGCTTGAAAGAAAGTATGGCCGGGAAATTGTGGAAGCGACATATATGTCAATTTAGCTTTCAGGATACAACAATGGGCAATTACAGCGTATTGGTCATCGACTTCGAGACCACCGGTCTTTCTCCGGATTATGGGGACAGGGCAATCGAGATCGGAGCCATTCTGATTCAGAACAACCACATCGTCGACCGGTTTCAAAGCCTGATCAACCCCGGCAGGCGGATAAGCAGTTTTATTTCTGACTATACGGGCATCACCAATCAGATGCTGAAAAAGGCGCCACCCGCAGATGAGGTGATGCAGCGGTTTGTCGTCTTTATGGCCGATCATCATCTGGTCGCCCACAATGCCAGTTTTGACCGCCGGTTTCTGGATGCGGAACTCTGCCGGATTCAGGCATCCCGAAACCAGGAATTCGCCTGCTCCATGCTGCTGTCCCGCCGGGTGTATCCGGATGCGCCCAGTCATAATCTCGAATCATTGATTCAATACCGGAACATTCAGACAGACGGTATTTTTCACCGGGCGCTGGCGGACGCGGAAATGACTGCCCGGTTATGGATCAGCATGATCGATGACCTCAAAGAACGGTATCGGCTGGGCTGTGTGCCATTTGAACTGCTGCAGAAAATTTCCAGAATGAAAAAAGGCCTGGTACCGGACTATCTGGAAAAGGTTTCCGGAAACAATTCCAAATAACATGGAAGGTGAAATTTGACATGGACAGGCTGATTGTCACACCGGAAATAAGCATACCGGAAAGCGAACTGGAAGAGAAATTTATTGCTTCATCCGGCCCTGGCGGACAGAACGTCAACAAAGTTGCAACAGCCGTTCAGTTGCGATTTGATATCCGGAATTCATCGTTGCCGGAACCGGTCAAGAACCGGTTAACCGTTATGGCCGCCGGCCGGATTTCCGGGGACGGGATAATGCTGATTGACGCCCGCCAGTTTCGAACCCAGGAACAGAACCGTCAGGATGCCCGGCAGAGACTGATTGCACTGATCCGGAAAGCTGCGGAAATTCCCAAAAAACGGGTTCCCACAAAAGCATCCCGGGCATCCCGGCAGCGCCGCATGATGGTCAAGATTCGCCATGGAAAACTCAAACAACTGCGGCACATCAAACCGGATGAATGTGATTGACAGCCTAATCCGGAAAAATGAAGCGCAGCAGGTATAGGCAAATGGCGCCCATCAATGCAGAAGCCGGCAGGGTCAAAACCCATGCAACAACCATATGACCGGCAACGCCCCATCGAACCGCCGATAGCCGTTTGGATGCCCCGGCCCCCAGAACAGCAGATGAAATGACATGCGTTGTACTGATAGGGGCTCCAAAGATGGTTGCCAGCTCGATGACAGCGGCAGAGGATGTCTGAATGGCAAAACCATGAATCGGCTCGATCCGGAAAAATTTGCTTCCCATGGTCTTGATGATTTTCCAGCCCCCTGTTGCCGTTCCCAGTGCAATCGTCGTTGCGCAGGCCAGCTTGACCCACAGCGGAACCACGATAGCCGGAATCTGGTTGAACAGAAAAAGCGCCAATGCCAATATGCCCATGGTTTTCTGTGCGTCATTCATGCCATGGCTGAACGCCATCATGGAGGCGGAAATGAGCTGAAGCCGACGGAATGCCTGATTGGCCCGGCCCGGCCTCATGCGGACGCATATCCAGGACAGTGCGACCATGCTGAAAAATCCGATGATAAATCCGGCCAGCGGAGAAACGATAATGGGGAGCAGCACCTTCCAGAATACATTGACGTATTCGATGCTGCCCCAGCCGCGATAGGCAACGGCCGAACCAATTGCGCCCCCGATCAGGGCATGTGATGAGGAAGAGGGGAGACCGGCGACCCAAGTGATGATGTTCCATGCGATTGCTCCCAGAAGCGCCGCCAGAACAAGGGTTTTGCATCCGGTAATCATCTGGGGGTTGATGATGCCTTTGCCAACAGTCTGTGCCACCTGATCGCCCACCATTGCGCCGGCAAAATTCAGAACCGATGCCATCATGACCGCGGCGCGCGGAGACATCGCATTGGTGCAGACAACGGTTGCAATGACATTACCCGTATCATGGGCGCCGTTGGTATAATCAAAAATCAAAGCAACCACGACAATGCAGATTAGCAATACGGGCACATCAAGCATTTTTGATTCCTGCCTTTTCAAGCGTAAAGGAAAACTTCTGCGCATGGTTGAACAACAGTTCCAGGCGGTCATAAATCTGGGACAATTTGATCACTCTCGCAAAATCCAGGTGACACTGATCCGCCTTTTCACATAACTCGCCCTGGCTGACAACCAGCATCCGCTTGCCATCGGCACAGGCTTCAAGAGCCCGGTTCATGACCCCTTCATGATAGGTGCGCGTGCTGATAAACTGAATCATTTCCCCCTGGCAGGCAACAATATGATCCAGATCCATGACCAGTTCCCGGGTCGACGCCGGAGCCTCGTGATATCCATATAGGCCGATTCTCATGGAAACAGCCTGAATCAGATCCAGCATTTCTTCCTGCTCGATACAGATGGCATATATATCTTCCCGGTCGATGGGCGTGATAAAGGTCATGGAAAGTGACCGGCTGATTTC
>JBFXFK010000162.1:6222-10652 GCA_050179135.1 Desulfatirhabdiaceae bacterium | reverse complement strand
TATTTATTTATAATCTATATTAAATTGTTATAGATATAAATGTCCAATTGACAAACAAATATTGCGCGAAAAGCCTAAATTCACGAAAAAATGCGCTCACGTTTTTGCGTAATAACGAGGTCTGAATGACTGATCTGAAAATTCAAATTTGTAATCTGAAATATAATTTGATACGATTTCACATAACCCTGACGAAGACACCTCATTGCCGGAAGGGAGTATTCATCCATCATGTCAATCCTGTTTTCAAAAACCGGTCTTGGCCCTCTGCCGTTGCAGAATCATCTGGTCATGGCGCCGATGACACGCAACCGCGCCACCGACAATATTCCAAATGCGCTCATGGCGACATATTACGTCCAGCGCGCCACGGCAGGACTCATCATCACCGAGGGAACATCGCCCTCTCCAAACGGGTTGGGCTATCCGCGGATACCGGGAATATTTTCTCCGGCCCAGATTGCGGGATGGAAACAGATTACCGACGCGGTGCATGCCCAAGGCGCGAAGATATTCGTCCAGCTCATGCACTGCGGGCGAATTGCCCATCCCCTGAATCTGCCGGCCGGGGCGCAAATCTTGGCGCCATCGGCCGTGGCGGCTTCCGGAGAGATGTACACCGATGCCGAAGGCATGAAGCCGCACCCGACGCCGCAGGCAATGACCATTGCGGATATCCGGGCCACCATTGTGGCGTTTGTCCGGGCCGCAGAAAATTCTTTGGCAGCGGGGTTTGATGGCGTCGAACTGCACAGTGCGAATGGGTATCTGCTTGAACAGTTCATCCGCCCCAACACCAATCTGCGCATGGATGACTATGGCGGTACAATCGAAAACCGCACCCGGTTTGTTCTGGAAACGGCCGCGGCCGTCATTGCCGCCATTGGCAAGGACAGGGTCGGCATCCGGCTTTCGCCATTCGGTGTGTTCAACGACATGCCGCTGTACGATGCGATGGAAGCGGATTACACCTACCTGGCGCAACAGCTCAATTCCCTTGACCTGGTGTATATCCATCTTGTGGATCACGCACCCATGGGCGCACCGCCTGTCCCGGATGCCATAAAAGCCGCATTCCGGAGAGAATTCAAGCGCGTATTAATTCTCTCCGGTGGATACAATGCCGAACGCGCTGAACGCGATCTGGCCGATGGCAAATGTGATCTTGTTGCGGTGGGGCGACCGTTTCTGGCCAATCCCGACCTGGTTGCCCGATGGCGGACCGGTGCGGTCGAGAACACCCCGGATATGACAACGTTCTATACATCGGGTCCTCAGGGTTATACCGATTATCCTGTACTGGCGTCGGTTTGACACGTCTATACATAGACTTTCAGAAAATTAATTTCGCAAGGCAGCAGGGAGGGGATAGGCCTTTTCTCGGCCATCCCCGACCGATAACGCAGCGAAATTATTTTTCTGAAAGTCTAAGCTTGTCAGATATGGTTCGCCCCGTAATCATGCCTGATTCAGCATTATAAATCAGGTGATTCAAAATTCCTCATTTGATAAGGAGGCGCACGGTGAACGCAAAAAAAATCCATACCATGGGCGCTGCGATGTTGATCCTTCTGTCGTTGTCTGTTTTTTGTGGGTGTTCACCAAAAATCCAGGGGTGGTCCCAGGAATCTTTTCGCGACCCTGACTTTCAACACCAGGCGATTTTGGAAGGAGATATGGCCATTTTCCCGGTCATGATCCTGGAAGCGCCGGGAGAGAAACCCGGAAAATTCGTGGAAATAGCTCCGCCGGCTCCATATGCCCGGGATGTCACGCAACTGGAGATTTCAGGCGACCAGAAGACATCCGATCCCCAGGAGGTTTACCGGATCATCCTGAATGAGATGTTGCTTGACAATCTGCAGAAACGGAATCTTTCCCAGCAGATGGTTACCCCGGGCGATGTGCTCAAACGGATCAACGACAGGGGATTGAGCCCCGCTTATGAAAAGTTCATACAGGATTTTCCCCGGATTGGACTCAATGGGGATCAGATCAAAAAATTTGGAGAGGCGCTGGGCTGCCGGTATCTGCTCATCAGCCAGGGGGTCGTCACGGAATACAAGTCAGAGGCATCCTATACGCTGGTGTGGAGCTTCGGAAGGAAGTCGACGCTTCGGACCGTAAAAATTTCTTCCCAGATATGGGATACCCGGGACGGCTCCCATATCTGGGAAGGCTCCGGGGTGGGATATAATCAGCTTTCTCTCTACGAGGGCGCCCCGCTGCTGGAAGAAATGGCTGACCAGGCAGTCAACAGATTGCTGGATGCCATGATTCCAACCCTGTCCGACCAATAACGCATCCTGCTAAAATGAAAACTCCCTGCAGTGCCGGGTTTCCGGTCTGGCCGATTCTCTGGTCCATGCTGGTCATTTTTATGGCCTGGGCCGCCTTGGCGTTATCCCCCGTCACCCGGGAAGATGTTCCCTTCCATCCCCGGGAACGTCTGATTTTCGGGTTGAGATGGGGGCTTGTTTCGGCTGGCGAAGCCGTCATGGAAACCCTTCCTGTTACGGTCATTAACGGAATACCGGCTTATCATTTCATGCTGAATGTCCGATCAAGTCCTGTGCTGGATATGTTCTTCAAAGTCCGAAACCGGATCGAGGGATTTGCCGATACCAAAATGACCCGATCCGTGCTCTATAAAAAGGAGCAAAAGGAGGGCAGCAGCATTCGGAACATTATGGTAACCTTTGACTGGGAAACCAATCATGCGACATATTCCAATTTCGACCAGCCGGAAAAACCGGTTCCGATCCTTCCCGGCGCGTTCGATCCATTGTCTGTTCTTTTCTACATGCGACTTCTTGATCTCAAGGTCGATTCCGAATTCCAGCGTCCCATAACAGATGGTAAAAAATCCATCCTGGTGACAGCCAGGGTGGTGCGACGGGAGACCGTCACCGTGCCGGGAGGCCGTTTTGATACACATGTACTTGAAAGCAGGCTCAAGGACATCGGAGGAGACATCGAAAAGCCCATGGATACTCAGATCCGGCTGTGGGTGACGACCGACGCCAGAAGGTTTCCGGTCCGAATCGAAAGTCGTCTGCGGGTCGGCAGCCTGTTGGCAGAGTTGATTTCGGCCGACGGGTTTTCCGGAGGAAGTTCGCCCTGAAGATCGGCCTGCAAGCGGGTTGACAAGGAATGCGGAAATGTCAGACGACGCGTTGCTTACCCCGTTGTTTCTCGCGTGGCATTGACGGGTATTGCGGCGGATTTACACGGAATGAAAAAAGGAAAAATCCATGAACGGTGTCAGTCGTTTTGCAGGCATTTTTCTGCTGATGATGGGGTTGCTTCTTGCGTCAGGGACAAAATGTCCGGCTTCAGAAGAGATGACACTCAACGATGCATGGCAGGTGATCCGGACTAAAAAATTCGTTGACCTTACCCATGCCTTCTCTCCCGGGATTCCGCACTGGAAAGGCTTTCCCGATGAAAAGCGGGAGATCCTGTTCTGGTACGATCCCGGAGTGGGAAAACTGGGCAGTGGCTTTTATGCCCAGTAAGATTAGACAGGAGAAAAATGATTTTTTTTCTTTAATATCAATGTGTTATTCCTATAGATATCATGATTGAATAATTGGGTTCCCCGATCTATTCCCCACAAACTATTGAAAAATCACTATACCGGTAATCTATTATTTTTTTACTAAAGAGATGGAAAATCTTTCTCTCTATATCTCCATGTCTCTTTTTCCAATAATTTCAAACACATTATTATGGAGATGTTGTTTTTCTATGTCTCCATGTCTCTTTACCAATAATTTCAATATGATGTGTGTCGTCCACCTCTTAAAATAGAGAGATATCTTTTTTTTTGCTCTCTTTTTTCATCCTGATCAACAATCAAACGGCATGAATCCGGTATCGACTGCAACACCCATTTTATTTGATCCGTTTATTTTCAGGGAAAGATAAAAAGACTGCTCCCGGATATGCGGTGGATATCCGGACCGGTCTCGATTATAGGCACTTGAAGGGGCCCCTGTTTTCCTGCTGTGATTCCTGATCTGTAAAGAGGTTCCGGTCTCTGCCCGGGATATCGGCCAGGGCAACCGGTTCCATGTTCATGATATCAGATATGCGGTAGATATCCGGAACGTTCTCGATCACGGACTTGGCCGGTTTCCCGTTTAGTAAAATTTTTCTTAACGGGGATATTCTGCCCCATACGCGCGCGCAAGCTGCTACCAGTTCGGAAAAATTTTCCCTAACTGCTCTCCCTGTGTTCCAACCCATACGCGCGCGCAAGCTGCTACCCCCCGGCCTGTGAAAAATTTTTCCGAGGCGGGTTCCAACCCATACGCGCGCGCAAGCTGCTACTCGATTGCTTACGAAAAACTTTTTGGAAGCGTTGCAACCCATCACAGAAGGCCCTGAAACAAAAAGGCATGGAAGATATCCTCCCATGCCTTTTA
>JBFXFK010000162.1:0-6122 GCA_050179135.1 Desulfatirhabdiaceae bacterium | reverse complement strand
GTTCCAACCCATACGCGCGCGCAAGCTGCTACTCGATTGCTTACGAAAAACTTTTTGGAAGCGTTGCAACCCATCACAGAAGGCCCTGAAACAAAAAGGCATGGAAGATATCCTCCCATGCCTTTTAAGCCCACCTGGTGGCCCTGGTCAAGCCGGTGGTGTCAATCCGTGTTGCTTGATCAATGCCTGGGTGATCAACTCCCCGGCCATGCCCCGGGATTTCAGCCAATCGTTCAGCCATGACGGAATTCTTACGCCGTTCAGCTTCACCCGTTTTTCGCTGTCAGACACAACCCGGGTTCCCGTTTTCCGCCCGGCCCCTTGCCGTTTTCCGCCTTTCCCGGGTTTCCGGACTGGTTCATCAGTTTGCACCTGGTCAGGTTCCACTGGCATCCGGTCAACCGCTTCATCCAGGACAGCAATCTTTTCAGCCGCATCTTTCCGGAAAATGGCCACAACGAAAACCTGCCCCAAATGGTCAATCAGAAATTCATCCCGTTGCCGGGGTGACACTCCGCCCGGGTAAGCATGCCGATCCATGTAAATGATTTCATCCTTTGCCAACTGGAACATTTGACGGTCAAATTCATCTTTTGGCATCCCGGCCATTTTCCGGATTTCATGTATCAAGACCGGGACTTGGTTCAATGCCCCCGGTTCGATCTGCATCATGACATCAACTATTCGTTTCATATTATCCCCTTTTGATTAGTTGTATCCCCATTTGATTTCAAAATATATATTTTTTGATTAATTGTCAACCCAATTAATCAAAAAATATAAAGTGAAAATAGAGGCACCTGAAACATGCCTAACAGAAAACCATATTCGGATAAGGGGTTCGCCCTGAAAGTGCCTTGGCGGTCAAATGGTGAGGGCATGAAATGAAAAACCCGCTGCCCTGGATGAATGGTAGCGGGTTAGATTCTTCACTGATCACTGATTAAGCGGTTTGATGTGTCTCTTGCTGGTGGTACCTGGTCATAAAGGCGTCATATGCCGTGATAAGATCGTCCATGATCTTGTAAAGGCCTTGACCAAAGGAGGCACTGCTATCCCGGAAAAACTTGTCTTCCGGAATAATGGTTTCTGGGCTATCATTCAGAAACATTCGGAAAATTCGTAGCACATCAACAGCCTTATCCAGCTCAAACCGCAAGTCCTCGATGTCTGGATCGCTTTTTTCAGAAAGAATATTTTTCAGTTCTGTGATCTGTTTTTTAAGTTTCTGTTTTGCTTTGCCGGAATTGATATCGTTCATGTCCTGTGTGGCTTCCTTGATCTTCACAAGAATCATGGCTTCGTCAAGATGATCGTCAATCATGGTTCGTCTTCCTTTCCAGGTTGATCCCGTTTTGTTTCATAATATCCCGTGCATGCAGGCCCATATCGATGAACGGCCAAAACCAGACATCCGGAAAGTCTTCCACTTCAAAAAACATCTTGAACTTGTCGAGGTGTTTCTGCATGTTTTTTGATCTGGTTTTGGGATGCTTCTTTACCCGCGGTTCACCGTGAACCAGGGTGGCAAGAAATGCCATAAATGTGATGAGAAGATTTTCGGTTGTTCGGGCGTGATTGGAAGTCCGTTTGAGCATGGAATACAGCGAATCCTCTGCAAACGGGTTTTCTGAAAATGAAGGACAGACCGGTTCACCTATTTCATAAACCTTGAGCTTGAAAGCATTCCCATCGATGATCATTTTTTCAAAAACATCAATGGCCATCTGAATGTCCTGCATGGAATACATTTTGGTCTTGTGGTCCGGTTCCTGGGATGCATGGAGCGTAACCGCTTCATGTCTGACAGCGAACATAATGCTTTGTATGGCTTTGCTCATGTCATGGGGTGTCAATGGTCTCTTGACATCCGGCTGCCAGGTTTCCGCTGGTTCCGTTGTCAGGTCTTCAGGCTGTGTTACTGATTGGTTCACAGTGTAACTCCTTACGTTTGGTAATTTTTCCCTTGCCATTATGCCGCCTTTAACAGTTTCAGTTTGGGTTTCCGTCGGTTCTTTCGCTTTTTGCCGCCACCCTGAATGTAACCTTGTTTTTTCATTTCAATTCGCCAGGTCGTGTGCCTCACTTCTTTAAGCATATGGTCCATGTCAGCTTTCATTTGCTCCAGATCTGCCCGTTGACGCTTAATTTCTTCACGCTGGATTTCGGTTTCTCGTTCCATTGCCTCAATCGCAAGAGAATGAAAAACCGCCCAGATTGCGTGTGCCTGTTCTGCGTTTTGAATCCCGCTGAATCGGTTCCCGGTTGTCGCTTCGGTCACTGCGTCACCCCCTGCAATTCGGACAATGCGTAACAAAGTGCATCGATCCGGCCCCGCCAGTATTCAGGATTGCCGCCGGCCTCATAAAGATCACTGGAGTACTTCAGCGCCGCCTTTATACGGTCAAGCACTTGATCAATGGTCACATCATCGGGATTCATTCCGGGTGTCAGGTCAACCAAACAGAATAATTCATCAGTTGGTTTGTTCATGGTGTCACCGCCGATCTGCCCGGACTGGTGGCAATGGTCATCAGGAATTGAACTACAGTGAGAGGAATGAAACGATGGCAGGAAAACAGAAGGGATAAAGCGGTCATTCGGTAATTCATAAAGCCCCCTTAAATGAAAAGCCTGCTTTACCTTCGACAGCCCCCCTGAGTCGTGTTACGGACTCCGCCGCCCTTTCGGGTACGGTCAGGCATAGAAGATAAAGCAGGCCATTATTTTAAAACGAGGCACAAAAACACAAATGCCGGTTACGGACCGACAGCCGGTAACACAATTTAGGGTGATTTCTGAATATCAAGACCGGTAAACCAGGTCAAGAAAAAAATACATGTCTGTTTGAAGTATTTTGTTTGCAATCGTTTACACAAAAAAAAGGGCAGGGGATGATCCGGTTATCTCCCCGGGTCTTTGATACGGTCCCCACTTGTGGTTGATCACATGCCGGATATCTTCCAGCGATATCTGCCCGGTTGACGATCTTCCAATTCTTCCTGGTGGAGACATCACCCAGGGCAAACAGTTCCATGTATCCACCATTCCGCGGTTTTTATGGCCTGGTTCCTCTTGGCCGGAGTGCCCTGCAGTCCTTCAAACCGGATATTTGTTTTCAGTTTCTTCCAATATTTTTAAATTGTTTACCTGTATCACCTGTTTTTGCAGGTCAGATAAGTTTTTGCCAAGACTGACAGTGTACTCCGCAGTAAGTTGGAGCGCTTTCCCAAACTGTTTGATCCACGCCTCGATGTTGGTCACCCTTTTTTCAAGTTCATTGATATCCATACTGTTTAAACCCCCAATAGAAAATTACTGGATTCTTCAGAAGCACGGATCTGCACCTTTTCGATAATCTTCCACATGACCATTTCCAGCTCGGGCTCCAGGCCGTTGGTTTCTATCGTTATCAAGGGTTCGCCGGCTTCCAGCTTTGCGTTTCGCATTTTCCTATATTTGATCTCTTCTTCTAAAAGGACTTTATCAAGTTCCCATCCCTCACGCTGAATATCCTGTGTCTGGTCAAGAGCAGACTTCCACGCTACCCATGCCGGGTCATTTGAATCCGGCATGTTGGCAAACAGGCTGGATATGACATCCCCGGAGCCGGTGACCACGCTGCCCACGTTGGCAAAGGCAGCTTCCAGACGTTTTGCGTCTGCTTCCGCTTGGGCGATGTTGACCTTTGCGCTCCACTCCATGGATTTTTGCACGGTGTCGGCTGCGGCATTGATGCGGGCGATTTCGGTGTCGATTTCGCCCTTCAAGGCAATTTCAATTTCTTTTTGTTTGGGCAAAGCCTTGTCGAGTTCTTTCGATGCATCTTCGGCTGCTTTGCGGTTCAGCTCGGTAAACAGATAGATCGGTTTCCCAGATTCATCGTCATAGCCGATAATTTCCCTTAACGTGCCTTGGGCGGTTTTAGCCAACTCCTCATCAATGACCGGCATAAACTTGGTTTCTACGCCGCCTGCCATATCTTTTTCGAAATCTTTTATACGCTGAATCGCTTCAGTCACAGATTCATCATCTGCCAATAAATCATAATTGATGGCCCGGGAAATGGGATTTGTATCAAACAGATATTCTTTTGCATCCTTAAACGCGTCGGATTCTGAGGCATTCATTTCCAATTCAAAAACAGATGGAAACTGTTCAATTGCTTCGCCGGTTTCACCGATCTTGAACCTCAATACCTCAGCCGCTTCAGCCGCCTTTTCCATGCCAGTTTCAACCGGACCTATTTCGTCCTCAAAACCGGACATGCCTTCATTGAGGACGTCAATGGGACCAACTATTTCATTCAGTGCTGACCCAAAAATTCCGGATGCCGCGGCAGCCAATTTCATGGTGTTTGTCGCACCATCCATTTTATTATCAACTCTGCCTATTTCGTCCTCAAAACCGGACATGCCTTCATTGAGGACATCGATGGGACCGGAGAGGCCGCCAATGGCCGTTCCAAGGATTGCTGCGGCACCGGCCACAACGCCGATTGGTCCGGCAAGCATAGTCAGATTGGTTGCCAGGATGCCCACATTGGTTATGGATTGTAACATGCTGGCGCCTGCCAGTACGGATAGGGCTGTGCCAAAGGTGGGAAGTAGCCCTGTCACAATGTTCAGTTGTTGGCCAAAACCGGATATGGTGCCAAGCAGTTTTTTGGTTTCGCCTTCTGCACCGATGGCACCGGATGCCAGTTCCCCCAGATAGCCTGCAATGGGCTTGAACGATGTGATAATGCCGTCTGATATCTTGATAAAGGATTCGAAAGCGTTGACCATGGTCTGCAGGGCTTTTGATAAGCCTTCTGGAGTGGTCAGATCGATGTCGCCAAACAGGGCAGAAAAGACATCCTTGATACTGATACCCAGATCATCAAAGGCTTTCAACATGCCGCTGAAATCCAGAGTTTCCAGGGCTGCCGGCAGATTGGCGCCAATTGTTTTGAGATCGGCCGACAAATTGGATGCAAAATCATCAATGGCATTGTAGATGTCGTCAAATGCTCCGGCATCCATCCCCACTTTCAGGCCTTTGAAAACCTCCCCCAGGCCGGTGGCAATATCCGCCCAGTCATCCAGTAAAGGCTTGCCTGATGTTACCAGGGCAGCGGTAATGGTGTTTGTCAGGCGGGTGTTGGTGTTTTCAAACCCGGTCACCATTTCATCATAGGCTTTTTGGGTGGCGCCGGCTGAATCTTCCATGCCCTGGAGGGCAGACTTGAACAGGCCGGATTTGTCAGTGCCAAGGGTCAGGGATGCATTGAGGCTGTCCACGGTTGTAAACAGTTTGCCGACCTCTGCGACATTGCCGCCGGTTGCCGTGATGACATCTTTCAAAACCCCTTCCAATCCTCTGCTTTTAAGGGCTTCTGCGTCAAACTGGATACCCAGGGCGTCTGCTGCTTTTTGTGCGCCTTCGGTGGGCTTGATGATATTTTCGATGGCGGACTTTATGCCGGTGATAGCCTGAGACGTCGGCAGGCCGGATGCGGTCAGGGCTGCAATGGCCGCGGACAGATCACTGAATGGCACATTGGCGGATGCTGCAATACCGGTGACTTGGCCCAGTGATTGACCCAGTTCCGGGACGGTGGTGGTGCCCAGTTTTACTGCGGTAAACAGGATGTCGGAATATTCGCCGGCCAGGCTTGCTTCTGCGCCATAGGCGTTCATGGTGCCGGTGAGTATTTTGACCGAATCCGCCAGCTCCGCCTTGCCGGCTACTGCCAGCTTTTCTGCATCTGTCAAAAACGCAATGCTGTCTTCATATTTGACACCGGCGGATATGGACTCGTACAGGGCTTTATTGATGTCGGACATGGACTGTGTGGATGTGGTGGCATAGTCCAGAATGGCGGCATCGTACTGGTCATATGTGGCTGTTGATTCCTCAAACAGGGTGTGGATTTCTTTGACCTGATCTCCAAATGACCCGGCGGCTGTTACGGCTGCAGCCATGCTGCCTGCGGCTATTGCGGTAAGCGCCAGTCCTGCCCCTTCCACGGCCGTTGCGAAACTGGCCAGGGGTTGTGTAAGATCTTCGACATTGGAGTTTAACGAGGACAGGCTGTTTTCAACAGCATTAACTGTCGGGGTGAATTTGTCGACGCCGGA
>JBFXFK010000161.1:0-10722 GCA_050179135.1 Desulfatirhabdiaceae bacterium | reverse complement strand
GGATATCCATAAGAAAGGGTATTTATCTTCAAGTAGAACTTTAATATTTTCTGTTAACTCTGCAACTGAAAATATATGCCGATGATCTGATACCGAAACAGGCTTGTTCATGAATAAATTATTTATTTCAGAGTGTTGATATGTTTATGTTAGAGTAAATCTTTTTCACGGTAAATATCACAACAACTGTTGTCTGACAACAGCATTGATGCCGTCCTGGCAAGGGTGGACAGGCGAAATTGCCGTAGATTGTGCCTCTGTATCATTTTAACCGTTGCCCTGTTTTCCATATAATTTAATGTCGCATAAGATATATTATGTAAACTAATAATGTTTCCGATCCCGATTCCGGGTTCATGACTGCTCTTTTTGCTTGTTTACAGGTTTATGAAACGATATAAAACGATCAAACACAGATCAAGGATAATGAAGCCTCAAAGCCTATCAATCTGGAGAAAGCGTATCGTGAAAAAACTGATATTTCTGCTATTGGCGTTTCTGATGATTTCCGGATGCCTGACCTGGGGGGGTCTCTCTTCTGATAAGGGAATGCCGTGGTACGGCATCACCGATCCCAACTTCAATAATCATAATATTGACAAATGATTAAAAATCATCATTCACCATCAATCTGGAGTATAACCACCATGAAAAAACTGTTGATGCTGTTATTGGTTTTTACCCTTTTGATCAGCGGATGCCTGGCAACGGTTCCTCCTGGTCAGGAGTTACCCTGGAACGGCATATCCGACCCCAACATCAGACGCGGCATCAAATAGCTCAGGATTGTCAATGGACATTCTCCTTTTCATGACACCCTGTCATGTTGTGCTGGCTGCGTTTGTTCTGGATTTGCTGATCGGTGACCCTGTTTTCATTCCGCATCCCATCCGGTGGATGGGTAATGTAATCTGTCGCCTGGAACCTGTTTTTCGCAGTCTGCCAGTTCATCTGATCATTTCCGGAGCGTTATTTGCCTTCAGCCTGATTGTTGGCACCGGGTTGGCCGCCTGGGGTCTCATGACTATAGCCCAATTCATTCACCCCGCAATTCATACGGCTTTGGAAATCATCCTGCTGTATTTCTGTCTGTCTGCATCATCTTTGGCCAGTGCGTCAAAACAGGTGTTTATAACACTTTATACCCGAGGGCTTTCCGAGGCCAGAAAGCAGGTGTCCCTGATTGTCGGGAGAGAAACCGCCACGTTGAATGAGGCCGGTGTCATGCGGGCGGCTGTCGAAACGACTGCTGAAAATCTGGTGGATGGGGTAATTTCTCCCCTGTTCTTCTATGCCATCGGCGGCATTCCACTGGCTCTGGCCTATAAAATGGTCAACACGCTGGATTCGATGGTCGGCTATAGAAATGAAGCGTATATCAGTTTTGGCAAGGCGTCGGCCCGAATGGATGATGTGATGAATTATATACCGGCCAGACTATCCGTTCCCATTATTGCCCTGGCATCCCGGATTCTGAATGGCAGGGGGATGGCGGCAATGACAACCGCTTTTCATGAAGGATCACACCATTTAAGCCCCAATTCAGGCTATCCGGAAGCGGCATTTGCCGGGGCATTGGCGGTGAAATTGAATGGTCCCAATACATATCATGGCCGTCTGGTGGATAAACCGTATATTGGTGTTCAATTTCCGGATATCCGGCCCTTTCATGTTGAAATGGCATGTGATCTGATGATTCTGTCTTCCCTGCTGTGGGTTGTTTCCGTGGCGGTTATCCGCCTGTTGATCACTTGATTTTTCAGGGTCATTCTTCAGAGTCTGTTTGAGGATGCCGTCTAAATCTTCAAACAGACTCTTGGGGATACGCCAAAAATCGGATCAGCCTCAACCCGGCTTCCATAATATCCTCACCAAAACTGATCATCCCGTCCGCATGCCCCCCCATCGCGAAAACTCCCAGGCTGCGGCATGCGGCGCAACCCAGCAACCGCAAAACTTCCTGAGCCATATCCGGTGTTCCACATCGGATATGGGGGGATGTTGCGGGAATTCCCAGCTCCCGGCTTCGATGCCATAATTCCGGGCTATGGACATGAATGACGGCATTAACAGACTTGTCCGCCTCATAAACCGCAGCATGGGTCAGCGATTCCGATGA
Source organism: Desulfatirhabdiaceae bacterium (assembly GCA_050179135.1). Classification (GTDB taxonomy): domain Bacteria; phylum Desulfobacterota; class Desulfobacteria; order Desulfobacterales; family Desulfatirhabdiaceae; genus UBA4064. The sequence continues at coordinate 8,603 of JBFXFK010000161.1, read as the reverse complement.
CGGATGACATGGTCCAGTGGAATCAATGGCGTTATTCTCCAGATCCCAACCGGTTACCAGAGCATAATGATCGACAGTCAGATCGGACAGATGCCCGGTCTGTGATCCGCTGATGACAAAAGACCGCAAGGCATGATCCGGAATTCTTTTTTTCACTCGTTCACTGATGTTGCCATAACCGTATCCATCATATCTGTCCGGAGACTGTCCAATCAGATGTAATTGAAAGAGAATGTGACGCCAGGGCTGCATCCGCCCGATCCATTTTTCATTCAGCGCCTCAGTCTTCTGAAATGATAGATTGAATTGAATGATCCCTTCTGCAGACATCATGATTTGGGGCCTGTAACCGGAATATGAAAATAAGCGGTCGCCGGAATGATTGAAAATTCCATCTTGCCGGGCTCCTTCCAGTGCATTTCAAGACAGGCTGACCCTTTTCTTTGAAAATACAGAATTTTCAGTGGATAATAACCCGGCTCTGCGACTGCCAGTGAGGCTTTGGGTGAATATCGATCGGAATGGACATCCGGATCCTCGATGATCTGCTTCTCATTGATCCAGATACGGATGCCATCGTTTGATTTTGCCATCAGATCATATTGTCCGCTTTGCGAAAATTGAATCCATCCGGTTATCCACATGCCAACGCCCCGTGCCAGATCGCTGTCAAACACCGGTTCCTCACCGTTGAAGCGGTGATTGAGTATCTGAATGGGTTTGCCGGCAGAATAGGCAGTGATTTCTGCCGGCATGTCATTGATATGCCGGAATTTTTTTTCGATATAAAAAACCGATAGACCCGGATTGAGACGCGCTATATCCGGTTTCAGCTTTGCTGGCTGAATCTGAATGATTTCAGGAACTGAATTTTCCGGTTTGGATTCGGTTTTTTCGGCTGCAATGCCAGTCTTTTGAAATGACAGCAGAATCAAAAACAGAATTAAAATAGGATATGACGACAATAAAAACCATTTTCGGTGTTTCATCAGATTGACTCCTTATCCACGCAGATTATCCATTTTGGAGGGTTGGCCGAACGCTCAAGCCCCTGCCGCGCCCATCACAATGATCCCATATCATACAGCAGCGAAGGTGGTCCATCCAGATAGCCGATACGATACAGGCCGGGCTGAATCATTCGTTCCAATGCGCTGGTATCCTGATTCAATGTTTCCGCCGCATCGGACAGCCACACAATCCGTTCCGATTTCAAAATATCCATCAACTGCAGCAAAACATCCGGGTCACGTCCCGACATGCCTGAAGGTCTATCTCCGATCATGGATCCGACAAAATCCCATGCCGGATCACAGGATGCCTTTCGAACCCAGTCCCGAACAGTTTTTTCAGTTACCGGCTGCCCGGAATTGTTCAGATCACCACTTTTGGCCTCATTCAAGAGGCTTCGAAGGGCATCCAGTACGGAAAGGGTTTCCCGGGAAGGAGTCAGCCATCTGGCGCCCTGTTTTTTAATTTTTTGGATATACTCATTCACTTTTTTTGCACCCGGCGGGATTCGACGTTCGGAATGCCGGATCAGAATCAGGTTGTCTCCGCCCTCCCCTTTTTTAATGCGATCCAAAAGACGACGCAACCGGGCGGCAAGGCTGTTCATATTGTCCTGGTTGCAAAGGCTGATACGTGTGGTCTTTTCACCACATTTCAGGGACATATCGATATCCGGTATGGGCAAACCGTCTGTTTCTTTGCACTGGCCATTCCGGATATGACACAATGTCGGGATCACCCCCTGAATAATTTCATCCAGATGATCCGGCTTCATCCGTTTCATTGCGGCATCTTCACGAAGGTTCAGCTCATTTTCCAGAAAACGCTCATCCGGGTCAGATTTCAATGTTTCCGATTCTGGCTGATGCATAGGGGTACACCATCGATCAAACACCTCTGCGGCATATGTCAGAACTTCCCTGGCGGTTCCACGATTGTCTTTCAACCGGGAAGGCAGACCCGCCTCCATCTTTTTCATGATTTCGGCTTTTTGATTTTCATCTTCAACCGCCCTATTCAGTCTGGCAGAAATCAACAGTCTGGCCTGTTCACTGGTCATAAAATCCAGATGCTTCTGATGTTCACTCATGCCATCAAAGTCCGGAACCATTACAGCCCGTTTCAGATCACCCAGAAAAAATGACTGGACACAGGAAATGATCAGAAGGTTTTGGGTTTCATTATGCAAGGTTCGCACCGCCTGCCCGAATGTGAACAATCCCGCATCATCATTTGGATATCGCTGAAGTGCCTCAATCTGATCAAAGCAGAGAACAATGGGAATATCACCGGCCAGCCTGAAAAGTTCCTTGATGAATTCCCTGGCTTCATCCTCAAATGCGTCATGATCATTTTCCGGCGGGGGCAAACCAATTTTCTGAAGGCGATCTTCAGAAAGGGAATACCCCTTCAGCCAAGCCAGCGTATCCGTGATGTTAACCTTTCGAATCAGATTCTCAAAGGCAGTGGTCATAGCCAGGGAAATATTGGACTGAAGACGAATCCGGTCCGTCATATCCGGAAGCATGGTGGTTGGAATGGTGCGTTTATGACATTCGAGAAAGAGTCTTCTCAAATAAATCAGATCCAACTGGGATCGGTTGTTTCGTGTTTTCTTTTCCAGACTTTCCACACAGTTTTTGCGAAGATGTCGCCAGAAACGATTGGGGCTGGTATGGAGTCGGACTGCAAGAAACAGATGGAGCCGGGAGATGGTTTTGAGATGCTTCTGAATCCGGTTCAGAAGATGGGTTTTTCCGCTGCCGGTCTGACCGGTCAGCAGGACCGACATACTGTGCTTTTCACTTCGAACACGATTCAGGACATTGCAGCAGAAATCAAACGCTTCCGCATTGATTTCCGGAACTTCAATTTCTCCGGAAGCCCAGGGGGTTGAAACGATGCGGCTCCGGAATGGATTATCCATTACAGAACACCTTTACGCATGACCGCCACCACATAACAGGCGTCTGTATGATCCGTCACCATTTGTTCCCGTTCCGTTGGTGACAGTTGGGCCGGATGGGCATGCCTGTCAAGATAGATTTTTCCATCACCAGCCAGTTTCAATACAGCCTGATCGAATTCATGTTTGTTCAGATGCATGACTTTTCTCAGATCCGGAATCCAGACCGGAACCTGATTGGGGGCACCCGGTTCGATCTCGATCATTTTTTGGAGCATTTGTTGAGAAAAATCCGGTTGGGATGAATTGGAAAGCGGCTGACTGACGGATTGGGGCTGCGGCCTGACATCGGGTGACAAGCCCAATTTTTTTTGAAGTTCTGCCACAACCTGGGCTGGTGTGACATGGGCTGTTTCCAAATTGCGGCAAGTCCGCTCCATCTCGGTCAGAAGCTTTCCCAGATAATCGCCAACACGAACGGCTTGAAGCGCAAACCGGGTTTTCTTACGACCAATTGGCGGATGTGAAAATACCTGTTTTTCAGCCAACAGATCGTTCAATATCTGTTTGATTTGCTTGATGGAAGCGTCCTTGGCGCATCCAAACAGCCGTTTTCGAACAGAATCTGTCAGTTGATTTTGGGTACGACGGGATTTGGAAAGGGCTGAAAGGATTTCCTGCCGGGTAAAAAGAATCATGTCCTGATTCCAGAACCGGGGTTTGCGGTTTCGGGATCTGGCAGGCCATGGATGTATGGCGTTATCCCGGATCAGGGTTTCAATCAACCGGTTCAGGTTTTGATGGTCGGTCTGGTACAGAACAGGAAGGCGCTTATGAATATCATCCAGTGACAGTGGTATTTTGGACTGGGTGATAATTTTTTTGATCAGGGTCCGGGTGTCATCAATTGGATTGTCTGAAGGAGAAATGCCCATACCGTTCCCCTGTTCTGGACTTGAGGATAAAAGCGCCACATAGTGTCAGTTTTACGGGCTCACGATCGGTCTGATCACCCTCCTCCCCCCGCTGGTGGGAGGAGGGCTGAAGGCCAAACGTTCAGGTGGCCTCTCAATACGCACGACTCATGTCTCAATACGGTCGGTACAAAATATATCAGGTAAAGGATTTCGATATTTCAATATCACTGGCTTTTCGAAGCGTCTCGACCAGCTTTTCAAAGACCTGGTTCTGCTTCTGGGATTTCAGTGTATTCAGAATCTGTTCTTTTTCTTTTTCCAGGCCATCAGGTTCCGGAGATTTCCGGTCTTTGAACGCGATGACATAATAGCCTTTCTGACCCTTGATAACCGCCTCAGGCAACTTTTTGTCAGGTGAAAGACCAAAAGCGGATTTTGAAATTTCCGGCTCAAAGCCGATTTCCGCGATTCTGCCGCTTCGCTCAAAAAAACCGGTTGTTGCGGTTTTGATGCCTTTTTCAGTGCCGGCTTCTGCCAGGGTTTTTCCGGATTTGGCCAGTGCCAGAATCTGATCGGCAATTTCCCCGGCCCTTTTTTTCTGCTTGTCCTGCAATGCCGCGGTTCGAACAATCTCTTTTATGGTTTCCAGTTCGGGTATGGTTTCCGGAATGATGGTCATCACCTGCGCCAGGGCATAGCGTCCCCCTCCCAGATCGATCACATCACTGATGCCATCTTTTTCAAGTGAAAAAACGGCTTCGGCAAATTTGGGAGATTTAATCTCCTCGGAGCCTTTCCGGGTAAACGGTTTGGAGACCGTGATCGCATATTTGCCCTCTTCTGCCGCTTTTTCAAAATCATTAAAATCCAGCATCTTGTCGTTCAATGTTGTCGCTGCGTCAAACGCCAGGTTGCCGGCGCGTTCATCGGTCAATTTTTTCCGGATGATGGGAGATGCCTGTTCAAATGACTGGGTGTTGGCCTCATTGACCTTTTCCACCTTGATGATATGCCAGCCAAACTGGGTGCGAACCGGTTCGCTGATCTCACCGGGGCTCATTGAAAAGGCCTTTTCAGCAAAGGGCTGAACCATGTCTTCCTTTTTAAAACTTCCCAGTTGTCCACCATTTTCCTTGCTGCCTGGGTCATCCGAATGCTGTTTGGCCAGCTCGGCAAAATCCTTGCCTTCTTTGGCCATTTTCATGATGCTGAGAGCTTTTTCCCGATAGGTTTCGACAGCCTGATCAGAAGCTTCCTGGGGCAGTTTGAACAGGATATGTCTGGCTTCCACAGTTTTCGGCTTTTCAAATTCCGACGTACGGGTTTCATAATATTCCTTGATTTCCTCTTCGGTCAGGGAAATCTGGTCTGCAAATGCATCCGGTTTTATTTCAACATACCGGGCAATCCGCTTGGGCTCGGTTTTGAATTCATCCTGATGATCCGTGTAATACTGGCTTACCTCGGTGTCATTGACCACTGTGTCGGTTAATTGGGCCGGATCCACAAAGGCATAATCGATCTGAATCGTTTCATGTTTCCAGTTGTACCATTCAACAATTTCATTCTCGGAGACACGAACGCTGTCCATGACAAATGATCGCAGCTTATCCACCAGAAGCATTTCTTTTTGTATTTTTTCAAAGGATTCCGGGTTCAACCGGTTCTGCGTCAAAAGGCCCCGATACCGTTTTTCATCAAAAACGCCATTATTCTGAAAAACCGGCATCTGGCGGATGGAATCGATCAGTTCATCGTCGGATACATTCATTTTCAGCCGGAGTGCCTCATTCAGAAGCAATTGTTTTTCAATCAACTGATCCAGTGCCTGTTGTTTGAGATTCAGCATTTTGATCATCTCATCATTGAATCGCTGACCATATGCCGACCGGTAACGTTGAACCAGAGAATTGTAGGTCTCGTTGTACTGTTCTGCAGAGACTGTTTCGCCATTCACCTTTGCAACCCAGGCGCCGTCCCGGGTCTGAAAGCTGCCGACCCCCCAAAAAATGAACACCACGACAATTGCACCGAGAATTGCCTTGATCAGCCATGTGCCGGCACTTTTACGCAAAAAACTAAGCATGTCAGTCCTTTCTGGTGAAACAGGAAAAAAATAGCTCTATATAATCAAAATGATAAACATGTGAATAAAACTTTGAAAGTTTATGTTCATTCGTTTTTTTTGTCAATATTATAAACAGGTGGAAAACCGGCGAGGATTCGTCAATATACTTTAGCGGATCATTGTTTGCGATCTATATCCCCTTCCCTACCCCGGCACTTTTTTTCATACACCGCCTGATAATTCAAACAGTTGGCTGGCCTCTTGCCATCAAGTCCGTCCAGAAGGTTGTGCGCGGCCATCATGCCCATGCGGGTTCGGGTTTCAATCGTGGCGCTGCCCACATGTGGCAGCAGAATGCAGTTGGAACAATCGGAAAGACCTTGAGCCAGCACGGGTTCATGTTCATAGACATCCAGACCGGCGCCGGCGATTCTGTTCCTGAAAAGAATATCGGTCAATGCCGACTCATCCACAACCGGCCCGCGGGAGGTGTTGATCAGAAATGCGGTTGGCTTCATTTTTTCCAGCTCGTTTTTTCCGACCAGATGATGGGTCTCCGGTGTCAGCGGCACATGAAGACTGACAAAATCCGCAATTTTCAGAAGCGTGTCAAAATCAGTATATTGAACCGAAGTATCCGTATCGGATGGATTTTTATTTTTTCGAGACATGCTGACAATGTTCATGTTGAATCCGGCCGCCCGTTTGGCTACGGCCCGGCCAATGCGACCCATGCCGATAATACCCAGTGTTTTCCCGCTGACCTCGGTTCCCAAAAATGTCAGAGGCGCCCAATACCGGAATTCTCCGCTGCGGGTTCGCCGATCGCCTTCCACAATTCTTCTGGCCAGGGCCAGAATCAGGGCAAATGTCAGGTCTGCGGTCGCATCGGTCAATACATCCGGGGTGTTGGTTACCAGAATCCCGCGACGCGTTGCTGCCGCAAGATCGATATGGTTGTACCCTACCCCGTAATTGGCGATAATCTTCAGCCCGGGTGCGGCATCCATCACGACCGGATCGATGCGATCCGATATGGTTGAAAGCAAACCATCCACATGTGCCATTTCCCGGATCAGGCTTTGGGATGTCATGGGCCGGTCATCGGAACCGACAGAGACGGTATGGGCGCTCTGCAGAAGATTCATGACGATATCCGGCAATCGCTGGGTGACAAGGATATTCATGATCCATCCTGTTTTTCTTTGGGCGGAATGGGGAAAATGTTCAGAATTTTGCACTGGGTCAGCCGCCGTTGAACCCGAAAACCCATTTTGGTGTGCAGGCGGATGGAGCCATCCCAGTTGCTGTACATCCCGGATACCATGTGGCTGAAGCCCTGATCGCGAACCGCTGTCATCAAAGATCCCAGCAGACATGATCCGACGCCTTGCCCGGCAACGACCGGATGAACAGTGATGTATTCCAGGTAGGACCAGCCGGGCGGCAGTTTCAGGGTGTACCAGAGTGCCATCCTGAAATCCCGGAACGTCACCCAGGCAAACGCCCGCAATTCTTTTCCATCCTCGAACAACAGGCAGCGGTCCCCTTTTTCAAGGGATTCTTCCATGAAACTGGTTTCCTTGACAAAGCCTTCCAGAGCGTTAATCGCCAAAAGATCTTCTTTTTCCGCCCATCGCATGAAAAGATTTTTGGGTGGTTTTCCGGGATCGATCGGTTCGCGCAGATCCCGCACCATCTCGATCCACTCTTCACAGGACTGCATCTTTTGTGCAATGCGCTTTATGGAATCACCAAACAATGCCATCGGATTTTATTATCCCAGCCGTTTTGGGGTCAGTGTTTCAGATACATCAGCACCCGGGACAATCCTGCCTTTGTCCGGTCCAGTATGGACGGTGTCTCTTCCATACCGCCGGCAGGATCGGAATCCAGGCTCTTCCAGTATCGCATATGAACCTGTTTGATCCGCCAGAGGACATAATTCATCTTTTTTCGGTCTGCCGTCGCCATCATTTCCAGCGGATCGGTGAACTGGCTGTCTGTCAGTTCCATCAGGACCTCCCGCATCGAGTCCTTGAGACCTTCCAGATCATAGCCACCTTCCAACGCCATGACCACCTTGCCATTGCAGCACAACCCGGCGATTTGAAGAATGGTTCGGGTCATTGCCGCAAATCCTTTTGGCGTTACCAACATGCCGCCCAGAGGGTCTCCATAATGAATGTCAAAACCGGCGCTGACCAGTATGAAGTCCGGTTTGAATTCAAGGGCGATGGGTCTCAGGATTTTTTCAAACAGTGTCAGGTATTCCCCGTCCCCAAAGCCCGGAAGAAGCGGGATGTTCACGGTAAAGCCTTTTCCGGGGCCCTTGCCGACTTCCCGCAGGCTGCCGCTTCCCGGATAAAAAAAGGATCGGTGAACTGAAAAAAAGAGAACCGCCGGATTGTCTTCAAAACAGTTCTGGGTGCCGTTTCCATGATGAAGGTCCCAGTCCACAATGAGCAGTCGTCCGATACCCAGGGTATGCTGGGCGTATCGCGCAGCAATCGCCACATTATTGTACAGGCAAAAGCCCTTGGATTTATTCCGCTCGGCGTGATGACCGGGCGGCCGGACCAGGGCAAAGGCATTATCAAAGAGACCGTTTTCAACCTGTTCCACAGCCAGGCAAAGCCCGCCGGCAGCCAGCAGGGCAGCCTCATGGGAAAGAGGCGACGTGATGGTATCCGGGTAGATC
>JBFXFK010000160.1:0-10864 GCA_050179135.1 Desulfatirhabdiaceae bacterium | reverse complement strand
ACCTCTTCCCGCCGTCTCCGAATTACGACAGGTTTCAGGGTTTCGTGAAGCCGGTCCAGATTCCGGTAACCCAGAAGTTTGCCCTTTTTTGCCCGGCTGAGCATGAAATAATCCGCCGCAAACCGCCAGAGTGGCGACAACAGGGAGGAATCCAGAAACTGGATAATGGAGTAAACATCTTCCAGGCGGTTTTCAAGCGGTGTTCCGGTCAGAACCAGACTGTGTTTGCGGGGAAGCGATTTGATGGCCTGGGCCGTTTTGGTTTCAAAGTTCTTGATCCGCTGGGCCTCGTCCAGAATCACCAGATCGGGTTCAAACCGGCTGATCATCCCGGTATCCCGAAGAACGGTCTCGTAATTGGTGATTTTGAAGAGACTCGTATCTTCCAGGTAAATCCGCTGGCGTTCCAGGGCAGGCCCGGCAATGATGGTTGCGGTTTCCGTCGTAAACCGTTCGATTTCCCGTTTCCACTGATCCTTGAGTGATGCCAGGGTAACGACCAGTATCCGGTTGAATCCAAAAACCTGTTTTTTCAATATGGCAACAACAATGGCCTGAAGGGTTTTGCCAAGCCCCATCTGATCGCCAATGAGGGCTGCCGGACGGTGCAAGGCAAACCGGACCCCGGCTTCCTGATAGGGGTACAGCCCTGTTTTTAAAAATGCCAGATCCATGGGTGCTGTGCCGGACATGTTTTCCATTTCACGAAGCATCAGCCGCCGGTCCACCTGTTCGATAACCGATTCCTGTATCCGAACCCGCTTGTGATCCGAAAGATGGGTGATCAGGGGCATCAACAGACTGATGTCATTGCCCACAAATTCGCCATTTGCATTGAAGCAGGACGTCAGAAACGGCTGAATGTCTCCCTGTTCGGTTTCCGGAAGTTCGGAGAACAATCTGGGGGTGTCAGAAATTGAATCCCAGTAGATGTCGATAAACGGGAAGCGTTCTGCGGCAATGCGTTTTTGGAGATGCTCCTCTTTTTTGATCCGTTCGGTGATGTGGATCAGATGTTTGCAGATTCCCAGGCGGTTGGTCAGAAAATCCGGACAGGAACAGTGACCGGCTCCGGTCAGGGGATTGTGAAGGGTCACGCGGTATTGCTTGCCCTTGGGTGTTTCAATGAAATGCACGCCTTTCAACATGTCGCCCAAGGTGACCTGAAATGGTTCTTTTTTGGCCCGGATATGGCGATCGGCGATGGCCTGTTCCCGGATTTCATCGGCGGACAACCAGGCTTCATCTGATTCTCTCGGTTGCTCGACCGGTTTTTCCAGAACAGATTGCCAGGCATTGATGCGGTGCATGGCATCCAGCAACACGGCTACGGTATGCTTGCAGCCTTTGCCGGGATAGGGACAGTTGCAGGACGTTCTGACGCTGTCAGACAGAATCTGGACCCGGGTGGTGTAATCCCCATAATTGCCATCGATTTCATACGCAAAAGCACCGTTTTTTATATCGGCTTCCGCACAGTGATACAATCCCTGCTGATGCAGTATCTGGCCATTCTGGAATATTTTTCCGGAATCGGCAATCCGGTACTGAATGTATTCGGTGGTCAGTTCAAGCATGAAGTCCTCTTCAATAGTTCAAAATTTTTATTTAAATGGTATGTGGCTGAATTTCTCAGTTTCTATTTTTTGTGGGTTCGTGAAACGTGTTTTCAGGGCAATATAGCCAACACCAGCCAGTAGCGGTGTCAGAAGGCTGATCTCGATAATCATCGCATACAGATTATGCAGGATGGTGGGCAGGGACAAAAATGCCTTTCGTTCGATATTGATAAAAATGGATACGGGAAAATGATATCGTTCCATCGAAAACGGCCACAACAGCGGCGACCCGAACGGCGGGCGATAATCGGCTGTCATCCAGTCAATAATCAGATGGGAACCGTAAAGTGCGGAAAGGGCCATGGCCATATAAACCGCTCTCTGAGTGCGAATCCGTTGAACAATCCAGACAATGACGCCGAAAAGGATCGCCGCGCCGATGCTGTGGGTGATGCCATGATGAAACCGTCCGGGATCTCCCAGAAAAATACCCGGCAAAAAATCGATGTCAGGCAGATTGGCAGCCAGAACATACATCGCCAGTGTGCCGTATTTCGGCTTTGAATTCCAACAATTGACAGTTGCAGCATATCCGATCAATGCCGCCAGTGTATGTCCGACAGGGCTTGCCATTGTTTTAATCCATCTTCATGTGGCGTTTTCAGCATGGTGTCAGGGAGCCGCAAAAAGCCGCGGCACCCTGACCTACCCGTGTCCCGCTGAAATCGATGGTAGCCGGTAGGTCAGGTTTGGCCGGTAGTTTGGCCTACCTGACTGTTTGGCCGGACCGCCGCAAGCTCTGTATTCATCCTTCTGCGGTTCCTTGTTCGATATTCTGCGGTTCGCTGTTTATTTTCATTCATGAGGGTGATCAGACCGATCATGAGCGTTTACCGTGAAAATACTTTTTAACTACATAAAACGCAAAAAATGTCTTTGACTGACGGCACCGAATTCAAATTTTGGCAATGGTAGCGTTTTATCAGAAAGATATCAATACACCTCTCTCAATTTTGATCGTGTACAAGTTTATCAACCTGTGATAAAAATGCATGGGTGATAATGTCCTGATAACGCCATCCAATTTTTGAATTTTCTAATCTGAAATACCCTGTCTGTTGTGTGTTCCCGATTTTTATGGAATCAGGAGGTAATTTCCTTGAACGTCCTCTGGTGGCATTGGCTTTCTTTCGGGTTGATTTTGATCGGGGCAGAACTGTTCATTCCGTCCTTTACCATTATCTGGTTTGGCTTTGGGGCTATCTTTACAGGTCTTATTGTGTATTTTGTACAGAATCTGTCTTTCAGTTTTCAGTTGTTCGTATGGACATTGGCCTCAACCGTGTTTACTGTTCTATGGTTTCGACTGTTGAAACCCAGGATGGTAGATAAAACTACGGCAGGCATGTCTCAGGAAGCCATTCTGGGTCAAGTGGGAATGGTCATCAAAGCCAACTCTGCGCCTCTGGAAAAGGGCAAAATTCGATTTACCCTTCCGGTCCTGGGAGCGGAAGAATGGGATTTTATCAGTACGGACACCTTTGTTCCGGGCGACTATGGCCGGATTTCCGGAATTGACGGGCATGTCCTGAAAGTGGACAGGAAACAATAAAACAGGGAGGTGTTGTATGGCTGGCTTGACAGTGATCGTTATCCTGACATTTCTGGTGATCCTGACCATTTTTCTTGGCGTCCGGATTGTTCCCCAAGGCTATAAGCATGTGGTGCAACGGCTTGGCAAATATCATCGAACCCTGAATCCGGGTTTGAATTTTGTTCTTCCGTATCTGGATGCCATCGCCCACAAGGTTATCACCAAGGACATTTCCATGGATATCCCCACCCAGGAGGTCATTACCCGGGACAATGCGGTGATCATGTCCAATGCGCTGGCCTTTATCAATGTCATCGATCCGCAGAAGGCGGTGTATGGCGTGGATGATTTCCGGTTTGCCATCGTCAATCTGATTCAGACATCGCTCAGAAGCATCGTGGGTGAAATGGATCTGGACGATGCGCTCAGTTCACGGGAACTCATCAAATCCAAATTGAAAGCCGCCATTTCAGACGATGTCGCTGCCTGGGGAATCGTTGTGAAAACCGTCGAAATCCAGGATATCAAACCGTCTCCAACCATGCAGCAGGCCATGGAAAAACAGGCCTCTGCAGAGCGGTCCCGGAGAGCGGCAATTACCGAGGCCGAAGGGCTCAAGGTCGCGGCTATATTGAATGCGGAAGGCGCCAAGGAAGCCAGCATTCAGGAGGCTGAAGGAAAACTGGAAGCATCCCGGCGCGATGCCGAAGCCAAAATCATCATGGCCGAAGCCACCCGTGAAGCCATCAAGCGGGTATCGGATGCCATTGGGGAACGCCATCTTCCAGCCATTTATCTGCTGGGGGAGCGATATGTGGATGCCATGAAACAACTGGCGGCATCTCCCAATGCCAAGATTATTGCGCTGCCTGCAGATATCATGAAGTCCGTTCAGGGACTTCTGGGTGGAAAATGAGAAACGGCAGAGAAAGCGTTTATAACATAGACTTTCAGAAAATTAATTTCGCAAGGCAGCAGGGAGGGGATAGGCCTTTTTTCGGCCATCCCCGACCGATAACGCAGCGAAATTATTTTTCTGAAAGTCTATAAAACAGGATGCAGGAGGGTTTGTCTGCATCCAACAATCAACAAAATTTTTTATGGAGACAGGTAATGAGAATTGCAAAACCGTTGTACAATATCCTGATAATCGCATTGCTGGCAGCTATGATGACCACATGCCCGGTATTTGCCCAGGATAAAACGCCGGCCAAAGCCGATTCCGGCAAAGCCAAACCCGCAGTATCCGATAAAAAAGCAGATGTAAAAGCCGAGGCGCCTGCCGCAGATCCCAACCAGAAGGTGGCCACGGTCAATGGTGTTGCCATTGTTCGAAAGGATCTCGACAAGGCATTGAAGAGCATGCAGATGAAACAGGGAATGCAAGGCCAGCCCAATCCGATGGACACCAAAGAGATGGAGGCCGAAGCCCTGGATAATGCCGTGACACTGGAGCTTCTGAAACAGGAATGCACCAAAAAGAAAATTGAAGCCTCCGACACGGAAATAAATGAAAAAATTGGCCAAATTCGGAAAAATTTTCCGGGTGACAAGGAATTCAATGAGATGCTGACCAAGGTCAGCCTGACAGAGGCCAAACTGAAAGAACAGCTCAAACAGGACATGAAAATCCGGAAGCTGATCGATACGGAAGTGGCTGACAAAATTCAGATCGATGACGCGGAAATCAAGGCATATTACGACAGCCATACCGATTCCTTCAAGCAGAAGGAACAGGTTCAGGCCAGCCATATCCTGATCAAGACCGAAGCCGGGGATGGCGATGCCAAAAAAGCCGAGGCCAAAAAGAAGATAACCGATATTCAGCAGAAACTGAAGGCCGGTGGAGACTTTGAAGCCCTGGCCAAAGAGAATTCTGACTGTCCCAGCAAGGCCAAGGGCGGGGATCTGGGGTTTTTCCCCAAAGATGCCATGGTCAAGCCCTTTTCGGATGCGGCGTTTGCATTAAAGACGGGTGAAATGAGCGATGTGGTGGAGACCCAGTTTGGATATCATCTGATCAAGGTGACGGATAAAAAACCGGAAGCAACGCAAACCTACGATGAAGTCAAGGAGAAAATCGGCCGGTTTCTGAAACAGACAAAAGTTCAGACCGATATTCAGACCTATATCGAAGGTCTGAAGAAAAACGCCAAAATCGAAAAAATGATCTGATCATTTCTGGTCACCGTAAAAATAAATTCAGTAGTGTGACATGAGCAGTGAGTTTCGAGAGCCAGCCAGGCGGTTTGACCGCTTGGCTGTTATCGGAATCGGAACTTCGCAACATCCTTCAGCCAGGCATCCAGAAGTATCAACTCGGAATCCGGAACAATGCCCTGGCCGAAAAGCGCGTCATAGGTTTGAAACAGGTTGTCGGAAATGGATGCGTCCGGTCTGACAACGGATTCTGTCACGTCAATGACGGTCTCCGCATTCAGATAGCAGGGAATTTCCGAAACAAAGTCAGACAGGTAATCATGGGGGTTCCGGTCCTGAAACGCCGTGGGGCCGGTAAACCCGAGGCGAAGGCCCGACTGCCACAGAATGGGTTGCGCAACAAGACCCCGTAAAATATCGGTGAACCGGAACGATACAAAGGCCGGAAGATACATCAGCGCAAACACGTCCCGAAAAAATACCGTATTCTGGGAATTGAAAGGACAAATGGTGCCGCTGTCCAGAACGACCGGCGATCCCGGATTGAATGTGCAGGGCAGATTGGATGTCAGCCGGTATATGGCATCCACATCCGGTTCACCATTGACAAGCCCCTGCCAGATGGCAGCGGTGACTGTCTGATCCTGCCATTCTGTCTGCGGAACAACCGTGCACTCCGATCGAATCCGGTTCAGGGGAAACCCCCTGGGCCAGATGAACTGATCCGTGAATTGACGATACACATTCACAAATCCCCGATTTTTGGGTGAAACCGGATATGTTCCGATCCGGTCCAAAACATTGTGGCCGGCTGTCGGAAAATTGTCGTCATCCGTATCGATAATGACATCGGCTTCCTGTGACATGGCGGTCAGATAACCGATCATCTTGCGGGCATAATGATTCCAGGGCAATTTGGGGATGATATGAAACGGAAGGGTTTTCTGGGTTTCGGCTGAAATAAAAATGGTTTTTTCAAGAGACCAGGGAACAGGCGTTTTTTGGTCCCCGACAACGACAAGGTTTCCGATGCCGCTGTCACGCCACCGATGGACGGCAGGGGTGGGGGGAAATATGCTGGTGATGACAATGGTGCGCGTCATTTCGGTCCCTGCAGGTTCAGCAGGTCCGGGCTGATGTCAACCGGGTATCGTTCGGGTTCATACAACGTTTGACATGCCGCATCCAGACGGGAAAATTGATCCTTAAACCGGTTTCGGATGGCAGAAAGGGGCACAGACGGTTCCAGTCGTCTGCCTTTTTTCATGACCCGCTCCAGAAGTGGATGGGCATTTGCAATGCGTTCATCCCGGGTCCCGAGTGTGTCCGATACAAATTTTCCGGATTCGTCCGACAACCGGAAAACCTGTTTTTCGCCGGCCAGGGTGATTTTCCCCGGACTGGTTTTCCGGACATTCCGGTTGCCATAGCGGGTAAGCTTGTAAACCATATCCAGATAGGGGGCATCGCTGGACACCCCAAACCGGGTGCCGACTCCGAATGCGTCGATGGTTGCCCCGGAGTTGATGACATCTGCGATCAGGTATTCGTCAAAGCCGCTGCTGACGACAATCTGTACCGATTGAAGCCCGGCTGAATCCAGAATATCCCGAACCATCCGGCTTTCTTCCACCATGTCCCCGCTGTCGATTCGAACCCCTTTCAGTTTGTGCCCCTGTTGCGCCAGACATTTGCCGGCCTTGACAGCGGCATGTGCCCCGGCAATGACATCAAAGGTGTCGATCAGAAAAATGCAGTCGTCCGGAAATGTCCTGGCGTACGCCATAAACGCGTCATCTTCGTTTCCGAAAGCCTGAATCAGGGAATGGGCCATGGTTCCGGAAACCGGAATATCGTATTGCTGTCCGGCCAGTACATTGCTGGTTGCGGCAAATCCGGCCAGAAACGCACATCGGGCAACCTTCATGCCCGCGTCAAAGCCCTGGGTCCGCCGCAGGGAAAAATCCACCAGAGGCCTTCCGGCTGCGGCATAAATGCACCGGGCGGCTTTGGTCGCGATCATGGTCTGAAATCCCATCGTATTGATCATCACGGTTTCAATCAACTGGGCTTCGGGCAGCGGGGCCGAAATCTCGGCAAGTGGCTCATCTGCAAAACAGACCGTGCCTTCCGGCATGGCCCATACGTCACCGGTAAAGCGGAATGTGGTCAGTTTGTCAATGAATGACGGAGAAAACCGGTTCAGTTGTTTCAGGCAGGAGATATCCCGTGATGAAAACCGGAGGTTTTCCAGATATGTCAGACAGTCATCCAGACCGGCCGAAACAAAATATCCCCGGTTGAGGGAATCCTGCCCGCGGATGAACAGGGAAAATGTCGCCATATGATTCTGGTGATGATGGTGGTAGGTCGCCATCATGGTCAGCCCATACAGATCCGTAAAGAGGGGGCTGAATCGATCTCTTCCAGAATCAGGGATTATCATGAATTCTCCATGAAAAAATAGGGGTCATTGTGGATCTGTGTAACAAAGCCATTCGTGCCATTTCCAATGCTGTTCAAAAAAGTGAAAAGGGGCAAGGGGGCATAGGGACAAAGCATGCCTGCCGGATTCCTTGTTCGATATTCATTTTTTTCTGTCGATGCATTTTCACGGTAAACGATCATGAATCATACGTGGATGTTCACCCCCCCGGGGATGAAAATGACATCTTCCGGAAAAGCCCCGTAGGGGCGACCTGTTTGTAGAAATTGATGCTGTTATTCCCATCAAGCTCCATCGGAGCGGCCTGTAACCGAAACACACAGGCCGCCCCTACGGGGCTTGAGAGGAATTGTTATACGTCATTCTACAAACAGGTCGCTCCTATGGAGCTTGACGGTATATGTTTATTTTTAATTGCATTTCACGGTAAACGTTCATGAATCATTCCGGATAGTACATCCTCATGTATAAAAATAACATATACCTTTTTATTCTGAATTCTGTCTTCTGACTTCTGTTTTCACGCTACAGTATTTCTCCGGTCCGTTCCGTATGATAGCCGCCCAGTTCCATGACCCGGTCCCGGAATTCCGAAGAACGGATAACAGACAGCAACGTTTGAATCATGTCCGAATCAAAATGCACACCGGGAATGATCAGATCATACTGTTCGGTGACAACCGGAATAAAATCAAGATTCAGGGCTTTTGCTGCCGCAAAAATGCCCAGCCCCACATCCGCGGCCCCGCCCAGTACCGCTACGGCAACGGCCATATGCGTAAACTCATCCTGTTCATATCCCGCGATACGGGCCGGATCGATACCGAGCTGTGACAGTTTGAAATCCAGCAGAATCCGGGTGCCGGACCCGGGCTGACGGTTGATGAACCGGATGCCGTCCCGCGCCAGATCCGCAATGCCCGTGATATGTTTCGGGTTGCCTTTGGGGACGATCAGGCCCTGATCCCGGAACACCAGATGTACCCGTTTGACCGGAACCTGGGGCAGGTATTTGCGGATATAGCTCTCATTGTAGGTGCCGTCCGAGATATCCAGTAGATGCGATCCGGCGGCATGGCAGACCCCTTTTCGAATGGCGGTCAGGCCGCCCATGCTTCCGACATGGCTGGACGACAGGGTCAGGCCGCTTCCGCCGGATGCCAGCATGTCGGCCAGAACATCCAGCGTGTTGTCATGGCTGCCCACGATGACCAGGGTGCGGTGAATGGACTCGATCGGCCGCAGCAGATCGGCCATGACCGGCTCATGTTCCCGGATGCCTTCAACCGGATGGGGAATCCGGATGATACCGTCCGCCTGGGTCAGTGTGGTGATGCAGCCCGCACCCCTGGGAAGGGGAATGGCGACGACCTGATCCCCGATGGCGCCCAGTTTGACGCGGAGAAATTCCTCCAGTCCCAGTTTGGAGGGAATTTTTTTGACCGGCAAAACCGCAATTTGCCGGCGCACCGGTTCCGGTCGTCCCAAAAGTCTGCACATCAGGGGGCCCACAAACTGTTCAAAGGCCACAATGGCCGAAACCGGATATCCGGGGACACCGAACACGGGTTTTTCCGATATTTTCCCGATGATGACGGGTTTCCCGGGCATCATGGTCACCCCATGAACCAGTACCACACCCAGATCCTGAATCACCTTCCGGGAGAAATCCTCGGATCCGGCCGAAGACCCCCCGACGGTCAGAATGATGTCAAATCCGTCGACACCACCCTTCTGAACAATCTGGCGAATCTGGTCAAAATTGTCCCGGATAATGTCATGCCGGACATATTCTCCGCCCCAGTCCGCCACCAGATTGCCCAGAACATGGGAATTGGACTCCACCACCTGACCGGGCTTCAGGGATTCGACCGGCTCGTTTTGCCAGTCCACAAGCTCGGAACCGGTCGGAATGATCAGTACCTTTGGTTTTCTGCGAACCGGAACCTTAAAAATGCCGCCGGACAACAACGCGCCCACACTATAGGGGGTGATGACATGATTCTGCGGAAACAGCAGTTGTGTGGCCACAATGTCTTCGCCCATTCGCCGCACATTCTGCCAGGGAAAGGCCGGGGCTTCGATGGTTGTCCGGGTTTCGGATGTGTCATGCAACTGCTCGATCATGATGACGGCATTGGCGCCTTCGGGCAGAACATGGCCCGTGTTGACAAAAAATGCGTCCGTGCCCATGGCAAGCGTCATGGGATTGGCTTCGGACGCCCCGAATGTGTTTTCCGCCTTTACGGCAATACCGTCCATAGCCGCTGCGTGAAAAGCGGGTGAAGACAGGACCGCATAAACCGCCTGGCTGAGTACGCGACCCACCGCATCCGGAACCGTGACGATTTCAGGCGGAAGCTGTGGCAAGTGTGAAAAGGATTCAAACAGGATATCCCTGGCTTCACCCAGAGTTTTCATTTTCAGATAGATGTTTCGATCCGGGTTCATGAAAAATTCCTTGAAAAAAGTGGTCCGTAATCAGTGGCCAGTGTTCAGTCCGCTTTCAGTCCGCCTTTCTCAAAGGGGGCTGCTTGGTGAATTTCGGCGAAAGGCGCTTTCCATTCAGGCGCCCGTTAGATACCATTAAAAATAACATAAAGAAAACAATAATCCAATGGACTTTGGAATGTGACTTTCCTATCATGGGCCATCACCGATATGATAGGGTCAGAATGGAATACACCATGGTAGAAACATCATTGTCAGATATTGTAATCGGCATCAAGGGCGCCGGCGAAATGGCCAGCGCCATTGCCTGGCGGCTTTTCATGGCCAACTTCAGAAATATTTTCATGATGGAAAAGCCGGACCCGCTGGCTGTCCGCAGGCAGGTTTCCTTTTGCGAGGCGGTACATGACGGCGCCCAGACTGTCGAAGCCGTCACCGGGGTCCGGGTCCAGGATACCGATCAGGCAGTGGCCTCATGGCAAACCTGGCGGATACCGGTTCTGGTTGATCCACATTGGCACTCCATCGCCCGGCTGAAACCGGATGTGGTGATCGATGCCATTGTGGCCAAAAAAAACCTGGGTACCCGCATGGACGAAGCCCGTCTGGTCATCGGGCTTGGTCCGGGTTTTTCGGCTGGTGAAGATGTCCATC
>JBFXFK010000159.1:0-11180 GCA_050179135.1 Desulfatirhabdiaceae bacterium | reverse complement strand
TTGCGGGATTTGAAAGCCAATGTGGAGGTTCAGGCCCGTCAGGCATGGTTGATGACCCAAAGCGCCTGGAACCGCATTCGTGTGACAGAATCCGCGGTTCGTCAGGCAGAAGAAGGTCTTGTCATTGTTGAAAACCGTTATGAAACCGGTCTTTACCCCCTGGTCAGTCTTCTGGATGCAGAACTGAGCCTGCAGAATTCGCGGACCAGCCGGATTCAGGCCATTCATGATTATCTGGTTGCCCGCGCAGGTCTGTATCTGGCGGTTGGAACGCTGGATGAAAACTTCAATTGAAGAATTCGCGTATAATCAGAAAATACCCCAATGAACATGGAGACTGCCATGCCAAGACATTGCCGGATCATTATTTATATATTGTCTGCCATGCTGTATCTGACAGGCTGCGGTGAAAAAATTCAGCCGGGATATCAGGCCACCTCACCCGCGGAACCCATTCGGACACCCATTGCACAGGCTGACCCGACGGTTCATCCGGTTGGATTCGAGGCTGTCGGTACGGTTCGGGCCAGAACCGTGGGGATTATTTCCAGCAAACTCATGGGAACGGTGTCTGCCATCCATGTCCGGGAAGGGGATACAGTCCGGTCCGGACAGTTATTGATTGAAATCGATGCCCGTATGGTCGGGGCCCAGCGACAGCAGGCAGAGGCCGCACTGGCCGAAGCCAGAAATGGACTGGATGCCGCATTGTCCGGCAGAAATGCGGCCCAATCCGGGGCCGAACTGGCACGGGCCACCTACGGGCGATATGTCAATCTGATGAAAACAGATTCGGCCAGCAAACAGGAATTTGATGAAATCCGTGCCCGACACCATCAGGCAGAAGCCGGCCTGATTCAGGCGCAGGCGGTTGCGGATGCGGCCCTGCAGCGGGTCAAACAGGCCGAAGCGGCGGTTTCGGCTGCCCGGGTCACGGATGCGGATTCCAGAATTCTGGCCCCTTATGACGGATTCATTACGGCAAAACACATTGAACCCGGAAATATGGCCGCCCCCGGCTCACCCCTTCTGGGCATCGAGTCCAATGACGGTTATCGGGTCGATATCCTGTTGCCGGAAAATCGCATCGGCAGCATCCGCCCCGATCAAGCCATACCGGTTCAGATTCCATCCCTGGATAATCTGATTCTCACCGGAACGGTTGACACCATTGTTCCGGCGGCGGATGCCAGAAGCCGGTCTTTTGAGGTTCAGGTCCTTGTTCCGGCTCATTCGGGCATGGCTTCCGGACTCTTTGCCCGGGCCATCATTCCGCTGGCGCCGGTTGAGGGACTGTGGGTTCCCCAATCCGCCCTGATTGTTCAGGGACAGTTGACCGGCATGTATCAGGTGGATGCCGACAAAAAAGCCCGGTTTCGGTTGGTTCGAACCGGCCGGATATCGGGCGCCGAAGTCGAAATTCTGTCCGGGCTGACAAAAGGTGTCGCGTATATCAAAAACCCGCCGCCCAATCTGTCCGATGGCATGACGGTGGAGGGGATATCATGAGCCCCAAAATTGGCGCCGCCGGAAAAATGGCCGGCGGATTCATCAATTCCAAATTGACACCGCTGTTTATTGTGGCGTCCATTCTGTTGGGAATCGCGGCCGTCATTGCCCTTCCCCGTGAAGAAGAACCCCAGATCATTGTCCCGATGATCGACATCTTTGTTCAGATGCCGGGGGCAAGCGCCAAGGAAGTTGAGGAACGGGTCACCCGACCCATGGAAAAACTGCTGTGGGAAGTTCCCGGCGTTGAATATATCTACTCCACATCCAGCCCGGGCATGTCCATGGCGATTGTCCGTTTTTTTGTGGGGCAGGATGAAGAGCGCTCCATTGTCAGGCTTCAGTCCAAACTGATGGCCAACATGGACCGGATTCCCTGTACAGTCAGCCCTCCCCTTGTCAAACCCCGGTATATAGACGATGTGCCCATTTTGGCATTGACGTTCTGGTCTCCGGACATGGATCACTACACCCTGCGACGCATTGCGGCAGAGGTGGATGACGTGGTCAAACGGGAGGAAAATGTTTCGATTACCACGCTGATTGGTGGAAACCGGCGCCAGATTTCGGTTTATATGGACCCGGTTCGACTGGCCGGCTTTGGCATTGACATGCAGACCGCCGCATCCGCCATTTGTGCCGCCAACCAGGAATCCCATGCCGGTTCTTACCCGTCTGTTGACGGGAGCATGCGGGTTCATGTCAGCGGATTTCTGACATCTGCATCGGACGTGGGCCAGGTCGTAGTAGGGATGGCTCAGGGCCGTCCGGTCTATCTCCGGGATGTAGCGGAGATCGATGATGGTCCTCAGGAGCCGGATCAGTATGTATTCTTTGGCAATGGTCCGGCTGTTTCAGACCCGTCTCTGACAACGGATTCCAAACAGCCCGGTATCAGCCCGGCGGTCACCCTGACCATTGCCAAACGGAAAGGAACCAATGCCATTCAGGTGGCGCATCGGGTTCTGAAGCGGGTGGAAGATGTCCGTGGCTCCCTTATTCCCGACAATCTGAACATGATGGTCACCCGGAATTATGGTGAAACCGCAAAGGAAAAATCGGATGAGCTGCTGTATCACATGGCCATTGCCATCATTTCTGTCACGATCCTGATCTGGTTCACCCTGGGCCATCGGGAATCCGGCGTGGTGGCCCTGGCCATACCGGTGACACTGGCGCTGACCCTCACCGTATTTTACCTGTATGGATATACCCTGAATCGGATTACCCTGTTTGCACTGATTTTTTCCATCGGTATTCTGGTGGATGATGCCATTGTTGTGGTCGAAAATATGGTGCGGCATTTCCGCCTGCCTGAAAACAATGGACGCCCCAGGCTTCAGGTGGCCATCGAGGCGGTGGACGAGGTCGGAAATCCCACCATTCTGGCGACACTGACCGTGATTGCCGCAATTCTGCCCATGGCTTTTGTGGGCGGACTGATGGGGCCCTACATGCGCCCCATTCCGGTTGGCGCTACTGCGGCCATGATATTTTCGCTGATGGTTGCCTTTATCGTTACGCCCTGGGCCTCCCTTCGACTGATTCCGGTTAATGGCGTCGGCGGTCCCGGCCATGAAGAAGCCGAAGGCTGGAGCACCCGGTTGTATCGTCGCGTCATGACGCCACTGATCGAAGTGCCGTTCTGGAGATGGGTATTTTTGATTTCCGTCGCCGGACTTCTGATATTGTCCTGTGCCCTGGTTGCCATTGGATGGGTCAAGGTGAAGATGCTGCCCTTTGACAACAAAAGTGAATTTCAGGTGATGATTGACATGCCGGATGACGCCACCCTGGAACAGACGGCATCCGCCGCCCTGGAAATGGGTGAATATCTGAAGACGGTCAATGAGGTCACCGACTATCAGATTCATGTCGGCGCATCGGGCCCCTTCAATTTCAACGGGCTGGTCCGGCATTATTTTTTGCGCCAGGGGCCGTCTCTGGCCGATATTCAGGTCAACCTGGCATCCAAGTCAAAACGCAGGGCCCAGAGTCATGACATTGCCAAACGGGTCCGGCCCGGGCTGGAAACCATTGCCAAAAAACACGGGGCCAGACTGAAGGTTGCAGAGGTTCCACCGGGTCCGCCGGTGCTGTCAACCCTGGTCGCCGAGGTGTACGGCCCGAATTATGAGCGCCAAAAACAGATCGCCCGGGACATTCAGACCATTTTTGAACAGACTCCGGGAGTGGTGGATGTGGACCGGTACATGGAGGACAGCCAGCCGCAGATCATGGTTGAAATTGACAAGGTCAAGGCGGCGATTCATGGCATTGACACCGCCCGGATTGCCGGGACACTGGAAATGGCCCTGAGCGGCAAATCCGTCGGCCTGCTGCATGCACCCACCGAAAAAGAGGATCTGCCCATCGTAATCCGGCTGCCGCTTTCCTGGCGGGCCGGAATGGACCGGCTTTCGACCCTTCAGATGGCTGACGCCACGGGCAAACTGGTTCCCCTCTCATCTTTGGTCCGGGTCACAGAATCTGTTGCAGATGACAGCATCTATCACAAAAACCTGATGCCGGTCGTGTATGTCATCGGGGATGTGGCAGGTGAAAAGGAAAGCCCGGTTTATGCCATTCTGGAAATGCAGAAAAAAATCGATGCCATTGTGCTGCCGGAAGGATACCGTATCGATCAGCACACGGCGGCGCTGCCGGACAGTGACCGGAAGCTGTCCATGAAGTGGGACGGGGAGTGGCATATCACCTACGAGGTGTTCCGGGATCTGGGAATTGCCTTTGCTGTTGTTCTGATATTGATTTTTGTTCTGGTTGTCGGCTGGTTTCAGTCCTTTTCCACCCCGCTGGTCATCATGATTGCCATTCCGTTTTCCCTGATCGGCATCCTCCCGGCCCATGGTGCGATGAATGCCTTTTTCACAGCCACATCCATGATCGGTTTTATTGCCGGAGCCGGAATTGTGGTCAGAAACTCCATCATTCTGGTGGATTTCATTGAACTTCGGGTGGCCCAGGGAATGCCGCTGGATCTGGCGGTCATCGACGCCGGAGCAGTTCGGTTCCGTCCGATGATGCTGACCGCTGCGGCAGTGGTTGTGGGCGCACTGGTCATTCTGTTTGATCCCATATTCCAGGGCTTGGCCATATCCCTCATGGCCGGCGAAGTCGCATCCCTGCTTTTTTCCCGAATGACCGTTCCGATCCTGTATTTTTTGGACAAGCGATGGGAATTGCAGCATCAACATGCATAGGGGGGAGGCTGAAGACTGAAGGTGCGGCATACGGCATTCCGGCAAAGCGCATGGCGTAGGTCAGGGTGTCGCGGCTTTTTGCGACTCCCTGACAGGCAGAACAGCAAGGATGCTATCCCGCTATGTCAGGCAGGCCAAAGAACCGGCCAGCCTGACCTACGCCGCTCACGTCATGCAGGCCAGGCGCATGGCGTAGGTCAGGGTGCGACCAACGGGAGTTGGCTGGTTCCAAAGCTCCAGCTTGGGAACCAGCCAAAAAGGCTGAAGGTGCGGCATACGGCATTCCGGCACTCCAGGCGTTGGACGGTCAGGCAGCCTCGCAATACACACGACTCCTGTTTCTGGACTTGGGAACCAGACAAAAACCGGGCGTCATCTCCATTTCGTGCCCGTTTTTCACCGTCATGAGATTCAAATAATGTTGCCTCTCCGAAAGCGGATCAGGACCATTTCAGGGCTTTCAAATCATTTTCAATTCTTGACTATCCTACCAATATGACATAATATACGCCAAACATAAACGTCAGGAATATTATCTGGCGGTCCCATCATGAATCCCGCTTCCTTTTGGTGCGGGATGATCTATTTTGGGCAACTGAAAACAACATCAAATATGGTGATATTTCATGAAGAAATCGACATTTTTTATTCTGTTGGCTGTTATTGCGGTCAATCTGGCTGTCTGGGTCGGTTTTAACCGTAAGGTTCCGGACCAGCCCGACTGGAACGGCAGAATTCAGGGCGTTTCTTTCAGCCCCTATCATGAGGGACAGAACGCCATGAAAAAAATCTATCCCCGGCCCGATCAGATTGATGGCGATCTTCGGGTGTTAAAGGGACATGTGAACAATGTTCGTACCTATTCCTCCATGGACGGGTTCGAAAACATCCCGGGCATGGCGGTGCGGTATGGATTTGGGGTCACTGCCGGTGCGTGGTTGGACAAGAACCTGGAAAAAAACGAAAAAGAGATCAAAAATCTGATCCGGAACGCCAAAATTTATCCCTCAACCGTCAAACGGGTCATTGTGGGTAACGAGACCATCCTTCGGGGTGATATGACGGTCAAACAGCTTATTCCCTATCTGCGACAGGTTCGGGAACAGGTTCCCTGCCCGGTCAGTACGGCCGAGCCCTGGGACGTCTGGGTCAATAATCCGGAACTGGCTGAAAATGTGGATTATATTGCGATTCACATTCTGCCTTCCTGGGAAAGATTGCCCATCGATCGGGCTATTCCCTGGGTAATCGAACGGTTTAATCAGGTTCAGCAGGCTTTTCCGGACAAACATGTGCTTCTGGCCGAGGTCGGCTGGCCCAGCCTGGGCGAACGTACCGGCATGGCCAAACCCAGCCAGATCAATCAGGCCATGTTTATCCGCCAGTTTCTGAAAGTGGCCTCCGAAAATAAACTGGATTACTTTATCATGGAGGCATTTGATCAGACCTGGAAAATTAAGCTGGAAGGGGTTGTGGGCGCTTACTGGGGTATTTTTGACGTCGACCGTCAGCTCAAGTTCCCTCTGGCAGGCCCGGTGACAAAACATCGGCCCATTCCAATAGAATTCTTTGTTTCCATGCTTTTGGGACTGGCGCCGTTACTGATTTATCTCAATCAGAGATTCAGCCAACCGGACAATGGCAAACTGCTGTTTGCCGTTATTCTTCAGGGAATGATGTCTGCGCTGGTATGGATACTCTTTATCCCATTGAATACAGAACTGCTGCTTCTGGAACGGATCGTATGGGGTCTGCTGCTGCCCCTTCAGGCCGGGCTTCTGTCCATTGTGCTGATCAATGCGTTTGAAATGTCGGAAATGCTGTTTCCGGCCGGATTGAAGCGGGTTTTTCGGCCCCTTGTATCCGACATCAACCGGTCCTGGCCCCGGGTATCCCTTCATATGGCCATCTGCAATGAACCACCCGAGATGGTGGCCAAAACACTGGACAGCTTTGCTGCGCTTGATTATCCCAATTTTGAGGTGCTGGTTGTCGATAACAACACGACGGATCCGGCAATATGGGAACCGGTTAAAGCCTATTGCGAAAAACTGGGCGATCGCTTCCGGTTTTTTCATCTGGGCAAATGGCCGGGCTACAAGGCCGGGGCATTGAATTTTGCCCTGACCAACACATCCTCCGATGCCGCAGTTGTTGCGGTGGTTGACAGCGATTATATTGTACGTCCGGACTGGCTGAAATCCCTGGTTCCCTATTTTGATCAGCCCAAAGTCGGTTTTGTTCAGGCGCCCCAGGATCACCGGGAATGGAAAGGCAGCGCCTTCAAAAACATGCTCAATTGGGAATACTGGGGATTTTTTCAGATCGGCATGGTTCATCGCAATGAACGGGATGCCATCATTCAGCACGGAACCATGACCCTGATCCGCAAATCCGCCCTGGAGTCGGTTGGACGGTGGGGAGAATGGTGCATCTGTGAAGATTCGGAACTGGGTCTCAGACTGATGAACGCCGGTTATGAATCCGTGTATGTGCCGGAAAGTTTTGGAAAGGGACTGACGCCGGATTCGTTTGCCGGATATAAGCGGCAGCGATTCCGCTGGGCATATGGCGCCGTTCAGATTATCCGGCGGCACTGGAAACTGTTTTTGCCCTGGAATCAGGAATCCGGCCTCACAATGGGTCAGCGCTTTCATTTTGCAACCGGATGGATGCCCTGGTTTGGGGATGCCCTGAATGTGGTCATTGCATGGCTTACCCTGTTCTGGGTGGTTGGCATGCTGACCATGCCCTGGATATTTGGTCAGCCCCTGTATCTGTTGCTGTTTCCGGCAATGGGTGTGTTTGTTTTTCGAATGGCCCACTTTATGCTGTTGTACAAAACCCGTGTTAATTGTTCGTTCATGGAGCGTCTTGGTGCTGCGGTGGCCGGAATGGCACTCAGCCATACGATTGGTCGGGCCATGCTGGCCGGTTTTACAAAAAACAACCAGCCGTTTTTGAGAACACCAAAATGCGAAAACCAGCGGGCCGTTGTTCAGGGCCTGAGAATGGCTTCGGAAGAGGTGTTGATGCTGCTGGGTATGGTACTGGCGGCATTCGGGATTGTTGACAAGTTTGGATCGGACAATCCGGAAATGATGCTGTGGGTGGCAGCGCTTCTGATTCAGGCCCTGCCGTATGCCGCAGCCGTTGTGACCAGCATGGTCAATGTGGCGCCTGTCATCCGATCGGAAATTCAAAAAAGTGCGGCATGGAACATTCGCAGCCGGTTTCGCCTGGTGGCGAATCGGCAGCAAGTCACCCACTCATGACCGGCCGGGGGCTTTCTTTTGAAATCAACCCCATTTTAGTCTTGACACAATCCGGCGTTTTATCTATAAATGCCGGATTGTTTTCAGCAAACAGGGAGAAGAATCGTGAAAAAATACACCATCAGCGCCAAATCATCAGATAACAAGGGAACTTGGCATGTTGTCGATGCCAGCGATCAGGTTTTGGGCAGACTGGCTTCCCAAATCGCATCCCGGCTTCGCGGTAAAACCAATCCAATGTTCACACCGCATGTGGATATGGGGGACTGGATCGTTGTTGTCAATGCAGAAAAGATCCGGCTGACCGGCAATAAACTGCGCCAGAAAATGTATTATCGGCACAGTGGATATCCGGGAGGTCTCAAGGAAATCAGCGCAGAGAAGTTATTGCAGAAACGCCCGGAAGATTTGATCAAAATTGCTGTAAAAGGCATGCTGCCCAGAAACACCCTGGGACGCAAAATGTTGACCAAACTGAAAATATACGCGGGTCAGGAACATCCACATGAAGCGCAGCAGCCGCTGGAACTGAAAGTGGCGTAATTTTTATCGCTTTTTGAAGTGGCATGTGTTAGTTGAATACCAATATCATCACATCAAACTGAAACAGAACAGATTGCCGGGGAAATATATGGAAAAAGAAGTTTCATTCTATGCTACGGGAAGGCGGAAATCGTCGATAGCCAGAACCTGGCTGAAACCCGGAAAGGGTAACATTGTTGTAAATGACCGCGCCATTGAAGATTATTTTTCAGTGCCTGCAGCCAGATACGCCATCTCACAGCCTTTGATCATGACGCAAACCCAGGGAATTTATGATATTCACGTTCGGGTGTTGGGTGGCGGCACTTCCGGTCAGGCCGGAGCAATTCGTCATGGCATCACCCGCGCGTTGATGCTGGCAGATCCGGAATTGCGGTCGGTTCTTAAAAAAGCCGGTTTTGTCAGACGGGATCCCCGAAGCAAGGAACGAAAAAAATACGGTCAGCGAGCTGCACGAGCCCGTTTCCAGTTCTCGAAACGGTAAAAATAAGCAGACCCTGCAGGCTGGCCTTTCTGGTCGGTTGCAATTTGATTGTTGGTTTTTTTCAAGATGTCTACAGCCCACAGGCCGAATGTTCTTATCGGCAGGTGGGCTTTTTTTATGGCTGTGACGGGCAGCAGGCTCACAGACAGGGATTTCAAATACAGTTTTACAGCGGGGGGCATTTTGATCACATCAAACATTTTTATCGCTTACATATCACCGTCGGGATCAACCCGACATGTTGCCGGAATCATTGAATCCACCCTGACATCGTTGCCGGCGACCTCGCATATTCTGGATCTGACTGCAAAACAGGATTGCGCATTTTTTCTGGAGCGGATTCGACATGCCGGGGAAAATGACTGCCTGTTTATCGGCTCGCCGGTATATCGGGACATGGCCACACCGCCGCTGATGGCATTCATCCGGGAAATGCCGTATGTCTCAGGAGGATGTTATGCCGCGCCTTTTGTTACCTGGGGCGGGGCCAGCAGCGGGATTGCGCTTTGGCAGATGGGTCAGGCCCTGGTCGAAAAAGGGTTTTCACTGGCGGGAGCCGCCAAAATTGTGGGCGTTCATTCCCTGATGTGGCAGAGCCCGGAACCGGCAGGATATGGACATCCGAATGCCGAAGATGATCAAGCCCTTCAAAAATGGGTGGAACAGATCATGTATCGGCTCAATCGCCGCGCCCTTCAACCCATTGATCCCGCCGTTCTGGATTATCAGTCCGAACCCCATAAAAGCGAAATGAAAGAAAAGCTGAACCAACCCTGGAAGATCATACCAAAAACAGTGGATCAGGCTGCCTGTACACAATGCGGATTATGTGAATCGGAATGTCCGGTTTCGGCCATCACCATGACACCTTTCCCGACGTTTGCCGACACCTGCTTCGATTGTTTCAACTGCATCCGGCTGTGTCCCGAAAATGCGATTGCGCCGGCTGTTCCCTTTGAACAGATTGAACAGCATATCCGGTCCCGGGTGACCCTGTTCAATGAAGACAGGAAACCGGGCATTTTCTACCTGAAATGACATTGGCGTATTTCCCGGATTGACATATTCAGGTTTGCCATCCTGTTCAGTGCATCACTTTGGCGATGACCGAAAGCGCCGTCTCAATGTCCTGACGGGATACATCACAATGGGTGACAGCCCGTATGCGTTGTGGGCCGGACGCCAGCATTCGGACGCCCTCTTTTCCCAAACGGCTGACCAGGTCAGCCGCAGTCAGATCCGCCTGTACCATATCAAAATAAACGATGTTGGTCTTCACGCACTGCGGATTCAGCAAAAACCCGGATATGGCGGCCAGGCCATCGGCCAGAAATCGGGCATTTTCATGGTCATCTGACAGACGCTCCACCATCTGCTCCAGAGCCACAATCCCCGCAGCCGCCAAAACTCCGGCCTGGCGCATACCGCCGCCAAGCACTTTTCGTGCCCGCCGGGCGGCCTGAATGAAATCCTGGCTGCCGCAGAGAACCGAACCCACCGGAGCGGCCAGTCCTTTGCTCAGACAAAACGAAACCGAGTCCGCATCTGCTGCAAGATCGGCTGCCGTCACCCCCAGGGCTGTGGCGGCATTGAACAGACGGGCCCCGTCGATGTGCAGGCAGATTCCGTGGCGTTTAGCAACAGCGGCTACTGCTGCGGTGTATGACGGTGTCAGGGGAGCGCCGCCACACAGATTGTGGGTGTTTTCCAGACAGATGAGCCGGGTGCGGGGGAAATGGATGTTGTCGCTGCGGATGGCCGCTTCAATATCTCCGATTTCCAGAGTCCCATCAGGCTGATTGAAAACGGTGCGGGGATGAACCGCGGCAATGGCGGCAGAACCACCCTGTTCATAATAAAAGCTGTGGGCCAGGTGTCCCAGAATCATCTCGTCGCCCCGGCCGCAATGGACCATCAGGCTGATCAGATTGGCCATGGTGCCGCTGGAAACAAAAAGAGCCGCCTCCTTGTTGGTGCGGCGGGCAGCCATTTGCTCCAGTGCAATCACAGTCGGATCCTCGCCAAAGACATCGTCACCCACCACGGCGTTTGCCATGGCGTTTCGCATGGCCGATGTGGGCTGAGTCAGGGTGTCTGAGCGCAATTCAACAATTTTTGTGTTCATGTTCTCCTCTTTCCGCATTATTT
>JBFXFK010000158.1:9773-11207 GCA_050179135.1 Desulfatirhabdiaceae bacterium | reverse complement strand
CATCAAAATCATCAACCGAAATATCAAACTTTGGAATCGAATAGGGGTCCTCAACCACTCTGCATTCTGGTAACATGCTGCCTCCTTTCGCTTTGGGTTGGCGAAAAGATTAGCAAAATGTTATATGCGGGTCAATTTAAAATATCGTTGTAGGGATAAACCTATTGAAAATCAGGTATCAAAGCCTATGGCACACTCGATATCATTTTTCAACAGATATTTCCAACATCTTGGAATATATGACCATTTTATAGGCTATTCTGCCCGCTCGGGCACATTGGCTCAAGGCCTTATGGGGGGCGAGTCGGGTTTTGAACCCATTCCTTTCTACACCATATGATACCGTTTCAGTTTTCGCCACAGGGATACCCGGTCAATGCCCAATATCTCTGCGGCACGGGTTTTGTTATCATCCATCTCTTTCAGAATCCATTCGATATATTCCCGTTCATTTTCGTCCAGGGTCATGAATCGGCTTTTATGCCGGATTTTCGAGGCAATGCGACGAATGTCTTCCGGCAGATGCATCAGTGTAATGATGTCAGTCGTGCACAGTGCCACAGCCCGTTCCATGAAATTCTCAAGCTCCCGCACATTGCCGGGAAATTCATAGGACAACAGAAGCTCGATGACCTCATCGTCGAGAGCCTGAACCGGTTTTCCCTGAGCGGTTGCAAATTTCCGCATGAAATGCAGCGCCAGAAGCAGAATGTCATCTTTTCGATCGGCAAGGCGGGGAACCGGCAAACTGATGACATTCAGCCGATAAAAGAGATCCTGCCGGAATGCGCCCTGTTCCACTTCCCGCTTCAGATTTTTGTTGGTGGCTGCAATGGTCCGGATATCGATCGGGATTTCATCGGTCCCGCCCATCCGGATCAGTGTCTTTTCCTGCAATACCCGCAGCAGCTTGACCTGCATCGACAGCGGCATATCCCCGATTTCATCCAGAAATACCGTGCCGCCGGACGCGGCTTCAAAAATGCCTTTTTTCAATCCCCTGGCCCCGGTGTATGCATCCCGCTCATGCCCGAACAGCTCGTTGGTAAGCAGTTCCTCACTGAAGGCGCCACAATTGATCGCCAGAAACCGTTTCTCTGCCCGCAGGCTCTGGTAATGAACGGTTTTGGCCACCAGTTCCTTGCCCACACCGGTTTCCCCCAGAATCAACACATTGCAGTCGGTTGCCGCAATCTGTGAAATGGTCTGTCTCAACACCGCCATTTCCCGGCTGTTTCCAATCAGAAGCGGGGGGTGCCGATGCTGTCTGACCTGCTGACGCAGCGCGTGAACCTCCTGCTTCAGTGCCCGTTTTTCAAGGGCCTGGCGTACCTGAACCCGGACCTCCTCAATCTGGTAGGGTTTGGGAATATAGCTGAATGCGCCATTCTGCATGGCCTGAACCGCGGAATTGACCGTGGCATAGCCGGTTAT
>JBFXFK010000158.1:0-9673 GCA_050179135.1 Desulfatirhabdiaceae bacterium | reverse complement strand
TCGGAACATCTTTCACCAGCTCGATGCCCGGGGGGATCTGGCTGGAAATCAGGCGGACAGACCGGTCAACCACCAGAGACAGGGAGACCGGCATCAGGCTGAACTCCTTGACTCTGGAAAATTCCAGCAGCCCGCGCACGATATCTCTGGCCCGGTTGACTTCCTGCACGACATTGGAAAGCATTTTTAAAATGAATGCCGTTTCGGACGACCCCATTTCTTCCATGGCGATCTGACAGGATGTGGAAATATTGTTGAGCGGATTGTTCAACTGATGCGCGATGCCGGATGTCAGGGTGCCGAGAGATGCCAGCTTTCTGGCCTGGACCAGTTGATCCTGACGCTTTTCCAACTCGGTCACCATCCGGTTGAATGCTTCCACCAACCGCTGGGTTTCATCCCGCGTATCGGCAACCGGAATGGGCCGGAAATCCCCTCCCGCGATCTGGAGCGTGGTTTTTTCGATGATGCGAAGCGGCCGAATGATTTTTTTGGCCACAAACGGGATCAGGGATGCGCCCAACACCAGAAACGTCAACATGGATGCGAGCAGTTGCCGTTTGAGTGTTTGAATGATTTTCAAAATCCGCTGGCGTTCAAAGGATACCAGGTCCTGGGAGGAATCCACCAGCTTTTTCCCATAGTCCCGCAACTGCTCTTCGATTCGGGCGTATTCAAGTGAATCGGTGTTCCGGTTCGTATCCACCATCTCCTGAAAGAGTCTGCCATAGGAGGCCAGCGTTTCCTCAATCTGAATCAGAAAGGGCGCCCCCTTGAACAATCCGATTTCCGGTTGAATCTTGTCGAGCAGCGCCATGCCCTGAAGAATATAATTCCGGTTTTCGGACAGATCTTCCAGAGAGGCATACAACAGATAATTCTTTTCGTATCGCCTGATTTCCAGAATGATGTTGCTGAGATCGTCTGCAATTTCGACAAAATGCTGTTTTCGTTCAATTTCGGTAAGATACCGGTAGGACAGTGCACCAGTGGCGCCAATGACCATCATGCAGACAACAAAGCCCAGAATGATCTTCTGGCGGATGTTCAGATAGATTGGCAGATGCCATTTCATGGCGCCTCCTTGTTTTAGATCAGGGGTTGGACGGTCTCGCGGTCTTACGGTCGGACAGTCAGACAGTTCAGCCCACGGTCTGACGGTCCAACGGTCGGACAGTCGGACGGTCGGACCGGTCCCAGAACAACATCCACGATACGCGTCACATCATCGGCCAGAACAATCTCGATGCCTTCCCGAACATCTTCATCCAGGGCCTGAACATCCACCCGGTTGCGTTCCGGAAGAACCACGGTTCTGATTTTGGCCCGCTGGGCCGCCAGAAGTTTTTCCCGGATGCCGCTGACCGGCAGAATCGCGCCGCTCAGGGTCAGCTCGCCGGTCAGGGCGATATCCCGGCGGGAGGGTCGATGGGTCAACAGTGAAATCAGGGCCAGAGCGATGGTGATTCCGGCAGAGGAGCCGTCCTTGGGAATGGCACCGGCCGGGATATGTACATGAATGTCATGATGCTCGAAAAAATCCGGTGGAATCGACAGTTGCACCGCATGGCTTCGAATAAAGCTGAGAGCGGTTTGTGCCGATTCCCGTAGAATGTTTCCCAGGGAACCGGTCAGTGTCAACTGCTGATTGCCCGTCATGATTCCGGCTTCGACCGAGATGGTTTCTCCGCCAAATTCGGTCCAGACCAGGCCTGTGACGACACCGGGCCGTGATCCCGATGCCGTCAGCTCATGGGTGTATTTTCTGGGGCCCAGAAATGTTTCCACCAGAGTTTCGGTGACGTCGATTTCAGAATATTGGGAATCATCCCGAAGGGCCAGCCGGGCCAGTTTTCGACAGACTGCCGCAATTTCCCGCTCCAGGTTCCGCAGGCCGGCCTCCAGGGTGTAATCCCGAATCAGCCGGAGTACGGCCGGGTCCGTGAATGTCACGTGGTGATGGACCAGACCGTTAGCCCGCAGTTGGCGGGGAATCAGGTAGTCACGGGCAATCCGCTGTTTTTCCTTTTCCGTATATCCGGTAAATTGAATCACTTCCAGGCGGTCCCGAAGAGCCGGTGGCAACTCCTCGATGCCATTGGCCGTGGTAATGAACATGACCGCTGACAGATCAAACGGGATATCCAGATAATGATCCACAAACCGGCTGTTCTGTTCCGGGTCCAGAATTTCCAGAAGAACCGAAGCCGGATCACCCCGGAAATCCTGACCGATCTTGTCGATTTCATCCAGCATGAACACCGGATTGCAAACACCGGCCCGCCGGATTTCGTTCAGAACCCGACCACACATGGCGCCGACATAGGTTCGGCGATGGCCGCGCAGTTCGGCCTCGTCCCGAAGCCCGGCCAGGGATATGCGGACGAACTGCCGTTCAAGCGCCTCGGCAATGGACCGGCCGATGGAGGTCTTGCCGGTTCCGGGCGGTCCGGTAAAACAGAGAATGGGGCTTCGCGTCATCTGCAGGTGGCGTTTCTTTTCACGAATTTTTTTTACCAGGGTTCGCAGTTCTTCCAGATCGATGGGTTTGGGCAGATAGTGGGCCGCCCCTTTTTTCAGCGCATCCACTGCGGAATTGACCGTGGCATATCCGGTGATCAGAACGATTTCGGTTCGGGGCGATATCTGAATGGCCCGGTCCAGCAGTTGAATGCCATCCATTTTTTCCATTTTCATGTCGGTCAGAATCAGGTCAAATTCCTGCTGGTTCATCTGATTCAGGGCTTCCAGGCCATTGGCGGCTGTTTCGACCCGGCAGCCTTCCTTTTTCAGGACATATTCCAGATTGGTTCGGGCAATGGGCTCGTCGTCAACCACCAGAACATAAAAATCCTTCAGACTGCACAGGGTCCGTACCGCCAGGTATTCCAGAATCCGTTCCTTGACCGCATTCAGGCCGTGATGCTGTGATGTCAGGATGGCCTCCGCCCGCTTCAAATCCAGATTGTCCTCATTGAAGCGATGCCAGGGCAGTGACAGAAGAAATTCCAGATAATTCAGGCTGATGGCGTATTCCGGCTGGGATGGATCGATATGCTGCATCCGTTCCAGTTCCTTGTTGGCCACAGCATCGGTTGCCGGGGGGAAATCGGCTGCTTCCACATCGCGGCGGATATCGGCCAGTGGGTCGGCTGGGATTGGTGCGCTTTCAGGCGCCTTTTCGGTTTTTCGAAAGAATTGCATGAATCGTCCTTTTTTTGAAAGGATGAAGGATAAAGGATGAAGTTTTCTGCTTTTATCATTTATTCTTTTTTTTCATCCTTCATCCTTCATCCTTTTTTCTTGAGCTGTTACATATTGCAACACTGGAGCGGTTATTCTGTAATAGTCGAATAATCATTGAATATCAACAGGATATGTTGGCGCATTGGCCGACTGTTGCAAAGAGCAACATCCGCTCAGTGTCATGAAGTAAATAAATAAAACAAATTCAAAACGTTAATTCAATCACATGCCAGTGGCACGACGATTGAATAAGATTGTTTTCAAATAACGGGCCAACATCCACTGTCACATCCATTCAGGGAGGTGGATTCAAACATGACGCGATCGAATATCGAGAAAACCGGAACGATGGATCGGGAAGAACGCAGAAAAATACTGGTGGTCAGTCGAAATGAGCAATTTGAAGATGATGTCGTTTCCTATGCTACCCATCTGGCCGAACGTCTGGACTATGACATTCTGGCCATCAATGTGGACCAAATGTCAGACGGCCATGCATTTATGGCTTCCAGCATCCGGTCGGCCCATAAATTTCGGAAAGCCGTTTCCCTGTCCGGAATCGGCCTGGAACACCAGGTACGAACCGGCGGGGTGGGACAAGTTATCGAAGTTATCACGCATGAACATCGCCGCATCGAGTTGGTCGTCATCGATTCGGCAATTCATGCAAAAGACGGAATCGGAAATATCGCCATTCCGGTCTTTCAGGTGATGGAACCAACAACCCGTGAAAAAGGAGAAACAGTCATGGCAAATCAGTCAGGCACAGCAAAACCCGGTCATCTGGGTAAAACAATCGGTTATGGTCTGGCAACTGCGGGCCTTTACGCCGCCGTATTCATGAACGGCGGTATGCTGATGTCCAACTTTACCCGGGGCGGATGGTATGCCGCGATGCCCATAGCAACGGTGTTCGTGTTTTCATTTGTGCATGGGGCGTTTGCCAGTCATCTCTGGTCACTTCTGGGCATCGAGGCCATGAAAAAGGAGGCGCTGAATCAGACCGTGACACAGGCAATTCAACGCAAAAAGCAGGTGCAGAAAAAACCCATGGCCCGCGCCTATATCAATCCGTTTCACAGGGTATGAGATGTGAGATCGATGGAAAAGGCTGAAGACTGAAGGCAAAAGGCTGAAGGGCCGCAACGGGCATTCAGGCGGAGCGGTCGGAAGGCAGTCCGGCAGCCTCTCATTACTCAATACTCACTACTCACCACTAAAACAAGGAGTCATCAAGATGCAGGATATCGCTCAGGGTGTTGTCAATTTTATTGATTTGAATGTGATGAATATCAGCTTTTTATTTATCGTCGGATTTATCGGTGGTCTGGTCAGTGGCTTTATCGGGTCCGGCGGCGCCTTTGTGTTGACGCCCGGCATGATGAGTCTGGGCGTTCCCGGAACAGTTGCAGTTGCCAGCAACATGTGTCATAAATTCCCCAAAGCCATGGTCGGGGCATTCAAACGCTTCAAATACGGTCAGGTGGATATCAAACTGGGCGTGGTCATGGCGGTTTCCGCCGGAATCGGTGTTCAGTTGGGCATCAAGCTTCAGCAGTGGATATTAAATACCTGGGGACAGGCCGGATCGAATCTGTATGTCAGCCTGTCGTTTGTCGCAGTCCTGGTGATTGTGGGCGGGTACATGTTTCGGGATGTCATCAAACCCGAACAGAAAAGCGATGACAGGGGAAGCCTGCCTCTGGCCAAACGGCTGCAGGCCATTCATCTGCCGCCCATGATAACCTTCAAAACCGCAGATGTTCGTATTTCACTCTGGTTTACGGTGCCGGTCGGTTTTGCCACCGGGTTGCTGGCCGCAACCATTGCGGTGGGGGGATTTATTGGTGTTCCCGGCATGATTTATGTCATCGGCGCATCCGGACTGGTCTCCTCTGCCACGGAATTGGTCATCGCATTCATGATGGGGCTGGGCGGTTCCATCAACTGGGCCATTCATGGCATGGTCGATATTCGACTGACCCTGATCATTCTGGGCGGTTCTTTGCTGGGGGTGCAACTTGGGGCCATCGGAACGACCTATGTCAGTGAAAAGATGATCAAGGTCGTCATGGCGGCCATCATGCTGATTGTTGCGGTCAGCCGGGGGTTCGCCCTGCCCAAATATCTCAACGAGCTTCAGTTGATCACAATGGACCCTTCCGTCATCGCCATTCTGGATAAAATCAGTTTCGTCATCATGTGTCTGGGACTTCTGACCGGCGCGGTCATTATCCTGGGCAGCATGTGGAAAGCCAGAAGGCCGGCGGTACAACTTCAGGAAGGCTATGAAGCGGTTTAATCATATTCTGGTTGGTGTGGATGAATTTGATTCCGGGTTTCATGCCCTGGATCAGGCCATCCGCCTGGCCAAATGGTCCAAAAGTCAGGTTACGGTACTTGCTGTAGTGCCATTTTATGAGGGTGATCTGAGCCTTGTCGGTGTCAAAAATCCCAAGTCAATCATCGATGGCCCGGGTCGGGATATCCTGATCCGGGCTCTTGACCTGGCAGATTCCCATCATTTTCATATTCAGGTTGCCTGCGAGACCGGCGATCCGGCCGAAAAAATTCTGTCTCATGCCCAAAGCATCGAATCGGACCTGATCGTCATTGGAGCCGGAAGAATCCTGTCCCGTCTGGCTGCCATCATGGGCGGAATATTCGGTCGAATCATGCGGCAGTGCAGACAGGATGTGCTCATCATTCCCGAGGGCACAGTGCTGGCGTGGGACCATGTTCTGGTCATTCTTTCCGGTCAGGAGCAAAACACCGGTATGCTCATTCAATCTCTGGAGCTTCTGACATATTGTGGTGGAAAAAGCATGACGGTATCGATTCCGGATCGGCTGTCAGACAGCCAGGCAAATCAAATTTTTAATGAAAAGGCCATTCAGGACTGCCTGGACCGGATCCGCGCGTCTCATATCCATGCCATCGGAATTCAGGACTGCCGGTTGGTCCGCAGGCCCCACGACCTGGATTTTTCAATATCTTCCATTCCGGAGCAACCCTCTTTGGTGATTCTGTCCCGTCCTGACGGAAACCGGTTCAACCAGTTCCGCTATTCCATGACGGCTGAAAAATGGATTCGGTTATCCCCCTGTCCGGTCATGCAAATCCATCAGCCTCCAATCTGACACTGTATCGTGGATGACGCCTGCGACATTTCCAGCACGATGTGGTTTGAGAGCCTGTTTGACGATTCTGGATCAGGCCCGATAGCAAGGCGAAAAGCGCATCAAAAGCGGAGCATACACGGAGCATGTGAGCATTTTGAGGTGTTTTTCAACACAGTTAGCGGGCCTCAGACGGGATTTTCAAACAGGCTCTTACTGCTCTTCCCGGAATCTTTATCTGGAAAGCTATGGATGGATTATTGAGATTCAGATGGACTTTCAAGAAGCCATCAAAATGATCAGAAAGGAAAAAATATGTCAGTCATTACCATATCCCGCGGGTCCTACAGCCGGGGAAGAGACGTTGCTGAGGGTGTCGCTGAAAAATTGGGGTATCGGTGCATTTCCAGGGATATTCTTCTGGAAGCCTCCGAAGAATTCAATTTGCCGGAGATCAAGCTGATTCGCGCACTTCATGATGCACCATCGGTGCTGTCCCGGTTCATGCATGGCAAGGAACGATATCTTGGCTATATCCGTTCTGCGCTGTTGCAGCATGTGGAAAGCGATGATGTCGTGTATCATGGTCTGGCCGGGCATTACTTTCTTCGGAATCTCCCGCATGTTTTAAAAATAAGGATCATTGCCGACATGAATGATCGGGTAAAGGAAGAGATGCGGCGGGAAAAAATATCGGAAGAGGCTGCGCGAACCATTCTGGAAAAAGATGATGAAGAGCGCAGAAAATGGGGTATTCAGGTGTATGGCGCGGATACCTGGGACAGCCGGCTGTATGATATGGTGCTGCATATCAAGGCATTAACCGTTTCAGACGCGATAGACATGATCATTGATACGGTTCAAAAGCCCATTTTTCAAACGACTCCGGAATCCCGAAAAATGGTTCACAACCTGGCCCTTGCAGCCAAAGTCCAGGCCAAACTGGTAAAAATGGCGCCGACAGTTCAGGTATCAGCCGTTGATGGCACGGTTACGGTCAATCATGCCACTGGAGGGTTGTCTGTGGAAAAGGACATCCTGGCAGAGATCAAAAACATTGCTGAAAAAGTTGACGGCGTGAAGACGGTTGTCCTGAATTTGATTGAAGCACCATCCGATTGCCATCATATCAATCCGTTTTACAATATTGGATGTAAATGATCGGTACTTTTTGACTTGATCATCGTTTGGGAGGCAAGCTGACTGAGCCTTTGGCATACCTCCCAAATTATCCATTCAAATCACGCCGGCATCGGATTTTTTGATCCAGCCGATTTTGTATTCCGATTGAAATTGGTGAACAGGCTTTCTGGCATGGTGTCTCAGGAAAATTCAATACCGGCACTGGCTGCTATTCTGGCGGCAAGTTGTCGAAAATCTTTGTAACAACTTTTGACAGCCTCGATGTGAGCGCCAATTGCGCCGTCTGCGGATTTGAGAAAAAATATGGGTTTGCGTACCTCCATGGCCATAGCCATCAGGCTTTTGTAGTGTCTGAGCAAAGACAGGCAGTATGGATCCTGTTCAACCGTGGGTAAAGACTGAATGGATTCATTCAACACCGCGTCTCGATAGACGTGTGGTATTTGACGCATCCATCGCTGATACGCTTCAATCGGTCGGTTACCGAAAATTCCAGGTTGGATGACGATATAACCGGCTGGTTTCATCGTGTTTTCAAAGGTTGAAAAATCATCCGGCGCTTTTTCAAGAAGTTCTGCCCAGATGGTACAGCCCTCTCGCAGAGTGGCTCCCAGGTTCTTCATCCCCAGTAGAGAAAACAGATTCGGCGCCAGTGTAATGCAAAATTGCTCGGCAGCGATCAGCGCCGAGCGGATGATGGCGTTCACGCGGCCGACATCTATCAATACCAGATCGGCCCCCAAGTAGCCGCCTCCCATTTGAATAAGACGAGAAAACGCCGTTATGGTGCGAAAGGCGAATTCATCACGATTGTGACACCGGGACCATGCATTTATTAGTGCATCCTCAAATCTGGATAAAGCGATATCGCCACAAATAAGACCAATGTTTGATGAAATCATTTCGACATGAGGATTGGCAATGTCGCC
Source organism: Desulfatirhabdiaceae bacterium (assembly GCA_050179135.1). Classification (GTDB taxonomy): domain Bacteria; phylum Desulfobacterota; class Desulfobacteria; order Desulfobacterales; family Desulfatirhabdiaceae; genus UBA4064. The sequence goes on along the minus strand of JBFXFK010000158.1, from coordinate 1,236 downwards.
AGCTCCTTGAAGAACCGGTCCGATGGCGCCATACACCGTTTGTATATTTTCATCATTGGACCAAAGGCTTTCCAGTCGTTCGTCATTCAAAAACATGGCGGTCAAATTGGCCTGCGGGTCCAGATCGACGGCAAGCGTCCTGATTCCGTGATCGGCAAACATCCATGCCAGATGATACAACAGGGTGGTCTGGCCCATTCCTCCGCTGGTGTTGAAAAACCCGAACACCTTCATACCGGCCTCCGCCAAATTCTCACCAGAAAAGTGTGTTGATCGAATTCAAAATCAGCAGGCGGGTTGCCGTTTTGTGCCAGAATCATTTGTGCGCGCTGAACACCGTAGCCAAACCGGTTTACAAAGCCGAGAGATTTCATCGCCTCGGCAATCACCGGGTTGCGATAACTGTTTCTTGACGGAAAATTTTCCTGCGTAGCCTCCCCATACAAGCCGCCAGGATTCAGAATTTCGATGTGGTCAATAAACGCATAAAACCGAATCGGCGAATTACTGTCATAATTGCGATGCATCACCGCATTCATCAACAGTTCACGTAACGCCCACTCCGGATAGTCCGGAAGCAGTTTTTCCTCCAGTGTGCTGACAGCGCGCATTTTTGTCTGAATCAGGAGTTTGAGCCGAACCTCCAGTTCATGCAGTACGGAGTGAAGATCTCCAGAAATTTCAGATTGATCTTCGGGCAAATCGGTCAGTTGCGTACCCGGAAACCTGATGTACTGGACATAGGCGCCAGGCAGAAAAAAACGGGGGTTTTTGCCAAACACCAGAATACCCGCATGAGTCGGGCAAGCGCGTTCCGGATCATAAAACCGGAGAGAAGCCATTTGGTGTTCGACGGAACGGTGGTTGCCGGCAATGGTTTCCATATCAACGGCCTGCCGGCGATAGACATCAAATTGTCCCAACGCAAGGTCATCAATTGTTGCCTCAGTACACGGGCGGGCATCAAAGGATCGCGCCACTGCCACTCTTCTTTCCGAAAGCACGCGTTCTTCCTGTTCGCTGGCAATTGCCTTTCGTGGGCCTACGCGGATATAGATACGTCCCTTGTAACGGACAGGCGGAAGATCCGACGGATAGACTTCCACAACAGCGACATCTCCGCCATTCAAGGCAAATCTGGATACATTCATGAGCGGTTGAGGTAAAACGTTTCCATCCGAACGTATTCCGCCAAGGATCTTTAGAAGTTCATCGGTGACTTTCAGCCCTGAAATC
>JBFXFK010000157.1:0-11647 GCA_050179135.1 Desulfatirhabdiaceae bacterium | reverse complement strand
TCGGCATGATTGGGAAAAAGTCCGGCATGACCACCTGTATGAATGAACAGCACGCTCTGACCCGTTGATATGATTCCGGTGCGGATATGATCGACCATGCCCAAAAATGCCTTTAACGTGTAAACCGGATCCAGAACCAGACCTTCCAGCCGCGCAAACCGGACCAGTTCATTCAGTTCGGTGCCGGTGTTCAGGGCATAACCAATGCCGACATACCGGTCATCCATCAGTTGGTCAGCGCCGGAAAAATCCACATCCATCTGATATTTTTTTTGGAAATCAAGGCGGATGCGTGCCAGTTCCGTCATAAAATACCCGATATCATCACAAACCGCAATGCCATGAACCCGGGATTCAATGCCATGAAGCTGACACCCCAGCCACATTCCGGCATAGGTGCCGCCGGATCCCAGGGCATGATACAGATGATCAAACCGGACACCGGAATCCGCCAGTTCGCCGACCATATGAACATAACCCAGTGTCCCGGTGGCATTGGAGCCACCGATGGGAATACTGTACGGCGCCTTTCCCGTATTCCGAATTTCCCGCATGATGTTCGAATCAAGCTGATCCGGATCATTGAAAAGCGCCTTGGGGAAAAAGCGGACATCCGCGCCCAGAAGGTGATCGAGCAGCAGATTGCCATCCCAGTGATCCGGTGCGTCACCCCGAAGCGCCAGGACACATGACAGGCCCAGTTTTGCTGCGGCCCATGCCACGGCCCGGCAGTGGTTGGACTGAATCCCGCCATAGCTGACAACCGTGTCGGCACCGGATTTCAGCGCATCCGCCATCAGATATTCCAGTTTTCGAATCTTGTTTCCGGATGCAATGCTTTCTGTCAGATCATCCCGCTTGATATACAGCCGGACACCCAGGAGATCGGATATCCGGGGCATGAACTGGATTGGGGTTGGCAAATGGGCCAGTTGAATCCGGTGGGACAACAGTTCCATGAGGCGTGAGGGTTCCATATGCTATATCTTGAACTCCTGGATGGTCAGCCGGTTTTCAAACCAGTTGGATAAGCGGATCAGGGGATAACAGATCAGAAAATACAGTATTCCGACCAGACCGAACACCATCAATCCTTCCGGAATGCGCTGAACCGTCAGCCATCCGACACGGGTGACATCCGTAAGCCCGATAACCGAAATGACCGACGAATCCTTGATCAGAAGCACATATTGACCGACCAGCGGTGGCAGAATGGGTCTCATGGCCTGGGGCATGATCACATATCGCAATCGCTGAAACCAGCTCAGGCCACAGGAGGCCGCGGCTTCAATCTGTCCGGGTGGAATGGAATCCAGGCCTCCGGAAACGATTTCACTGACATAGGCCCCGGCATACACACTCAGGCTGAGAACCGCAGCCGTAAAGGCATCCATCTGAATTCCCCATTCCGGAAAAATGAAAAAAACGATAAATATCTGAACCAGAAAGGGGGTTCCCCGCATAAAATCAATATACGCCGCCAGGACATACCGAAGCACCGGAATCCGGCTGCTTCGGGCGATTCCGACAACAAACCCCAAAATCGAACCCGCGACAAGGCTGATGCCCGATACCATAATGGTCATCCACAGCCCCTTCATGAAAAAAGGCAGGGTTCCCAACAGATTGTTGAAGTAATATACTAACATGATGATGCCGCTATACCGCCGGACGATAGATGAGTTTTTTCTGCCACATGGTCGAGAGGGATTTTAAAATGTGGTAGAGAATCAGATAACAGAGGGCCGTGGTAAAAAATCCTTCCGCCGGCATAAACCGTTCGGAATTCATCAACTGGCCGGCACGGGTCAGTTCCACAACCGAGATGAGGGATAACAGCGCACTGTCTTTTACCAGAACAATGGCTTGACCCAACAGTGGGGGAATGGTGATTCCAATGGCCTGTGGCATGATGATATACCGCAGCCGCTGAAGATAATTCAGGCCGGATGCCGCACCGGCCTCGATATGCCCGGATGGAATGGACTGTACCCCGGCGCGCAGAATTTCGGCGATATAGGCGCCGCTGTTGAGACAAAGGGCCATGATGCCGGTCTGATATTCGTTCATCCGGATACCCATGGATGGCAGCCCGAAATAGAAAAAATACAACTGGGCCAGAAGCGGGGTCGATCGAATGGCCTCAATATAGACAACTGCCGGAACGACAAAAATCTTGAAATGGGACAATCGGGCCATGCAGGCGATAACACCGATCAGCATGGCGCCGATAATGGATATCAGGGAAATCCAGGCAGTGGCCATTATTCCATGCCCAAAAAGCGGCATGTACTCCCAGATTACCCTGAAATTGAACGATTCAAGCATCAGTGATCTTTTTTCCAGTCCAAAGACTTGACCCAGTAGTTGATGTTCTGATCATATCGCCCATCTTCTTGAATCCATTTAAAAAACAGATCGATCCATTCCGCAAGGTGGGTATCTGCGGGCCTGACGGCAAAGGCCAGCGGCTCTTTGGAAAGTTTCGCCGGGAGAATCTTGATGGTATTGGGCGGGAATTCCGCCATTTGTCCGGTAACAGCCGATTCGTCATTCAGTCCGATATCGGCATGCCCATCCAGAACCGCATTGATCAACAGGGGGCCGCCACCTTTATAAGACTTGATTTTGGCTTTGGGAAGAAACCGTTTGGCCACAGCCTCTCCGGTGGCGCCCAGCAGAACCGCAACCGTGACACTTTCCTTGTTGAAATCTTCAAGAGACTGACGGGTATCCGCAACTTTGGTAAAAATAACCGATCCGGTGTAATAAAATGGCTCGGTAAACCGGACTTTCAGTGCCCGTTTCAGATTGGCGGTCATGTCAGCCGCCAGCACATCGGCCTTGCCGGAAAGCAGCGCCGGAATCAGCCCATCCCAGTCAAAATCCAGAAAAACAACCTTGACACCCATTTCCTCGGCCATCAGTTTGCAGAACTCGACTGAACTTCCGGTTCTAACGCCTGCCTTGTCCATGAAGCTGAATGGAGGGCCCTGGGTTTGAACCGCAACGCGGAGTTCACCGCGCTTTAAAATTTCCTCAACCGCATCCGCCGAAGCCGTCTGAACGCCCCAAACCATAAGGACCGCCAAACAGGTCAAAACTGCCCATACGCTTTTTTTCATGCTGTTCCTCCTGATAATGTTAAGATAGTGCCTGAACAGAAACCTTTTTTTGTGTCATAAAATTCGAAATTCGAAGCACGAAATCCGAAACAATGACCCAAACAAAAAATTTCAAACCATTGTATTGACGGATATATCCTTTTTGGTCATTTCCGACATTTGAATTTGTTTCGAATTTCGGATTTCGATATTCGAATTTTGTCTGAACTGGGTTTTCGGAAGCCGTCAGGTCAGGGTGTCTCAGCCCCTTCAGTCTCCATTCTTCAGCCTTTTTCATTCCCGGAGGCAAAACCCCTGATCATAATTTGCCTGGATCCGGTAGCTGCAACCGATCGCCTATGCCGGCAAAAACGGCGTCATGTCCCGCACATATTCGGTCAACACCTTGAAACCCGCATCACGAAGGGCTGTCACCGCTTTTTGGCCATCCCGCTGCGGCACCCGCATGACCATTTGATAAATGCCTGAATAATGCTGATCCGGCCAGGCAAAGATGCTGCGGATATTGATCAGGTTATCCTTCAGAATCCGGGAAACATCTGCAATGAATCCGACGCGGTCCTGAACCAGAACCGTAAACCGGAAGCTTTCCTTGTCGATACCGATCGCCTGAAGCAGAACACCCATGACATCCGTGGTAGTAATGATGCCCACCAACTGATCCCCGTCCATGACCGGCAGGCCCCCGATCCGGTTTTCCTGCATGGTGAGCGCCGCCCGTTCGATGGTGGTCGATGGCGTAACCGTGACAATCTTTTTCATCATGATCATGTCGACGGTTACGCGGGTCAGGAGATAATTCAGTTCATGGGTGCTGAGCGTGGTTGCCGGAGAGGCCCAGTTCTGTTTCAGATCGCGATCCGTTACCAGCCCGATGAGTTTGTTTTTTTTATCAACCACCAGAAGATGGGCGATCTGTTTCTCCTTAATCAGTTCCATCGCATCCACCAGAGATGTTTCCGGCGACACGGTCACCAGGTTGGTATGCATGACACCGCCGACATACATAAGCTGCTCTCCTTTCTTAATTGAAATGTCTGATCCGTAATGGCATGGACCAAGTTTCTCCTGCATCCATCAAAAAGGAGGTATATCGGCCCACATGCCGGAGCAAAAAACAGTTGCTGTTTGGGAGTTATTCAGCCGGAATCTGCACCGGATATTGGTGAGATCCGAAAACGAAAAAATATATCTGATTAATAGTGAAAGCCGGATTAGGTGTCAAGCAAAACTCCAGGTAATAATAAAATGAACGATTTCAGACCGGTTGTCGTCACTTTTGTATTCGGTGTTGACAGTCTGATGCATAGAGGTTAAATTTTTCCATTCTGTTGACCGGATGCCTGCCCGTCATTGCCATTTCCAAACATATTCTGAACCACCCGGAAAGGCCCAACCGGATGGCGCACCGGTATCCCGGATAAAAGCGGGCAGGCCTGAATGCTGCGGGCAGCATGACTGGAAACCCTGCAAATTCGATATTGTACCGCCGAAAAAAAATAACCCGGAGCGATGATGACAAACCGGTTTGAGCCCCGGATTATCGGCTTTCTGTGTAACTGGTGCGCATATGAATGTGCGGATGCCCTGGGCAGATCCAGAATGGTCATTCCATCCAATTTTTATATTGTCCGGATGATGTGTGCCGGCCGGTTTGAGCCCGGGGTGATTCTGGAAGCGTTCCGAAGGGGTGCGGATGGTGTTGCGGTCATGGGATGTCATCCCGGAGAATGCCATTACCAATCCGGAAACATTCAAGCCCTCAGGCGATTCACCCTGCTGCGTCACACCCTGGCACCCTTTGGAATCGCGCCGGAGCGACTTCGAATCGAGTGGGTTGCGCCAGGCGACAAGGACCGGTTGAGCCGGGTTATTCAGGAAATGTGTGATGATTTATCTTCTTTGGGACCCCTGACAATGCCATGAAATCCTCTCATTTTGAAAATCTTCGCCGGTTTTATGATGTATTTTCCGCAGAAGACCGCGTTCTTGTCGTCATCAATGCAGATCCGGATGCCATTGCCAGCGCCATGGCGGTTAAACGGCTGTTGTGGCGCAAAACAGCTTCTGTTACCCTGAGTCATATCAACGCCATTCAACGGCCGGACAATCTGGCCATGATTCATCTTCTGGGTGCAAAACTGGTTCATACCGATGACATCGATGGAAACGCCTTTTCACGCTTTGTCATGGTGGATTCCCAGCCATCCCACAGCCGGGGATTTTCCCAGTTTCCCCAGTTTCATGTGATCATTGACCATCACCCCCTGACCGATATCAGCGCACCGTTTTCCGATATTCGACCCCATTATGGCGCCACGGCCAGCATGTTGACCGAGTATCTGCGCGCCGCCAGAATAAAGCCGTCTTCCAAACTGGCCACGGCCCTGTATCTGGCCATCAAAACCGATACACGCAATTTTGAGCGGGCCACATCGATTGATGATATTCGTGCATTTCAGTTTCTGTTCAAACATGCCAACATGAATCTGACCCGCAAAATCGAGCAGTCCGAACTGACGCTCGAATTTTTAAAATATTTTCGCCATGCCCTGGAAAATTATCGCATTCGCGCCAGCCGGCTTTATGTGCATCTGGGTTCGGTCAGCAATCCGGATATCTGTGTCATCATTGCGGATTTTTTCATGCGGGTCCATTCCATTTCCTGGAGTGTGGTGTCCGGCATTTACGGGGATCAACTGGTGATTATTTTCAGAAACGACGGCCTCCTGAAAAACGCCGGAAATCTGGCAATCCGCGCCTTTTCTGCATATGGGTCGGCCGGTGGACACAAGAGCATGGCCAGAGCCGAAATTTTGCTGACTCTGATTGAGGAAAAAATCGGACTCCTGTCTGACAGACAGATCACCCGATGGGTCATCAATCAAATTGAAAGGAAATCCAGGAACGGATGATCGGCGCAGATGCCATTTCCCTGACTGTGTTGGGCTCCGGAACCGGTGCGCCATCTGTATCACGCAGTTCCTGCTCGGTACTTCTGAATGTCGCCCGTAACCGGATGATATTTGACATCGGTCCGGGGACGTTACGCAGGCTGGTCGAATCGGGCCTGTCCCTGGGGGATGTCACCCATATTTTCATCAGCCACTTTCATCCCGATCATACAGCAGATCTGGCGCCTTTTTTGTTTGCATCAAAATATCCGGCTCACACACGACGGAGACACCCCCTGACACTGGTTGCAGGTGAAGGTTTCCGGCATTTTTACAAGGCGCTTCAAGCGCTGTATGGGAAATGGGTTGAACTGGATTCCGGCATGCTGAATATTCATGAAATGTCGGTTCATCAGCCGGACAGCATCCGGTTTGATGACTGTTGCGTTCGCACCGTTCCAGCCTGTCACAATCCGGAAAGCATTGCATTCAAAGTGGTTGGGTCCAAAGGAACATCCGTGGTCTATTCCGGCGATACGGATTATTCGGAAAACCTGATTTCATTATCGCATCAGGCCGATATTCTGATCTGTGAATCTGCGTTTCCCGATGCCATGAAAGTGGAAGGGCATCTGACACCGTCTCTTGCCGGCGCCATTGCATCCGCAGCGCAGGTCAAAAAACTGATATTGACCCATTTTTATCCGGAATGTGATACCGTTGATATTGAAATGGAGTGCCGCAAAACCTATAATGGCCCCCTGATTCTGGCAAAGGACCTGATGCGTCTATGAAATATTACCCGATCAACCTGAAAATTGAAAACATGCCCTGTACGGTTGTCGGCGGCGGTGATGTCGGAACCCGAAAGGTTTCCATGCTGCTGGAATGCGGGGCTGTCGTCACCGTGATCAGCCCGAAATGCACCGATGTCCTCCACAGCCTCTCGAACGCAGGAAAAATCACACTGATTCAGAGAAATTATGCCGGATACGATGTCGAAAATGCTTTTCTGGTCATCGGCGCCACGGATAACCAGGCCCTCAACCGTCAGATTTATGCAGACTGTCATCAGTACAAAACCCTGTGCAACATTGCAGATTGCCCCGAACTTTGCGATTTTATTTTGCCTTCCATCATTCGCAGGGGCGATCTGATTGTTGCCATATCCACATCCGGCAAAAGTCCGGCGTTTGCCAAACACCTCCGCCGGGAACTGGAAGACCGGTTTGGCCCCGAATATGGGATTTTTCTGACCCTGATGGGCGCCATTCGAACCCGGCTGCTCAGCAAGGCGCACCAGCCGGAAGCCCACAAGGGTTTGTTTGAAACCCTGATCAGTCAGGGACTTCTGGACATGATTCGCAAAAACGACCGGTTGGCGATCAACCGCCTGCTTGCGGAAATTCTGGGAGATGGGTTTGTGTTTGAAGAATTGATTGGAGGATGAAGTCCGAAGGCTGAAGACTGAAGGTGCGGCAACCAGCATTCAGGCAGAGCAGCCATATGACGGTCAGGCGGCTTCTCAATATTGAATGTATTTTTACACCAAACGATCATGATCGGTCTAATCACCCCCATGAAAGAAAATAAACAGCGAACAGCAGAATATCGAACAAGAAACCGCAGAAGGATGAATGCGGCATGCAGCGGTCCGCGGGGCAGCCGAAAACTTCACACTTCGACATTCCTTGTTCGATATTCGATATTCGCTTTTTTCTGACGATGTATTTTCACGTAAAATGTTCATGAATCGTTCCGGGATGTTCACCCCAACATATGAAAAATGACATGTATCGCTTTTAACCCAAAACTCAACACTCAAAACCCAAAACGTTTTTTGCATTTTCACGCTAAAGGCAACTGAATGGAAATTGTCCTGACAGGTATTACCACTCTCTATATTATTAGCGCCGCATGTTATCTGCTGCATCTGTTTCTGCAGAAAAAAGGCTTTCTTCAGGGTGGTTTTTATATTCTTCTGGCGACGTTCTGTCTTCATACCGGTTTGCTGGTGTTTGCCTGGATCAAAAACAGCCATATGCCGGTGACCAACCTGCATGAAACCCTGTCGGTTATTGCATGGGTGTTGTGCGGAATATTGCTGGGGTTTCAGCACCGGTACCAGATGAGCATTCTGGGCGCGTTTACAGCGCCCCTGTGTGCGGTCTGCATGTTGATTGCATCCTACACGCCGGCGGTTTCGGTCCAGGATCTGAATATTTACAAAAGCTTCTGGCTGTTTTTTCATGTTCTGGCGATATTTTCCGGCGAGGCATTTTTTGCTCTGGCCTGCATCATCGGCATTCTCTATCTGATTCAGGAGGATGCCATCAAAAAAAAACGGCGCGGCTTTTTTTTCAACCGTCTGCCATCATTGGACAAACTGGATGCATCCGGCTATGTCTGTATCGTTGCCGGATTTACGCTGCTAAGCATTGGCCTGGTTACCGGATTTGTATATGCCAAAGTGATCTGGGGAAAATTTCTCAGTTGGGACCCCAAGGAAATCTGGTCCGCCATCACCTGGTTAATCTATGCGGCCCTGATTCACGGGCGCCTGACTGTTGGATGGCGTGGAAGAAAATCGGCTGTCATGGCCATCATTGGTTTTGCCGTCATTCTGTTTACCTTTTTGGGCGTCAATTTTCTGTTAAAAGGACATCATGGCGGGTTTACGCAGTTATGAACCGGCCTGCCCATCCATCCTGTGCGTCGTTATGTCCTTCGGGTCCTTTTGACGAACAATCTGTTAACCTGATCTGCTGATTGAAATCACCTATGTTTGATATTGTTGTTCTGGGATTGAATCATAAAACCGCTGATATTTCCCTGCGGGAGTGCCTGGCATTTTCATCGGTTCAGGCAGAAGATGCGCTTGAGCAGTTCAGGTGTATCGACACGATCGAGGAGCTGGTTCTGCTTTCCACCTGTAACCGGGTCGAACTGTTGTTTACCACGCAATCCAGCCAATTGGCCATCCATGCAGCCAAAGAGCGGCTGGCTGTTCTGAAAAACATTCCGGTTGCGGATTTTGATCAGTCTTTGTATCAGCATATCGGTGATGATGCCATCCGGCATATGTTCCGGGTTGCTGCAAGTCTGGATTCCATGGTGGTTGGCGAACCCCAGATTCTGGGGCAGATCAAGGACGCCTATCTGACCGCCACGCAGAAAAAGACTTCCGGTGTGATACTGAACCGGTTGATGCATAAAACCTTTTCCATTGCCAAACGGGTTCGAACCGAAACCGGAATCGGGGATCATGCGGTTTCCATTTCTTACGCCGCTATTGAACTGGCAAAAAAAATATTCGGATCACTGGAAGGAAAACCGGTTCTGCTGATCGGAGCCGGCGAAATGGCCGAGCTGGCGGTTGAACATCTGATTCGAAATCGATGTGGAGAGATCCGGGTCGCCAACCGGACCCTGAAACGGGGTGTCGAACTGGCCGAACGGTTTCATGGCAAAGCTCTGACACTGCCCGAAATTCCGGATTATCTGATTCAAACCGATATCGTCATCAGCTCGACCGGTGCGCCCGATCTGGTCATCACCCGGGATCAGGTCAAATCCGCCATGAAACTCAGACGGAACCGCCCCATCTTTTTCATCGATATCGCGGTTCCAAGGGACATCGATCCTGCCATCAACAATCTTTCCAATGCCTATGTCTATGATATTGATGACCTGAAAGGGGTTGTGGACGACAATATCCAGGATCGCCAGAAGGAGGCCCTCAAAGCGGATCGCATCATCGACGAAGCCGTCATCCAGTTTCGAAACTGGATTGAAAGCCTGGATGTGGTGCCAACCATTGTGGCGCTTCATCATCAACTGGAAAATATCGCCGAAACCGAAATGAGAAAAACCCTGTCATCCCTCCAGAATCTGACCGAAGAGGATGCCCGCGCCCTGCAGCGGATGACCCAGGCCATGATCAATAAAATTCTGCATGCCCCCACCACCTATCTCAAACGGAACGGGTGTATGGGAAACCGGTCACTTCATCTGGATGTAACCCGAAAACTGTTTAACCTGGATGCGGAATAATGGAGAAAATATGGAATCTATGACACCTCCCCCCAAAAAAATTGCATTGCTTTTCCCGGGCCAGGGCTCCCAGAGTGTCGGCATGGGAAAAGAATTATATGACGCCTTTTCATCTGTCAGAGAAATTTTTGAGATGGCGGATGATATCACCCATCTGCACATTACCCGGATGTGCTTTGACGGTCCGATCGAAACCCTGACCGAAACCGTGCATCTGCAGCCGGCCCTTACAGCCGTCAATCTGGCATGTCTGGATATTCTTCATCAGCATGGCATAACTGCCCATGTTTCTGCCGGGCACAGTCTGGGAGAATACAGCGCCCTGACATCAGCCGGTGTGCTGTCGGCATCCGACTGCATGCGTCTGGTTTACCGCCGGGGCGGGTTCATGCATCGGGAAGCGACAAAAAATCGGGGTGCGATGCATGCGATTGTGGGACTTTCCATCACCGAGGTTCAGGGGATGGTTGACAGTGTCCGACAGCAGGGCGGAATTGTCTCTGTTGCCAATCATAACACCGAACTTCAGATCGTCATTACCGGTTCTCCCGATGCCGTCACGGCGGTTTCATCCCTTGCGGCCCAGTCCGGGGCCAGAGCCGTTCCACTCAAGGTCAGCGGCGCGTGGCACAGCGAGCTGATAAAAGATGCAGAACCCGATTTCGCCGAGGTACTGCAAGAGACCGTTTTTTCCGACCCCCGACATGATATCGTGCTGAATGTCACGGGAGATTTTGGAAAAACCGCATCCCATATTCAATCCGTTATGATCCGGCAGCTCTGCAGCCCGGTCCGGTGGTTTCCATCCATGAAACAGTTGATCGATGACAGGGTGTATGCGTTTGTCGAGGTGGGGCCGGGCCGGGTTCTGGCCGGGCTGTTAAAGCAGATCCTGCCCAAAGACTATTCCGGCCAGGTGTACAATGCCAACAGCCTGAAACGCCTGGAACAGATCGGAAATGAATTGGCCTGATACAAATTTCTTTACACCATATTCAAATTGGGTTAAATTGCCAAGGTTTTGGAAATACCTGATGATAACATATACAAAGCCATTATCCTGAAGTCCATGTATCTGAATATTTGGGCGGATGGCCCCATAATTTTTGAAAGGAAGATAAAATGTCTCAACTATGCGAAATCTGTGGCAAAAAACCGATGACCGGATGCAATGTCAGTCATGCCCACAATGTTACCAAAAGACGCTTCAATCTGAATCTTCAGCGGGTCAGAATCCTCAGCAACGGTCGGGTTAAAAAAGCCGTGGTCTGTACAAACTGCATCAAATCCGGAAAAATTGTCAAAGCTCCCTGATGCCCTATTGTCTGATTTTTCGGGCATCTGTTGACAACCGATTCAGATCGTTTGATGTTTTTGACCGCTATGGCCACCCTTAGCCGCACATGAACTGCGATTTTCTTCAACACACTCTCCGAGTGTGTTGAAGTTTCGTTTTCTCCTGTTGATGTCAGATATGCCAGAATACCCGCCCACCCCCCGGCCCTGTCGTTGTTGACCGGATAAAAATCTCAATTTCCCCTGTCCCATTCCGCATCGATCCATCTTCCCCATTTC
>JBFXFK010000156.1:1501-11724 GCA_050179135.1 Desulfatirhabdiaceae bacterium | reverse complement strand
TCAGTATAGTCAGGTGGAAATAGCTCCAAACAGAAATATCCTTCTGATAAAATTAACTGAAATCATGCAACATTCAGGCAAAATACCACTTCAAAATCTTATCAGGATATCATTGTAATCAACACCGGCAATCAATCAAACTGTGAATCATTGCAAGGCGTAACACTAACGCTGGCGCTCTTTCCAGAACGGCCCCCAGGTATCCACCACGGGATTCTGACAAGACAGGATAGATGTTCATCCATTGATCTGCGGATGATTTTGAAAAGGTGATTTCCTTTGTCTTGCTTGCAAAATTCACGATTTCCTTTATTCCTGACTGAAAGTTTTGAATGTCACTGTCAGTTATTGGTTTCGGGAATGGGCAGACTTTTTGACGTCTGGCACAAAACCACAAAAACCGATTGATTAACCCGTTGTGAATTTCGCCATCCTGTAACAGTCCATTCAATTCATATGTGGTGACATGCCCAACAATCCCAATGTGCGCGCCTGTTGCCTTGATCTTAACTGACTTTGTAAGCGGCTCAAGATTGCCAGTGTCAAACACCTGCCGAACGATACTTGATAGCGTGTTACCCTCGCGCGCCATTGCTTGCAGCGCGCTCGCTAATTCCTCTGTCAAGACAAATAAACGCTTATCATCAACCCCCGGATGAACGATCACCCATTCACCAACCTTGCTTTTTTTATCCACCACCCAAGATAAAACCTGATCTTTAACCGCATCAATCAACCCCTCACCACTGGATAACGGCCCCGGTGTGGTTCGTGCTGGTATGTGTCCGCCAATGACTGGAAAACACGTTCAACCGGCTTTGCAGATGTGCCTTTTCTGCCTGCCCCTGTAGGCCCTGCGATAGCGGCCAAAAGATTGACGTGCTGTTTTCCGTCCCCGATCATCATGAACGGAGACCGGCCAATCTCAACCGATAACCGGGTTAGAAAGGTTCCAAGAATCGCGGCTGCATCTGCCTCGCTGTATCTGGTGGCTGCTGTGATAAAATCCCCGATCAACCCCTTATGGATTGCGTCCGGTGACAGTCTCGGCCACAATTCGGGATCATCGTCAATTTCATCGTCACTGTTTGGGCAGTACTTTTCACGTTCGGCTTGCTCTGCCTTTTGGCCCATTTCGCGGAGTCGTTCCGTTGTCCATTCAGCGGCCCCGTTCATCAGTCATCCGCCTTTCAACCCGATCTGCTGCTTTTTCTGAAAGCCATAATTCTATTTCGTCATCAAACCATCCAACCGAATTTCCGCCCAGTTGAATCCGCTGCGGAAAACGTCCGGCCCTCTCCATTCTCCAAATCGTAGCGTCTGAAAGGCCAATCTTTAAAAAAAGTTCGGGTTTTCTGATAATCCTTTTTTGCATAAATCCCCCTTAAAAATAAAAATGCCCATCAAAGTGATTAACTCTGACAGGCATTATATAAGGATGAAATGCTTTGATTATATGACGGAACTATTCCTTTTTTGGGGGGTTCCATCCCCTTTTAGGGCAGGCTGCGATAACTACTTTTGCAACATCTTCACTCGGCAATCCAACTATTTCAAAGGCGTATTCAACTAAATGATAAAACTGGCCTTTGTTCGATCTTTTGGAGTTTGTAGTTGTGGGTCGTCCAATATGCTCCATATATGCATCGCATAGCTCTGTACCAAATTCTTTCGCTATTGTCCCAGGGCTTCCATTTTTTGATAGTAAATCGGGTGATTTTTTGAGAACGTTAATCAGTCTGCTCGTGTACTTGTCAATCCCAAATGCACAACTTTGGCTATCACAAAGCGCCTCGCCCCAATCAAAATCTTGAGGTTCTGCTAAACCATATGGCAAAAACGGAGAAATAAGCCCTTTTTTTTATCCTTTTCGCAATGGCTCGGGCTTTCTCTAAATCTTTTATTGCTGTCAAAAGCTTCTTTTTTTTGTCCTCTTTTCTTGGGCGCCTATAAAAACCTTCCATCTCTGAACAAGTCAAAATACTTTGGCATAAGTGTTGAAAATGGGAAATGAACTCATTGACACAGTAAGTATCAAAACCGCTTAAAATTTCTCTCAGACGTACCCTTTCATCATTGGATAGCTGCCACTCATAATGTGTTCGTTCGGGGTGTATCGGCCCCTTTACCATGACTTTATCCACGTCGCACCCCAAATTGAATGATATTGGATACTGGTTTTGAAAACCCCAAAATTTCATGCAACCACTGTTCCCAAAGTAAAAGCGCCTGTCTCTTTTCAGTGTCATACGAATACCGATTGTAAACTTCCAAAACCCCCTGAAGCTTATGACCCATGACTCGCTCTGCAACAACATCAGTAACCCCCAAATCTGCAAGTCGTGTTCTAAGTGTTCGCCTCAAGTCATGCGGTGTGAATGCTTCCTGAAAACCAATTTCTAACCAATGGCGTGAAATTGCCCGGCTTAAAGAGTGGCGGTTCATAGCTGTATCTGATTTATAGGAAGATCGAAAAACATAATGCGAATCCCCCGAATAGTCGCGCGCATGTTCAATTACTTCTAACGCCATCGGATTCAATGGGACTCTATTTTCTTCACCGTTTTTTGTGCGGTCGGCTGGTAGTATCCATAAATCTTTTTTAATTTCGGCCCATGTCATTCCGGCAACCTCGCCCGGTCTCTGCCCTGTCAACAAGATCATTTTTAGTGCCAGTTTTGACAACCTGTAAATGTCAACTTTTATATTTTCAATATCCAATGCGGCCCATAAAATCTTGATTTCATCATCTGATAAAACACGTTTCCTGCTTATCTCTTTGATTTTTTTGATACGGGTACAAGGTGAATCATCAATAACACCGCGCTCGGCTGCAAAGTTGAAAAGGCGGCTCAAGGCGCCATGAACCCGGTTCCCAACAATCGGCGCCCGCGCCCGGATTCCATCAAGCAAAAGCACAATGTCACGCCTTTTAATGTCTGCAACTTTTTTTTTGTTCCAGACAGGCAAAGCATTTTTTTCCAGTAATTTTTTAGTCTGAAGACCTGATTTTTTGACATGCAATTCGATTTCCCAAAATTCATCAAGAATGTCTTGAAAAGTCGGTGCGGCCTTTCGTTTGGCTTTTTCTTCTTGTTTCTTGACACCCGGATCAATTCCTTTTACGATGTTTTGTGATGCTAAGGCGTGTTTTTCCCTTGCCTCTGCCAGTGTCACCGCTGGATAGGCTCCCAGTGTCAACCGTCGCGGATTTCCTTCAAAATTATAACGGAATATCCATGATTTTTTTCCGGTCGGCATAACCCGGATATATAGTCCATTCGCGTCCAAAACCTCAAAACGCTCTGGTTTTGGTGCCATTTTTCGCACCTGTAAATCGGTAAGCGTCATAATTATTAGCCTCTTATCGTCATTAACGGGGTACAAGATGGGGTACAAGATAAGCGCCTATATGGATGAAAAACCATGCAATGTCTTGAAAAGAAATATAGACTAATTTAAGAATGATTTCAAGTGTTTTCTGAAAAAATGGAATGTAGTGGGAAGCGGTGAAAAGCGGCTGTTTTTGTATGGGGTTCAAGGGGTCGGAGGTTCAAATCCTCTCGCCCCGACCAGTTAAAGCTTTCAAGATAAAGATTTTGGGTGTGTTATCGGTCGGAAGCCATATCATGTAGCATGATTTCAGATGTTTCAATGGACGTATCAACCGTCAAATCCGCCTTTCCCGCCAATGTTTTAAACTCATCCGGTATGAATACGATCATTCATCCAATCATCAGGAATCGTTGTCAATGAGCAGACTCGATAGTTTCATTCGACGCATGCAGGCCCAGCGGGACTGTCTGAACTGGGCCGCGCAGACCATTGCCGGCTTGCCGGGCGTGGTTCTGGAGTTGGGACTGGGCAACGGACGTACATACGATCACTTGCGGGAGCTGTTGCCTCAACGGGATATTTATGTCTTTGAACGGGATGTCCGGGCCCACGCCTGCTCGCTTCCGCCCAATCAATTCCTGATTTTGGGAAATGTCCTGGAAACCCTCATTTCCGCCAAGAATCAGCTCCCATCACGTGCAGCCCTGGTCCATATGGATCTGGGAACCAGCGATACAAAAGCCTACAGACCGTTTGCTGAAAAAATTGGTCCGTTGTTACACCCCCTGATAGCCACCGGGGGGATCATCGTTTCCAATATCGCCCTGGCAGAAACCCTTTTTTTCCCGCTGCCCTGCCCCGCCGGTGTCAAGCCGGGCCGATATTTCATTTATCGGAAAAATACCGTCAGTACTGAGATATGAGTATTGAGTAGTGAGATGCCGCCAGACCGTCCGACGGCTGCTTTGCTGAATGCTGTATGCAGACCCTTCAGTCTCCAGCCCTTTTTCCCGTCACTGGTTGCTGATTTTTTCCATAATGACTTTGGTAATCATATAGGTCGGCTTGATCCCTTCGTCCCCCATGCTTCCGGAAGATAATGTCTGCCCGCTGACCAGGGGATTGTCAGATGCGTAATAGGCATACCGCAGCCGGATATCGTCCGGGAGATGGCCCCGGATGATGGCGCCGCTGATGGCCCGCTGATAGTGTCCGCCTTCCATTTCCAGTCCCACGGCTTTCCAACTGGTTGTCTGAAATTTTTCCAGAACATCCCGATTTTGCAGCGATGTACCCAGAACGGTCACAATCGGACCGACATATACATCGATGGAGCCATCAAAATCCTCTTTTTTCAAATCGTTATGAACCAGATAATTGTGCGGGGTTCCTTCCATGACATGGGCGGTTGCCAGCATGATATCCCCTTTTTTGCCGGGAAGTATACCGGCCTTTCCCATGATGGAAATGGATCGAACGGGTGTGGCGCCATTTTTTGAAGAAAGATACAACTGCTCCAGCAACTCGTCCATCACCTCGTACGCCTGGGTGCCAAAGGCATAGTCCATGACCACAAACACGGGCTGATAATTTTTGATATGGTCCCGGTCAATATGAAGATCCGGATGAAAGGCCACATCACCCAGCATGGCCATATCGATGATCTGGCAGTGAATCAGCATGCCGGATGTATCCGGAACATCGTGAAAGCCATGTTGTGCGGCATAGATTCGTATTCTGTCACCCTGTCCCCGGAGCCCGATCAGAAACCGGTACAGATCCCCTTCAGGCCTTTCATCGCTTTGATCGCATATGGCTGCATACCCATACAGAATGTTGACCACACTGTGCATATTGGAACTGATGATATGCACCGGTCTTCCTGTCAAATTCAGTTTTTCAAGGGTGTCCCGGATATGAGACGCCCACAGGGGGCTGTAGGCGTGGTATCCGATCATGTCCTGAAGCGACGGTGTAAAATAAATCAGCAGATGATGATCCCGGGATGATTCTTCCTTCTCAACCCGTTTGCCCAACTGATAAATGATGTTGAACAGGCCGTTGTTGCTGTTGTTTACCCGTTGCATTTCGTTTAGGCATTCAAAGGTGTCACGGGTTTCATGATAGGTTCGGCCCAACAGGATACTCAAACTCCATATGGCCTGATCCAGTTCCCGGTCACTGAGCGAATCGCCCTTTGCCACATTCCGCTCCAGCTCCTTCCAGTTGATTGAGGTTTCACCGGCTTCATCCGTCATCTGGGCATATATTTTCCGGGCTTCGATATTCAAAAACGTGATGTGCGTCAGTACATCATAGATTTCACTCAGCCCGGTGGTGATGACAAAACACATTTCTTCATCACTGACCCGGTAGGATATCCGACGGCGTTTGGCCGGCAATATCATTTCAAATGCCGTATGATCAAACTCCTCCTTGGCCGTCAATACAATTCGGGTACAGGACTCGATTCCTCTGGGAAGCCGGTCCAGAACATATTCCAGGCCTTTCAGCTCGATGCTGCGGGCATCATTCATGGTTCCGTAAATTTCCGGACTCAGGGTACGCAGTGCGTTCTCCAGAGTTTTTCCGGATTTTCCAGAGGGTTTGTAATACCCCCGCAGCGCCAGGGCGTCTGCTATGGTTTTGAAGGCCCGAATGGCCAGTCTGCTTTTTTGGGATTTGCTCAGTTGATTCATGACACTACCTCTCAAATCTGAAACTCTGTGTGGTTTCAGGGTGATGGAATGGAGTTTATCGAATCCGACAGGCTGAGGATATCTGTGTTGGCAGGGATATCCATCATCGAATGCCCTTAGTGAATATATAGCTTTTACCCGACGATAACGCACCCAAAATCTTTATCTTGAAAGATATAGCGGACCCGGCCGTTTTTATCGATGATGGGATATCCTTTCAGAAGGTCCCGGACAGGGACACGTGTGCTGTAAATACATATTTTGAATCGTGCCAGATCGTATTTCAAGGGTCAATCTGTTTTTCTGTGGTTCAGCCGATCCGATTTAAATGTTTTGACTTTCTCCTGGTTTCTTTATTTTTTCTGTTGTTCATGTGATACCCATGATATGAATATTACATATTGAAACGCCGGTATTACAATCCCAACCGTCTCATCGGGCCTGCTCCAAAATATTCAGACAGGCCCGGAGGTGAAAAGGCCAAGTATTTTGACGAAAAAGAATATCCGGGGAGGTGGAACGTGCCAAACGAGTATAGTCTGCAATTGCGTAATCAGGTCAGCGAAATCAAACAACTGGGCGAGACGATGGATGCCTTTGGCAAACAGCATGGACTGAGCAAAAGCCTGGTTTATGGCGCAAATCTTGCGATTGAAGAACTTTTCATCAACATCGTTTCCCATGCCCATGATGACGGGCAGGAACACCTCATTGATATCGGTTTTTCCCTTGTTGACCGGAAATTGACCATTAGGCTGGAGGATGATGGAAAGGAATTCAATCCCACCGCCATACCCGATCGGCCGATCGGAAGAATTTCGCTCGATGACATTGAAGACATTGAACTGGGACTGCGCCTCGTTCGAATGCTGGTGGATGTCATCACGTATGAACGCAGAGAGGGGAAGAATCGCCTGACCCTTGTGATCGAGGATGTTCCCAACCGGAAAACCATCACATCGGTCATGCACGAAGACCGGATTTTTCCCCCTCCGGAGGAATTCCGGAAAAACGCCAGAATCAGAAGTCTGGATGAATACAAGGCCATGTATCAGCGATCGATAGACAATCCCGAGGCATTCTGGTCCCAAATGGCCGAAGAACTGGACTGGTTCCGGAAATGGGACAGGGTCCTGGTGTCGGATTTCAGTGAAGGCAGCCATGAATGGTTTGTGGGAGGACAACTGAACCTTACGGTCAACTGCCTGGATCGGCACCTGTTGACTTCGCGAAAAAACAAGGCCGCACTCATCTGGGAAGGTGATAACCCCGGCGAGAAAAAAATAATCACCTATCAGCAGCTTCACCGGGAGGTTTGCCGTTTTGCCAATGTGCTGAAAAAGCACGGCGTTCAAAAAGGCGACCGGGTGAGCATCTATTTGCCCATGATTGTGGAACTACCCATTGCAATGTTGGCATGCGCCCGAATTGGCGCCATTCATTCCGTGGTTTTTGGTGGGTTCAGTGCACAATCACTCACGGACCGGATACTGGACTGTGATTCCCGCATTCTGATCTGCGCCAACGGTTACACCCGGGGGGGCAAGGTTGTCAGAAGCAAGGAACAGGCCGACCTCGCGCTGGCCTCATGCCCCGGCATCACCGATGTCATTGTCGTTCGCAGGCTGGATATGGAATCCCCCATGTGTGACGGGCGGGATTTCTGGTGGGACAGGGAAATCGGGGCGGCGGATATTGCCAATGACTGCGCTCCGGAAATCATGGATGCAGAAGATCCGCTCTTCATTCTGTACACCAGTGGGAGTACGGGAAAGCCCAAGGGGGTGCTTCATACAACAGCCGGTTACCTGGTTTATGTCATGCAGACCTTCAAATGGATTTTTGATATCCGGGAGGAAGACACACACTGGTGTACGGCGGATATCGGCTGGATAACCGGCCACAGCTATATCGTTTATGGTCCCCTTGCCAATGGCGCCACAAGCCTGCTGTTTGAAGGCGTCCCGAACCATCCCCGCCCGGACCGGTTCTGGGACATCATCGAGAACCATCGGGTGAGCATTTTCTATACGGCGCCAACAGCCCTCAGAGCCCTCATGAAAGAAGGCAATGACTGGCCCGCAAAACACGATTTGCGTTCACTCCGGTTGCTGGGCACGGTCGGAGAACCCATCAATCCCAAAGTCTGGATGTGGTACCGCGACACAATTGGTCAGGGAAGATGCCCCATCGTGGACACATGGTGGCAGACCGAAACCGGCGGCATTGTGATCAGCCCGCTTCCCGGAGCCACACCCTGCAAACCCGGCTCTGCCACGTTGCCCTTTTTCGGAATTCAACCGGAAATCATCCGGAGCAATCTGGATCACACGACACTTGATGAAGGCGGATGGCTGGTGATCAAAAAACCATGGCCCGGATTGATGAGACGGGTGTATGGTGATTCCGAACGCTTCCAAAAAACATACTTTTCCCAGTTTCCCGGAGTGTATACCACGGGAGACGGGGCAAAAACCGATGCGGACGGCTATTTCTGGATCATGGGAAGAATCGATGACGTCATCAATGTATCCGGACACCGGTTGGGTACCGCGGAACTGGAAAGTGTGCTCGTATCCCATGGTTCTGTCGCAGAAGCGGCTGTTGTGGGGATGCCGCACGAAACCAAGGGACAGGGCATCTATGCCTTTGTGACACTGAAGGCGGATGCAAAAAAAAGCGATGATCTGATCATTGCTCTCAAACAGCAGGTCAGAAGCATTGTCGGCCCCATTGCAACCCCGGACAAGATTCAATTTGCCGAAGCGCTTCCCAAGACACGATCCGGCAAAATCGTACGCAGAATCCTGACCAAAATTGCTGCGGGTGATGTCACAAACCTGGGAGACACATCCACGCTCACGGACGAGTCCATGATCGAAGACCTGATTCGGAGCAGGAAATAAAGAACCTGTTGGATATAACGGGTGTAAATCAACCCTGTTGGCGGCATTGATTTGCACCCGTTTCAGGTGAAAAGATGTGACCCGCATTTTCGTGCCTGTAACGAATCCAGGCGCAATGTATGAGCAGTTGGCGTATCACCGGCTAAAAGGACGTTCGATACTGTTGATGCACTGTATCCATCCGGGCCGCCTGACCTGCTGTAAATTCAATCATGCAGGGATCATCGGCGTAATCCATAAAATTGTAAATTGGATCCTGGCCGGTTTTTAATTTGCAGGTATTTCGCCCCTCCGGACATCCGGATGCCGCGCTCCGTTCTGCAGGCGTATCACTGACCATATCCCTGTCTAAACAGCGCCCCTGAAATGTGTGATACAAACCCAGCCAGTGACCGATCTCATGTGTTCCCGTGTCGCCTTCATTAAAAGGAATGGCTTCACCGCCCGGCAACGATGAAAATAAAACAACAACCCCATCACTGGTCGGATTTCCGGCATAATCCCACGGAAAGGTGGACCATCCCAGAAGACCGTTGCCGATATTTGCCGTATAGAGATTCAGACTTTCCGCCCCCCCTTTGTGCAGCGCATTTTTTGCCTGCGCTTCCGCAGCAGAGCCCGGGGTCATGGTATACCACGCCGAATTCGTGGTTCGATCTACCGATACAAGCTGAAATACAAACGGCGTGGCGGCGCCCCCCGTAAATCCGCCATAGGACATATTGAGCACATCAATCTGTTCCTGAATCTGGCTTTCCGGAACATCTCCATTGGCAATATCGCTGCCATTGTTGATGACGTGGAAATAAACCGGGATAACCACTGAACCCGTTGCCCGTTCTGTTACACGGCGGCCTGCCAGAAATTTTTGAAAAATCGATTCAATCTCCTGCTGTTCAATTTCATCAATGGTGCGGGTACTGCAGCGGGCGCCGCTGTCTATAAAAGCCTGTTGGTTGACCCAGGTATGGCCATTCAAATGAAATGGTGTATCTTGGGCTGATGTCCATCCGAAAAACAGGAATGGTCCTAAAAAAAGCCCGATTAATGAAAATACCAACTTTTTCACACTGGATCTCCTTTTTTTGTTTTTTGGCAAGAGAAAAATTGTCATAAACCTTTTCTTCGATTCCTTGCATCAATTGTATAAAATAAACATCAAAACGAAATCATGCAAATACATATCAACTTAATCCCTCATTCAAATAAAATCGGTTCTGGTGTATAATCCCGGGCCATGGAATGGAGCGGACCTTTTTGGGTGGTCCCCAAGCAATTCGGG
>JBFXFK010000156.1:0-1401 GCA_050179135.1 Desulfatirhabdiaceae bacterium | reverse complement strand
CATGTCAAATCAGAACAACGGGGTAATCATCCCCCATGACAGGCTGAGCCAGGCTGCTTTACAGGGGCTGATCGAGGAATTTGTGACCAGGGCTGGCACGGATACCGGATACACGGATGTCAGCCTGGAAGAGAATGTCAGAATGGTCATGCGTCAGTTGAAGCGGAAAGAAGTATTGATTGTCTATGATGAGGCCTCTCAGACAGCCAATATCGTGCCATTGACATCGGTGTACTTGGCTGAAAATATGGATGTGTAATAGCAAAGCCCCGCGTTTTAACGCGGGGCTTTGTCAGTTAAACGGGTGCCTGTTGAATGCTTGTCCGGCGGAAAGTCTCAGCTTGCCGTTTGCAGCGCCGCAATCCGCGATTCAAGGGGCGGGTGGCTGCTGAACAGCGCCATCATACCGCCACCTGCAATCCCGCTGGCGGCCATTTCCTTGGGCAATTGGCCGGCTTGAAGATTACCCAGCGCGTGCAGGGCATCGATCATCGGACGCCTATCGCCCATCAGCGCGGCCGCGCCCGCGTCCGCCCGGAATTCGCGCTGGCGTGAAAAGTACATGACCACAATGCTGGCCAATACACCGAACAGGATTTCAAAGACAATGCTGCTGATCCAATAACCGATACCCGGGCCGCTCGATTCTTCGTCGCCCTTGCGCAGAAAGCTGTCCACCGCATAGGCAACGGCGCGCGACAGGAAGATCACAAAGGTGTTGACCACCCCCTGGATCAACGTCAGGGTCACCATGTCGCCGTTTTCGATGTGGGCGACCTCGTGTGCCAAAACGGCTTCCACCTGTTTTCGATTCATGCTTTGCAGTAATCCGGTCGAGACGGCCACCAGCGAACTGGACCTGCTGGGGCCGGTGGCAAAGGCATTGGGAGCGCCTTCGTAGATGGCGACCTCAGGCATCGGCAATCCGGCTTTGGCTGCCAATCGTCCCACGGTGTCCACGAGCCAGGCTTCATCCTGGTTGCCCGGCCGCTCGATAACCTGCGCGCCGGTGCTCCATTTCGCCATGGTTTTGGACATCATCAGCGAAATGAAGGACCCACCGAATCCGATCAGGGCGGCAAATGCCAGCAACATGCCCATGTTCAATCCATTGCTGGTCAAAAAGCGGTCAATACCCAGAATACGGGCACTGATCGACAGCACCAGCATCACTGCAATGTTGGTCAACAAAAAAAGAACCACTCGTTTCATCCAAGTCCTCCTTCTCATAATGGTTATTGATCAATCATGTATCATTGGGTCAGGCGCTTCTTTATTGTAAATATTCGGTAAACCAGTTTTCAATATGACTATGCAGTAATACAAAAAAGGAAAGGCTTGATCGCAAAACAGGGTTATTTGCAGAGCAGCTCTCGGAAGCGTTTATGAAGCGGATATAGC
>JBFXFK010000155.1:0-11738 GCA_050179135.1 Desulfatirhabdiaceae bacterium | reverse complement strand
GATACCATGATCGTGAAGCGCTTCCCGGATGATTATCTGGAGAATCTGGATCATGATCGTGCGGTTGACATTGATGTTGACATGGAAGAGATCGGCATTCTGGCGGACACCATCAGCAAGGCCATTATTAAAAACCTGAACAACAGGTTAAACCGGTTTCAGGACTGGTATTTATTATTCCATAATTACAGAAAATTGATAAAGATGAGACAGTACTATGGAAATCTGCTGGAAAAAAATCTCATGATTATCAAAAACACGATTATTCCCAAAAACGAACCGGTCAAATATTGCAGCTCCCTGTTTGAACGCATCTATGTCTCGCCCAACGGGGATATTACACCATGCTGCTACATTTACCAGCCATTGGGGAATGTGACAGGCCAAACCGTATCCGATATATGGAATGGCCCCCTGTATAAAGCGTTTATCGACAAATTTTGGTCAAATGAACCATTGAAAGCGTGTATTGATTGTCATAATCTGTCAGAAATCAAACCTGAAAAAATTTATAACAAAATTTTGTGGCCATGAACCGGAATCAGGATATATTCACGCAGACGGGATTTCTGATAAAAACAATACTGAAGCCGATCGTCACCCGGCATCCCCGATTGTATCGATTCGCCTGCCAGATCAGAACCGCCTGCCAGGAGTTGATTTGCCCCACTGAAAATGGTTTCAAACCGCCGCCGGAACACGATACCCCGCCATCACCGAATTCGTTACCTCCGGTGGAGAATGAGCCCGACAGAATCGAAAAATTGCCCCGATGGTTGATACGGGAGTGGCAGGCCATCCATGAAATTGAACCGCTCCTGTTTCCGGATATTGGCGCAGAAATGACGGTTACACCTGAAAACATCAACCCGGTGGCAGAAATATATGCATCACTTTCCGGTCAACTGGGGGATCATGTCACCCATATCCTGCTGGTACCCTGGCTTGACCGGGGTGGGGCTGACCTGGCGGCAATCCATTATGTGGAAGCGATTTTCCATACCGGTGCCAATCCGCGTGTAGCGGTCATTGCCACAGCCAACGCCGATTCACCGTGGGCCTCAAAGCTGCCGGATCAGGCATCATTCATCGAATTTGGAAAAGCCGCCTGTCAGTTACATGCCGATGACCAGGAAATCCTTCTGGTCCGGCTTCTTCTGCAATCATCTCCCGGAGTCATTCACAATGTCAATTCCAGGCTGGGGTATGACGTGTTTGTCCGCTTTGGCCTTGCCCTGAGTCATGGGTCCAGGCTGTATATGAGTGTTTTCTGCTCGGACTTTACCCCGGAAGGCAGGGCAATTGGTTATGCCACGGAATATCTTCCCCGGCTCTTTGACCGCTTGACAGCCGTATCGGTTGATAATGCCACGTTTCTGGAAAAGCTGGTGCAGCTCTATGCTCTTGATCGCGACAAGCTTCATCTGCATTACCAGCCGGCAAATTTTTCTCCACTGCAAAAAGAAATCGGCAGGCGCCGGAAACAGAGGCTGAATATTCTCTGGGCAGGACGGATTGACCATCAGAAACGCCCGGACATACTGATTGAAATCATACACGCCTGCAAAAACTTTCCGTTTCATTTCCATATTTACGGCGCATCGGTTCTGAACCGGGATGTCTATTCCGACAAACTGGCCGGTTGTGAAAATGCCACATATTATGGTTTGTTTGACGGGCTGTCATCGCTGCCCATGGAGACGTTTGATGTGTTTTTATATACATCCCAGTGGGATGGCATACCGACCATTCTTCTGGACGCCATTTCCCTGCAACTGCCGGTTGTGGCCTCCAGCGTGGGGGGTATCGGCGAACTGATCCAAACAGGTCATACCGGCTTTGCCATTGAACCGTTTGACAGCATCATGGCCTATGTCAACGCCCTGGTTTATATCCATCAAAATCCTGACGGGGTATGGGCACTGGTTCAGAATGCCTGTCAGATCGTGTTCAGCCGACATTCCTGGCAACAATTCGACACGCAGGTGCTGTCGTTTCCCGGATATATCACGGATCATCATGAAATTCTGTGACCTTCGCGGATGCCGGTTGTATTACGCGTATATCCTGGTGTTCTGTTTCACCATTTATATCCCGCTTTTCGGCATGATCATCCTGCCGTCTGAAACGGTCTCCGCCCTTGAAAAAAGAAAGCTGGCCGAATTTCCTGCTTTTGGATTGGAAAGCATTGATGCATTTCCAAAATCGTTTGAAACATTCTTTGCGGATCATCTGGGCTTTCGTGACCTTTTTACCCTTGTCAACAGCGGCATCAAAATTCTGGCCTTTCAAAAATCTCCCGTTGACTGGATGCTTCCGGGAAAGGACGGATGGCTCTATTATACGGGTGAGTCTTCCATGGATGATGTTCTCGGAAAAGCCGCCCTGAAGCAGGCAGAACTGGAAAGATGGCGGATTTCCCTTCAGGGCAAATCCAACTGGCTGAATCGCCAGGGCATTCGTTATTTTTTCATGGTCGCCCCGGACAAACAAACCATTTATCCGGAATATCTGCCGGATTACATTCAATCCAGACATGCCCCGCAAAAACGCCTGGATCAGTTCTTGTCCCATATGCAGAACCGATCCGATGTGCCGATTCTGGATGTCCGGGCGGATTTGACTGCGGCCAAAAAAAACCATCAGATATACTATCGAACCGATACCCACTGGAACTGGTCCGGGGGGTGGATCGCCTATCAAAAAATGATGGAAAGAATTGCCGGCTGGTTTCCTTTTGTTACACCACTCAGCCGGAACCGTGTAAAAGCCGCCAGCATGCCTTATGAACATGGCGATCTGACCATGGGGTGGGGATGGACCATGGGGGAACGGGAAATGGCGCATTGGGTCAGCAAGCCCTGCCAGAAAAGCCGCATTCCCCGGTTGAATGAGCGCTCTTTTGAAAAAAAATGCCCCAATGCCAGCCTTCGGGCCATTGTGTGGCGCGACTCTTTCTTGATGTTGATCGAGCCTTTTTTATCCGAATCTTTCAATCACGTGATTTATGTATGGCAGCCGAATTACGATCATCATCTGATGAAACAGCTTGTTGCAGAAATACAGCCGGATCTGGTGATAGAAGAACGCATCGAAAGATCCCTGGGTACTGTACCGGATTTAACCCTGGAAGAACGCTTCGATTATTCTCCGATGATGACTTTCAGCCAAAATCGGGACACTGGATACGCCGACATTCTGGCCAATTGGGAGGTAACACTGGAAAATGGGGATAACGGACTGCTCATTCACGCCACCGGAGAGGATCCGTCCATCCTGTTACCGCCGGTTTCCGGTTCTTCCCTGCCCCTTTTTCTTCACACGCATTTGTGGAGTCCGAACGATACGGTGATGCAGGTTTTTTATCCAACCGGTGTTGACAGTACATATCAGGAGGACATGAGCATCACAATTCCGGTCAGGCAGGGTGATAATCACATATATCTCGAAATCGATAAAGCGTTTCCTTCGGGTCGATTCAGATTGGATCCGGGTGGCCTGAAAGGGGATTATCTCATTCAGGCTGTTGAAATGAGAACGGGATGATTTTTTCGGGCTTGGTTCCAATAAAAATTGATTACAACTATAGCTTTTAAGATAACGATTTTGGGAAGGCAGCAGGGAGGGGATAGGCCTTTTCTCGGCCATCCCCGACCGATAACGCACCCAAAATCTTTATCTTGAAAGCTATACCGGCGCATGTATGCCGTTTTGAAACACACACCTAAAAGGTATTTCATGGTTTTCAGCTCTGTCATATTTCTGTTTGGCTTTTTACCCGTGGCATTGTTAATCTATTTTCTGTCGCCGATTCGATTCAGAAATGTGATGCTGTTGTGTCTCAGCCTGTTTTTTTATGCCTGGGGAGAAGCCGGATATGTGGTCATCATGGGGATATCCATCCTCATGAACAGTCTCTTTGGCTGGCTGATGGATCGGTTTTCATCCAGAAAGCCGGTCCTGTGGACAGCAATTGCCGCCAACCTGGCCCTGTTGGGGGCATTCAAATATGCCAATTTTTTGGTTAACAACTTTAATATCATTATGAATTTTTTGAATATACCGGTTATTCATATCAATCCTGTGCATCTACCCATTGGCATTTCCTTTTTTACCTTTCAGGCCATGTCCTATGTCATCGATGTGTATCGCAGGGAGGTTCCGGCTGCCGGAAGCCCGCTGCATATCGGTCTGTATATCGCGTTGTTCCCCCAGTTGATTGCCGGTCCCATTGTTCGATACCGGGATATTTACAAACAGATTCTCCATCGCAGCGTGACCGTGGAAGATTTTTCTGCAGGTGTGGCGCGTTTTGTGTATGGCATGGGAAAAAAAGTTCTTCTGGCCAACACGCTTGCGATCACTGCGGACAAGATATTCGCCATTCCACTATCCGAACTGACGCCCCCTTTGGCCTGGCTGGGTATTGTTTGTTATACCCTTCAAATCTATTTCGACTTTTCCGGATATTCGGATATGGCCATTGGGCTGGGCCGCATGTTTGGTTTTACCTTTCTGGAAAATTTCAATTTCCCCTATATTTCCCGGTCCATCCAGGAATTCTGGCGGCGATGGCATATTTCGCTGTCCACCTGGTTCCGGGATTATCTGTATATTCCCCTGGGCGGGAATCGAAAAGGCAATCTGCGGACCCATGTCAATCTGATCATCGTATTTTTCCTTTGCGGTTTGTGGCATGGCGCCAGTTGGAATTTTGTGGTATGGGGGCTTTTCCACGGATTATTTCTGGTTTTGGAACGTATGGGCCTGGAAGGTCTTCTCAATCGCATGGGCGCGCTGTTCAGACACCTGTATGTCATGTCTGTGGTCATGGTAGGCTGGGTTTGTTTTCGATCCGACAATCTGGAGAATGCACTGGGCTATTTGAGCGCCATGTCCGGTTTCTCCCTGGGAAATGACAATATGCATCCATTCGTATTTTTCTGGGATCGGGAATTGATGGTTACCCTGATTTGCGCCGTGCTGTTTTCAGCGCCCCTTTCCCGATGGCTGAAGACATGGCGGGAGCGCGTTTTTGATCCGGGAGCCGGAAATGCCCGCGTCATCGTCCATCATGGCTTGAATATGGCCTCACTGTTGGGGTTTATTGCTGTGTTGTTGACATCCATCGCGTCTCTGGTATCGGGAAGCTATAACCCCTTTATCTATTTCCGGTTTTAGGACGCGTATCGTTTTTCCGTGAATATGTTGAGATCAGAAAACGAATCAGAGGCGCCAGAATTCCATGTCAAAAACATATCATAAGGCCCATTTTTTTCTGAAGAACATCAATCGGTCTTACACCGGTATCATCATGCTGATTGTGTTTGGGTTGCTGATTTACCTGCCGCCGGTTGTGACCCTTTTTTCTCCGCACAAGGCTTTTTCTGTCGCTGAAAAAAGAAACCTGGCAGACTTTCCGGACTTTCAAATTGAAAAAATTGAAAATTTTCTGGTCAAGATTGAACGGTATTACAGAGATCAGATTGCATTCCGGCAGGTGTTCATATCTGTTTATCATGCTATCAAGTTTTTCATTTTTAACACATCGCCCCATGCTGCAACCATGATCGGGGAAAATGGATGGCTGTTTTTTACCTCAGAAAATTCCCTGGAAGATGTCCTCGGAAAAGTTCACATTTCAGAAAAGAATCTCAATCAATGGCAATGCGCGCTTGAAAGCAGAAAAAGCTGGCTGGAAGACCAGGGCATCCGGTACCTTTTGGTTGTCGCACCAGACAAGCAAAGCATTTATCCGGAATACCTGCCGGATAAAATCAGACAACGGATCGCACCCCAAAAACGGCTGGATCAGTTGATGGAATATATGCAAGTCAATTCGGATGTTCCAATTCTGGATTTGAGAAAGCCATTATTGGATGCCAAACAGTTCCATCAGGTTTATTATCGGACAGACACCCACTGGAACTGGCAGGGGGGATGGGTTGCGTACAACCAGATCATGGCGGTTGTGCGGGACTGGTTTCCCGTTGTCGATGCACTGCCACGCAGCCGGGTTCTGGAAAGTCCGCAGGATTATACTGCCGGCGACTTGAATCGATCCATTTCCAACCTGCTTCATGAATCAGAGGTAGCCCTGTTTATTCCAGATCCATGCGCGATGATAACAGACAGACCATTCAATCCACTATCGATGATCACAATCTGTCAGAATGCCCCGCTTCGTGTCATTGTATTTCATGATTCCTTTTTTTGTGCGGTGACGCCGTTCCTGTCAGAAACATTTGGAATAACGATCAATCTCTGGAAATTTTTTCCGGCACAATCCAGCTATGATCACCAGTGGCTGAAGCAACTGATTCGGGAATACAAACCCGATCTGGTTATCGAGGAGCGGGTGGAACGGTTTCTGGGCGCCACCCCAAAGTTGACACTTGAGGAACGATTCGATTTCTCAACCAACGAACTTCTCCGAATTGACAGCGGGACCGGATTCACCGGTGTATTACCCCAAAATGATCTTCTGCTTGCGCCGCAGCCTGATAGACTTGACGTTCATGCGACAGGCGGTGACCCCCGGGTGCTTCTGCCGACTTTTCTGCCGGCCCGTTCTCCGATAATCATGAAAATTGATTTATTTTGTCCGGATGATACAACACTACAGGTTTTTTATTTGAATCGCACCAATTTGACTTACACTGAAAAACAAAGCAGACGACATCCGGTTAAAAAAGGGGAGAATGTCATTTATATCATGATAGAAGAACCGGAGCTTACGGGTAATCTCCGATTGGATCCGGGTGATATTTTCGGTAATTATGTCATTCGATCCATCCAGATTCGGGACATGGAACCCTGTGCGAAAAGAGCGTTCCGTTCAAATACCGGATTCAAGCAATAACAGACACGTTGAAACAGAATACACCATGAACGTCAATACAACACCTGCGAATGTGAAGAGGGCGTTTGCACCCGTGATGGATCAGGCGAAAAGGCTGCGATGGGCATTCGTCTTTCTTTTCATTGTCATGGCCTACATGTTTGCTGAAACACGATACCCGGCACTCAACTACGACGACACCTACCACATTGGGAACCATTTCCCACAAATTGAACAGTATGATTTCTCCGGTCGCGCCTATTATCTGTTTTGCGATTATAACTCGATGCACAACGAGTTTCGCACATATGGTCTGGCCAGAGCCATGTATTTCGGATTATATCAATTATTTGGCGCGGATCTCCGGTATTACTACGGGGTCATGGCGGTTATGGCGAGCCTGCTGGCGTTGTTTGCCGCGTTTACGACAAAATTGGTGACCAACAGCCGGGCCACAGCAATTGCCGTGGCAGGCTGTTGTCTTCTGGGGCCATTTGCCCTGTTTCAAACATTCTGGCATGCCGCATATATCCTCTTTCCCTTGATGGTGATTGCCGCGTATCTCGCCCTTCATACCGGTTGTACAACCGGCAGCAGCAGACAGGTTTTGGGCGGTTTGATGTGCGTTCTTGTCACCATGACAGGTGAAGTTGCGACAATGATCCTGCTGGCCGCTATCGGTATCCTGGCCGTTTGGGCCAAACACAACAACGACAACGCCAGGCTGCGGAACTTGCTGGTTGAATTCTCAACCATCGTGGCAGTTCTTTTCGTTCTGTATATATTCTACCGGCTCAAAATCTTCAATCCGGAGTTGGCAAGCCGATTCGGCGTTCAAAAGACGATTACGTTCTCGTCGATCATCGTTGCGCTTCGTGAATTCAACATGACGATCCTGAGCATCTTTACCAGCAGCAACGCTATCAAGGTCATTCGCGATGGCGTACATATTGACTACACCGTTACCATTGTGATTGCGTTGGCAATACTCATTACCATCATGGCAATTGTTTGCGCCACGGAAACCGCAAGTGGCTGCTCTGTGCGGCCGGCGCTATTTCTGATTGCTCTCTACATGGCCTCGTTTGTCATCTATGTCGTTGTTGCATCACGATCGGGAATCTACTTTCCCCCCCGATATTTGCACGCATCCGGTTTTCTCCTGACAATTGCGGGATGTCTTGGCGCCGCATCGGTTGGGTCAAAAGCCCGAAAGCTGATTCTCGTCTTGCTTGTGTGTCTTTCCGGAGCAGGCGGCATCCTGACTTTTGGAATAAAGGTGCCGACTGTTGAAGCAGCATCCGAATTTCTGAAAAAGGAAATCATCACGGCCAGGGCCAATGGCGGTACCCGCGTCATGTTCATCGCCCCGCCAGAGGCCACAGGTTTCATCAACGCCCCTTACCACCTGGAACCTGCGGCGTCAGCCTTGACAGAATGGTGGATACTGGAAAACTATTGTCCCATGATCTGGGGCGTGCCATGCGCACATGGGGCGTCGGGCGGCCCTGGCGACATCATCATCACGGCAACACCAATTCGTGATGGATTTATGCCTGCTCTTGATGTGACAATGGGCCAGGCCTCAACACCGGCAATATCCCCTGTTGATGGCGTTGCTTCCAATTGAATATGGCTTTCAGGATGATCATTGTAAAAAAAACACCCAATTCTTTTTACCCCTTTTGAACGGAAAAAATTCAATGTCTTTGCTTGAAAATGAAAAAGAACAGTATTGCCGACGCCGTGCCGATCACAGGAATTCGCTGGTCAAACATCAGCCCAATGCCCTGTCAACTGCCTACCACCAGAGATTGACCGGGATTTATCGACACGTCATTGGTGAATGCGACAGCATTCTCGATCTGGGCTGTGGCAACGGCGACCTGCTCAATTCACTCCATCCGAAACAGGGGGTGGGTGTTGATATCTCGGAGAAAATGATCCAGGAGGCACAGATCCGGTATCCGGAATTCCGTTTTTATTGTGCCGATGCCCAGACTTGCGATCTGGGCGATACCACATTTGATGTCATCATCCTGGCTGATCTGCTGAACGACCTCTGGGATGTTCAGGCCACCCTGATGCACATCAGACAATACTGCAATCCACATACCCGTATTATATTCAATATTCAAAGTCATTTGTGGGAATATCCCCGTCAATTGGCCGAACGGCTCAACATGGCGACGCCAAATCTGCCACAGAACTGGCTGACGCCCATCGATATCGACAACCTGGTCAAACTGGCCGGATATGATCCGGTTCGACATTGGGAGGAGATTCTGTGTCCCGCGCCGATTCCTTATGTAACGTCTTTCTGTAACCGTATTCTGGTGAAGATGCCTGTTTTTCGGGCCGCGGCCCTGACCAATTTCTATATTGTCCGGCCGATCAATCTATCCGGACGCGTGGCGGAACCCTCTGTTTCTGTCGTGATACCCGCCCGGAATGAAGCGGGGAATATTGCAGAATTATTGGAAAGAACACCCCGGATGGGGTCCCGAACCGAAATTATCTTTGTGGAGGGCAATTCTACCGATAATACCTTTACGACCATCGAGCAGGCAATTGCGAATCTCCCGCCTGAAGATTACCGGTTGATCCGACAACCCGGAAAAGGAAAAGGGGATGCGGTGCGCGCCGGGTTTGAGATCGCCACGGGTGACATTCTGATGATTCTGGATGCAGATATGACCGTGCCTCCGGAGGACTTGCCCCGATTTTATGCGGTTCTGGCGAATGGCCTGGGAGAATTTGTCAATGGCGTCCGATTGGTTTATCCCATGCAGGACGGGGCCATGCGGTTTTTCAATCTGTTGGGAAATAAATTTTTCAGTTGGATATTCAGTTGGCTGCTCGGTCAGCCCATTCGGGACACTTTGTGCGGAACCAAAGTATTATGGGCAGGGGATTATCACAAAATTGCAGAAGGTCGCAGTTATTTTGGAAATTTTGATCCGTTTGGAGACTTTGACCTGTTGTTTGGGGCTGTCCGGCAAAATCTAAAAATCGTCGAAGTTCCGGTCCGATATCAAACCCGGCAATATGGAGAAACCAACATTCAGCGGTGGCGTCATGGATGGCTGCTTCTTAAAATGGTGATGTTTGCCGCCCGGCGCATCAAATTCAAATAAGGAAATATGGGGTGCTTGAACAACTGAAAACCGCTTTGGCCCATCCGCTGACCAGACATCTTGCCATCGATGATCCAAAAACCACGGAATTGCGCGCTGAAATCATAAGAGAAAAACGATTTCTTCGGTCAATTTACCAGACATGGTACACGTTGCTGATTGACAATCTTGCTGCCGAAGATGGGCCGGTTGTCGAAATCGGATCAGGCGCCGGGTTTTTAAAAGAGGTATTCCCCCGTGCCGTTACATCGGAGGTATTTTTTACTCCCCATGTCGATATGGCTTTAAATGCCATGCGCATGCCATTTAAATCCTGCTCGTTGAAAACCCTGTTGCTGGTCGATACATTGCATCATATACCCGATCCGGCATCATTTTTTGACGAAGCGACTCGGTGTGTGCAACCGGGTGGGCGATGTCTGATGGTCGAACCCTGGAATACGCCCTGGAGTCGCCTGATCTATAAACACTTGCATCATGAAAATTTCGATGCGTGCGGCGGATGGACAATCCCTGTCAGCGGTCCGCTTTCCGGAGCAAACGGCGCCATGCCGTGGATATTGTTTGAACGCGATCGGTCGCTGTTTTCAGAACGTTTTCCAGAGTGGCGTATTTCAAAAATTGCCATGTTAATGCCGGTTGTCTATCTTCTGTCCGGCGGTGTTTCGCTTCGAAACAGCTTCCCCGGCTGGTCCTACCCCTTTTTTCGTAAACTGGAAAGCTTTTGGGAGAAAAGACAACAGGCTGGAATGTTTGCCCTGATCCGGCTCGATCGCATTTGAAAAGCAGATAATGCCACATTGAAGAGGAGCGTTCAGATTGCAAAAATTGATGGATATGGAAATATCGGTTTCCGTTGTCATTCCCTGCTTCAATCAGGGACAGTATATCGATGAAGCCGTCGATTCGGTTTTAAGTCAGACATATCAAAATATCGAGATCATCATCGTTAACGATGGCTCTACCGATCCCGGGACACTGCACATTCTGGAAACCTATGACAAACCCAAAACCCGGGTGATTCATACAACCAACCAGGGCCTGGCCGCAGCCCGAAACAACGGAATCCGGGAGGCATCCGGCCGGTATATTCTGCCGCTGGACGGCGATGACCGGATCGGCCCCACCTACATTGAAAAAGCCGTAACGATTCTGGACAGAAATCCCGGAATCGGGATCATCTATTGCAAAGCCGAATTTTTCGGGGCCGTACAAAAGCCCTGGAATCTTCCGGAGTATTCCCTCGATGAAATGCTGATCGACAACATCCTGTTCTGTTCCGGAATTTTTCGAAAATCCGATTGGGAAACGGTTGGCGGGTATCGCACCGACATGACATACGGCTGGGAGGATTACGATTTCTGGCTGTCTTTGATCGAGCGGGGGGCCCTGGTTCATCGAATTCCGGAGGTGCTGTTTTATTACCGCATCAGCCCGGATTCCATGATTCGCACCAAAAGCCGGACCCAGAAGATTGACATGTTCGAAATCATTTTCAACAACCATCTGGATTTTTATAAACAGCACATCCGCCTGTGGATCGATAAACTGATCGATATCAATGTGGATAAAACCCGCATGGCTCTGGCGCAGGTATATGTGGATACCGGCCTGGGCTTCAATGAAAAGCAGTCGGTTTTTCAATATGTATCCGGAGACGAGCAGATTCAGGAATTCGATATCAGCCGGTTTCAGGATATCCGAGGGCTTCGCCTGGACCCGGTCAATGACTGCGCCGTGCTGCATATTCATGACATGGC
>JBFXFK010000154.1:0-11743 GCA_050179135.1 Desulfatirhabdiaceae bacterium | reverse complement strand
CCCAGCATCAGGGACACCATCATTGTGGCAAAAATGCCAAACTGGGCGGCTGCGCCAAAAAAGAGCATGAACGGATTCTGAAAAAGCGGTGAAAAATCAATCATGGCGCCGACCGCGATAAAGATCAAAATCGGAAACAGCTCGGTCTTGATGCCAAAATTATACAGTACGGTTAGAAATCCATCATGCCCGATGGCGGACGAAAACGGAATGTTGGCCATGATGGCTCCAAACCCGATGGGCAGCAGCAGCATGGGCTCGTATTCCTTGACAATTGCCAGATAAATCAGGATAAAGGCCACAATGAACATGATGGCATGATTCAACTGAAAGCCGATAACACCTTTGAACAACTCCTCCATGAATAATCCTCCATTAAAATTAATCCCCCTGCCTGATCAACGGGTTTGTTTTTTCCATGAAGGCAACGGGGTTCTCAAAACTCGAATACGACGACACACCGGTTGGCATCAAAAGTCATTAAATTATATGATATGATTCGGTAATGCAAAGTTTTTTGAATGGATGGCCTGTTTTTTGTCTGCGTCTGTATTGCCTGATCACATTCGTCAGACGTGATATGGCCTTTCATGGCCAGAATTTTTCCCGGTTTTTTCAGAAAGGGCAGCGCAATTTCCAGAAACTGGGGTAAGGAGGCAAATGCACGGGAAATGACCACATCAAATTGACCGGAATAATCCGGCTGATTGTGGAGATCCTCAGCTCTGCCCTCCTGGGCGACTATTTTTTTGAGATTGAGAAGACGGATGATCTGGCGTTGAAAATTCACCCGTTTCCGACTGGCATCCAGAAGCGTCATGTGAAGCGACGGCATCAGAATCTTGATGGGAATACCGGGAAATCCGCCCCCGGAACCGATATCCAGCACAGAATCATTGACAGAAATCAACTTCCCGGGGATGATCGAATCAACAAAATGCTTGATTGCAATTTCTGTCGGGTCCGTTATGGCCGTGATGTTGATTTTGCGGTTCCATTTCAGCAATTCATTGGCATAAACGGCAAACTGATCCGCCTGATCCGGGCTGACCGGAATGTCAAATGTTTTGGCGACATCAACAATCTGCTGTTTCCATTCCGGAGACCCCGTAACGTTTGGGAGGCTGATTGTCATTTCATCTGTATCCTGATGTATTGATGAACAAATCATCGCATATTGTTCGGTGAACATACAACATTATCGGTCTTATTCAACAAAGATATTGAAGAATTTGAAATAATACTCTATGAGATTACAATACTTGGATTATATCCCCGAATGGGTAATAGCTTTTCCTGGCTCGATTATCGTGAAAATACTTTTTAACCACGACATACAAAAAAACACGAAGAAACATTAAATCTTCAAATCCGTTTGAATCAGCCAATCAAAAATTTAACCTTATACCGGCTTCCAGGCATTTTTCATAGTGGATTATCACAAAGTCGAGCATATTCTGTTTGTTGACGACGAAGAGAGCATTCTCGAAGTTGCCAGTGAATATTTCAGCATCAAGGGCTACCATGTTCTTACGGCCAGAAATGGGCTTGAAGCACTTGATATTCTGAAAAAAAATAATATTGACTGCTGTTTTACGGATATCAACATGCCGGTCATGGACGGCCTTGAACTGGCGGAACACATCAACCAGTTCGACAATACCATCCCGGTCATTATCATGACCGGTTTCCCCTCCATCGAAAACACCATTCGCACCCTGAAAAACGGCGTTGTTGATTTTCTGATCAAACCGGTGAATCTGAATCACATGGAATTATGCATTCAACGGGTCCTTCAGCAGCGCAAATTGTTTGTGGAAAATGTCCTGCTCAAACAGGAGGTTGAAAAAAAAGCCCGGCTGGAGGCCCTGAATTCGGAACTTCTGCAAAAGGTGGAAGATCTGAAAACCATGAACCGGATCACCAACGAGTTTCTGACACTCAACAGCAGCTCGGATGTGTTCAATCGCCTGGTTCAGATGGCGGTGGATATCACGCATGCTGCCGATTCAATTTTTTATATTATCAATGAAGCGGTCATGATGCCATTTGCCGTGACATGCTGCACCCAAAACGGCAGCACCGGCACTCAAATCTGCCCTACACCCATGCCGTCCTCGGCCAAAGTGCCCAGCCAAATCATTCTGGATGTGCTTACGGACAATATTCCGTTGATGGTACATGCTGACAGCCCGATTCTGGATGCATCCGGTATCGGATCCCTGATGGCCTCTCCATTGACCATCCGCAACAAGGCTTTTGGTGTTCTGGTTACGATAAACACTCCAGATGATCCGGCATTTCAGGAAAAAGATCTGTTCTGTCTGTCCGTCATGACCAGTCATGCCGCCTATGCCATTGAAAATTTGGCACTTTACGAAAATATTTATCAGAATCTGTTTTCCACCATTTATGCATTTGTCCGTGCCATTGGCGCCAGGGATTCATATACCGAGCAGCATTCCAACCGGGTGACCGCGGTTGCCAAACTGATCGCCACCGAAATGAAGTGTTCTCCGGAAGAAATGGATGTCCTGCACACCGCAGGACTTTTGCATGATATCGGAAAAATCGGCATTCGGGATGAAATTCTGCTGAAGCCTTCCCGCCTGACCGACGAGGAGTATGAAATTATCAAAACCCATTCCGTCATCGGGGCTCATATTGTGGGGCAGTTGGGACTATGGGAAAAAGAAAGGCAGGTGATTCGGGGCCATCACGAACGCTATGATGGTTTTGGGTATCCGGATGGACTCATCAAGGATGAGATACCGCTTCTTTCCCGCATTCTGACGGTGGCCGATGTCTATGATGCACTGGCTTCAGACCGAACATACCGAAAAAAGATGGACGACAATCAGATCCTTGACATTATCAGAAATGGCCGTGGCAGCCAGTTTGACCCGGCCATTGTTGATGTGTTTATTCAGGTATTCAATACGGGGCAGTTACGGGAAGCCATATCCCCCCAAAATTGCGAAGGCTGTTCAAACAACCCGTCCGCCATTCCAAACCCGGTTTGACAGTTCTCTGAATCCTGCCAAAACCACATTCACGGGGCCGGTGCGGTGCGATGCAACGGAATGCCATGTTTGGTCAGTTTTTTATAAAGCTGGGTCCGGTGAATCCCCAACACCTTGGCCACCTTGGCCTTGTTGTAATCATATGCCATCAGGCAATCCACAATGGCGTCCCTTTCCGCTTTCTCCTGAAGTTTCCGGATGGATGTCGGCATTTCAAATGCCGATCGTTTCTGGCGGCCGGATATGAAAAACGGCAGATCTTCAAGGTGAATCATGCTGGCTTCCATTCTGGAAAGGGTTCTTTCCAGAACATTGGCCAGTTCACGGACATTGCCGGGCCATTCGTAAGCCAGCAGGGCTTTTTCCGCAGCGGTATCCAGCCCGATATCAATCCGATCCATTTCGTCAGCCGTCTGTTTGAGCAGATACCGGGCAATGGGAAGAATATCTTCCTGCCGTTCCCGTAATGGCGGAATATGAAGCGGTATGACGTTAATCCGATAAAACAGGTCATTTCGGAATTCTCCAGCCGTGATTTTTTTTTCCAGATTCTGGTTGGTAGCGGCGATCAGACGAAAATCGGCATGGATCATGGTGTTGCCACCAACCCGCTCGAATTCCTTTTCTTCCAGAACACGAAGCAGTTTGGGCTGCATGCCAACCGGCAAATCGCCAATTTCATCCAGAAAAATGGTTCCCCGGTGGGACAGCTCAAATTTTCCGGGCTTGCCTTCTGAACGTGCACCGGTAAATGCCCCTTTTTCGTATCCGAACAATTCGGATTCCAGCAGATCCTTGGGAATACTGGCGCAGTTGATTCGAACAAACGGATACAGCTTCCTGGCGCTGGCATGATGGATGGCCTGTGCAAATATTTCCTTCCCCACCCCGCTTTCTCCGGTAATCAGGACCGGTGACCGGGTGGCGGCGGCCTTCAATGCCTCCTGTTTCAATTCCTGTATGATCCGGCTGGTTCCCCGGAAACTGTCAAAGGTGTATCGGGTTGACCTCAGGGCCAGCAGCTCTTCTTCATAGAGCTTGACCTTGGATTCAAGCAATGACAGTTTCTTTGCCAGACTCCCCACATCCCTGACATCCTTGAACAGAACCAGACCAAAAACCGCATTCACCTTGCCGTCTTTCTTGATTGGTACCCTGTGAACCACCATATCCTGTCCATGAATCCGATGGCTGCAATTGAATTCCGCCTTTCCGGTTTGGGCGACAATGTGCATTCGACTGTTTTCGACCACTTCGGTGCAATGTTTGCCGATCTGTTCATCCGGATTGAGACCCAGAAAGCAGCCATAGGGCTTGTTGAAATGCGTGATGATGCCATTGGCATCGGTTACCAGCGCCCCGTAATGAATGCTGTCAAATATGAGCCGGTAGATCTCGAGCTGCTCCTGAAGCTGTTGAATGGCTTCAGGAAAAAGCCGATCATTTTCAGCAGGTTGATTCTCGATGCCCGAATTGTTTTGGCGTGGCTGTTCCATATGGTGTGTATCAATTTGATGACATGTATCATAAATACTACAGGTAATGTGTGACGTATAGCAGGGTAATGGTGTGACATCAATATCTAAATACAGGTTATTATTTGAACTGAATTTTACATATTGCCCTGAAACCGTTGTTAAATTGCGACTGGTTAATAAAAATGCCGGTTTCTCATGTTGATTTTGGCCTGTAAGTTGCAAAGATAGAAAAATCAATTGCTATCGGAATGGAAAATCCATCGTCAGCTCTGAAAGCCCAGGTTTTTTAAGATTCAAAAAGGAGAAGCATGAAACGCAATCATTTTGAACCGGGGACTCACCCCATGCTATCGCCGATGCCGCCGACCCGTGAACGAAAAGGGAAAATTGTATCGGCAAAGGAGGCCATTCGTCTCATTCGGGATGGGGATACGGTCGCCACCGGCGGATTTGTCGGTAATGGATTTCCGGAAGAAATCGCCATACAACTGGAGGAGTATTTTCTGGCGGAACAGAAACCCCGAAATCTGACACTGGTATATGCAGCCGGTCAGGGGGACGGCGGCAATCGGGGGCTGAATCATCTGGGGCATGAGGGCCTGGTAAAACGGGTGGTCGGTGGTCATTGGGGTCTGGTGCCCAAACTTCAGAAACTGGCAATCCAGAACCGGATCGAAGCATATAATCTGCCTCAGGGTGTCATATCCCATCTGTATCGGGATATCGCCGCCCACAAACCCAGAACCATCACATCGGTCGGTTTGGGAACCTTTGTGGATCCGCGTAACGGCGGCGGAAAAATCAATGCCATTACCACAGACGACCTGGTCGAGCTGATCGCTTTTGATGGCCAGGACTATCTGGCGTATCGGACATTTCCAATCCATGTGGCCATTCTGAGAGGAACCACGGCCGATAGTGACGGAAACGTCACCATGGAGCGGGAAGCATTGACCCTTGATTCTCTGGCCATGGCCATGGCAGCCAAAAACTCCGGTGGATTCGTCATTGTCCAGGTGGAACGTATTGCGGAAAAAGGGACCCTGAATGCCAGGCAGGTAAAAATTCCGGGGATACTGGTGGATTGTGTGGTCGTCAGCCGGCCCGAAAATCACTGGCAGACATTTGGTGATGTGTATAATCCGGCGCGAAGCTGCGAAATCAGAATGCCGCTTCAGTCCATTCCGCCCATGGAGATGAGCGCCCGCAAAATTATTGCCCGTCGGGCTGCACTGGAGTTGCGTCCCAACATGATCGTGAATCTGGGTATCGGCATGCCCGAAGGCATTTCAAATGTGGCCAATGAAGAAGGCATTCTCACATACATGACCCTGACCGCAGAGCCGGGCGTTATCGGCGGACTTCCGGAAGGCGGTCTGAATTTTGGGGCGGCCATCAATACCGACTGCCTGATCGATCAGAACAGCCAGTTTGATTTTTATGATGGCGGTGGCCTGGATGTGGCCTTTCTGGGGCTGGCCCAGGCCGACCGGGACGGGAATCTGAATGTCAGCAAATTCGGTCCCCGCCTTGCCGGCGCCGGCGGATTCATCAACATCAGCCAGAACGCCAAAAAGGTGGTTTTTGTGGGGACATTTACAGCCGGCGGACTGAAAACCGAGATTCAGGACGGAAAACTCACGATTCTCCAGGAGGGCCGGGAAACCAAGTTTATCGATCAGGTGGAACATGTCACATTCAGCGGCCAATATGCCAGTCAGAAAAACCAGACCGTCATGTATATCACCGAACGCTGTGTGTTCCGGCTGACCCGTGCCGGAATGGAACTGGTCGAGATTGCGCCCGGACTGGATCTGGAAAAGGATATTCTGAAGCTGATGCACTTCAAACCCATCGTTTCTGAATCGCTTCAACTGATGGATGACCGGATTTTCCGGCATGAACTGATGGGCATGCAGCATGATTTCTTTGATATCAGCCTGGAAGAGCGTCTGACCTATGATCCGGCTGAAAACATCTTCTTTGTCAACCTGGAAGGCTATTCGATCCGGACACAGAAGGATATCGCGGATATCCGGATAAGCGTCGAAACGAAACTGACACCGGTGGGCAGAAAGGTGTATACGATCGTCAATTACGACAATTTCAGCATCGTGCCCGAACTGGTGGAGGCCTATACCGACATGGTCAAAGAGGTGGTCAACCGGTTCTATATCAGCACGACCCGTTACACCACCAGCGCTTTTCTGAGGATGAAGCTGGGCGACGCCCTGACCGAACGGGATGTTGTTCCCCACATTTACGATAATCTTGCAGAGGCCCGAAAAATTCTGAAAACCCATGACGCAACCGGGTCATTGTGAAGATAAATGGTACTACCAATTATTTTACGATTTTGATTCGGACGTATTGGTTCGTTATTCTGTATTTGTTATGGTCTGAAATGTTTTCTCTTGACAAATCCAAGTCCATGTATGTATTTGTGGTCATACCAATCTACCATAAGCCATATCTGATATAAAACAGTTATTGAACACGGTTTGAGTATATCAATCGCGATTAACATGTGACAAAAAGCATCTCTATTCGCTGAGATACCGTGTTTTCATTTTTATGAACGAAATTCAGTCATTCGGATCATCAACACCATATTCTGGATGATACAATCAATTGGCTTTTATAAAAATCATTCCGATTTCAGCTTCATCCTGATTCAAAAGGCGCAACGTGACATCAACCGTTCAGATTCTGATAGCCGCTGTTTTTCTGGTGGGGGCCTTTGTTCTCAGCCAGGTCATCGTGAACCGGCGCCTGCGAGCGACCGGTAACCGGATTCTCAGGGAACTGCTGGAACTGCAGGCACTGGATGCCTACAGTGCCGTGGACCTTGCCTATGCCAAAGCCCATTTGCTGCCCAAGGGGCTGCGCGATCTGCGGCCCAAGGCTCTGAATGATCTTGTTCAGGCCGATATCATTGGAAAAACCGCAACCGGAAAATTTTTTCTCAAAAAGAAACCGGACGAACTCAATTTGGAAAGCACCCGCCCTTTGGATCATCAGAGAAGGAGGTGATTGCCGGTTTTGCATGTACAACCCAAATTCTGTATCAACCCCAAACACAAAAAGGAGAATATGGTATGAAAAAGCTTTGT
This sequence comes from Desulfatirhabdiaceae bacterium, assembly GCA_050179135.1. Lineage (GTDB taxonomy): Bacteria > Desulfobacterota > Desulfobacteria > Desulfobacterales > Desulfatirhabdiaceae > UBA4064. The sequence continues at coordinate 4,129 of JBFXFK010000154.1, read as the reverse complement.
TTGGCAGTACTCGTCATTTTTATGGCAACGGCTTTTGTCTCGGGCAACGTTCTGGCCCAGGCCAAAAAGATTGAAAAATTTGGTGAGGACAAACGGGCCACGGAATGGGCCGGCAAGAAATGGGAAACGTCAACCCAAAAATACACCATGCGCATGAGTGATCCCTGGGGTGGAATTTTGTTCCATGACATGGCCCAGCATTTTTGTGACAGTGTCAAGGCAGCAAGCGGTGGCCGACTGGAGATCAAGCTTTTCCCGACAGGCGCCATTGTCCCGGCCATGGAAATTTTTGAGGCCACCTCCAAAGGGACTCTGGATGCCTTCCATTCCTGGCCCGGTTACTGGAAGGGCAAAAACGAAGCCTTTGTCGCCTATGCTTCCGTGCCTTACGGGCTTGACAACGAAGGATACAATATCTGGTATTACGAGCGGGGCGGCAGGGAAATGTATGACGAACTTTACAGCCGTTTCAACATGAAGCCCTTTTTCTGTGGCAATGTCGGTCAGGAACTGGGTCTGCACTCCAACAAAAGAGCCACCAAGCTGGAAGACTTCAAGGGAATGAAAGTCCGTACCGTTGGCTGGTACATGGACATTCTGACCCTGCTTGGGGTTTCGGTCACCCCGCTTCCCGGTCCGGAAATTTACCTGGCCCTGGAGCGCGGTGTCATCGATGGCTGCGAATTCAGCTCACCTGCGGCCAACGTGCCACAAGGCTATCATGAAATCACCAAGTACGTGATCGAACCCGGTGTCCATCAACCCTCCTGCCAGTTTGACGTGGTCTTCAACAAGGCCAAATGGGATGCACTGCCCGATGACCTGAAAGCCATCGTCGAAATTTGTGCCAAAGAAACCCAGTTGTGGTCCAACGCCTGGCAGGAAAACCTCAACATCGAGGCCCTTAAAATCATCGGCGCCAAGTCGGAATTCGTCAAGATGGACGATGCCACCATTGTGGAATTTGCCAAGGTTTCATTCAAGTATCTCGATGACCTCAAGGCCAAAAACCCGGATGTAAAAAAAGTTCTCGACTCTCAGGAAGATTTCAAGAATGCGTTTGCCCCCTGGCGTGAAATGCGCAAGGGTCTGGCGCCCTGGCCCAATGCCGATGTACTCAAGGGAAAACTGCTTCATTAAAAAATATGAACCAGCCAGCCCCCGCAGCGGTTACAGGCTGCGGGGTGTTTTGAAAGGACCGTTACCATGCTAAAAAAATTCGTGCGGGCAATGGATGCTGTCAATAGCGCCGTTGGCAGGTTTACTTCCCTGATTCTTATCCCGCTGGTGGCCGTGGTCTTTTACGAAGTGGTCATGCGCAAGGTGTTCAATGCGCCGACCAGTTGGGCGTTTGAAATGACAGTTTATTTTTACGGATTCCATTTCATGATGGCCATGGGGGTAACCTGTCTGCACGACAAGCATGTGCGCATCGATGTCGTCACCATGCAACTGCCGGCCAAAGCCCAGCTTATACTTCGCCTGATCACCTTCTGGATCATTTTTCTGCCGTTTGTGGGCGCCATGCTCTGGGCCGGTACGGAATACGCCGCCAACTCCTGGATGCAGTGGGAACATAGCTGGAGCGCCTGGAAGCCGCCTCTGTATCCGTTCAAAACCATCATCCCGGTCTCTCTGGTGCTGCTGTTGCTTCAGGGACTGGCCAATTTTATCCGCGAATGGTATCAGCTTAAGGGAGAAGACATATGAACCCGGAAACCTTGGCCATAACCATGTTTTTTACCCTTTTCATGGCACTGCTGCTTGGCCATCCCCTGGCCTTTTCACTGGGAATGCTTTCCGTGGTCTTCGGAGTCATCGGCTGGGGCGGGTCCATCGATGCCATACTCGGTCTTTTGGCCAACCGGGCTTACGGCGTCATGGAAGAGTATGTCCTGGTGGCTGTTCCCCTGTTCATCTTCATGGCCCAGATACTGGACGCATCGGGCATTGCCGAGCGCCTCTTTGAAACCATGCACATCGTCATGGGACGGATTCGCGGCGGGTTGGGCATCGCCGTCATTCTGGCATCCACGGTGTTTGCCGCTACTGCAGGCGTGGTCGGCGCCACCGAAGTATCCATCGGTCTGCTGGCCATTCCGGCCCTGATGAAGGTGCGCTACAATATCCCGCTGATTGCGGGGACGATCTGTGCCGGCGGCACCCTGGGTATTTTGATCCCGCCCAGCATCATGCTGGTGGTGTACGGCAGCCTCACCCAGATTTCCGTTGGCTGGCTTTACGCCGCAGCATTTGGCCCGGGACTTTTGCTTGCGGGGCTTTATGTGATTTACATTGCCGTACTCTGCGGCATAAAACCCGAATACGGTCCTCCGGAAACCGAATCCAGGCACGGCGCCGCCGAAAAGCTCGGCATGTTTGCCCAGTCCATTGTCCCACCCCTGGTTCTGGTTTTTATCGTGATGGGCAGCATTGTTTTTGGTGTCGCAACCCCGACAGAGGCTGCGGGTATGGGGTGTGTCGGCGCCATTGTTCTGGCTGTGTTATACCGAAAATTTTCCTGGAAGATCATTAATGATGCCGCCTGGTCTACCACCCTGACCACGTCGATGATCATGACCCTGTTTTTGGGGGGCAATGCCTTTCAGGCCATTTTCATGGGGCTTGGCGGCGGGGATGCCATTGCCAATTTCCTTCTGGGCACCCAGTTACATCCCATTGCTCTGCTGTTTGTCATGATGGGGATCATTTTTTTTCTGGGATGTTTTCTGGACTGGCTGGGTATCTTGCTGATTGTCACCCCGATCTTTACTCCTGTCACCCAGCAGTTGGGCTTTAATCAGCTCTGGTTTGGCGCCCTGATCTGCATGAACCTGCAGATGGCATTTTTGACCCCGCCATTCGGCTATTCCCTGTTTTATCTCAAGGGCATTGCGCCTCCGGAAATGACGATTTACCATATCTATCGGGGTGTGGTGCCCTTTGTTATTCTTCAGTGGATCGGGCTCATTCTCTGCATCTTCTGGCCAGATATCATCCTGTGGGCGCCACGGGCCTTCTTCGGCGCATCGGTGGGATAGAGAATCTAACATTTGAAAGGACTGACCTATGGCCATCATTGTCATTTCCAGCGAAGTCGCCACACCAGGGGATGAGATTGCAGCCCTGGTGGCAAAAAAACTTGATCATCAACTGGTTGACCACAGTCATGTGCGCCAACTGGCCCAGGACTGCGATAGCGAGTTCGACAATGCCTGTGCATTTTATCAGGCGAACTATGGCGAACGGGAACCGGTCGGCTGGCTGGAGCGGATGTTTTACAGCAAACCGGCCTATGTCAGCCTCTTCAAATCGCTTCATTATCAACTGGCCAGCCAGGGCAATGTGGTCATCCTGGGTCGGGGACCCCAGATCGTTCTGAGGGACGTACCCGGCATTCTCAAGGTGCGTATTGTGGCCCCCACCCGTTGGCGGGCCGAAAAGATTGCAGCACTTCGGAACATTTCCCTGGATGAGGCGACGTCGTATGTGGATAAGATGGATTTAAGCCGGAGGGCATTGATGGAATCGGTTTATGGCGTGTCCATCTACATCTGGCTTTATGACTTGTCCATCAATATGCAGACATTTGCCGAAGACACGGCAGCCGATTTCATCTGCCAGGCCGTTGTCAGAATGACCGACCTGCCCGATGAGGCTGTGCTTCGGGAAAGACTGGTTGGTCTGGCCCTGGCTGCCCGGGTTGAAAGCGCCATCAAAAAGGAAATCCAGATTTCACCTTACCGGGGATTCGAGGTAACGGGAACGCCTGATGGACAGATCAACCTGGATGGTGCGGTGCATGACAAATACAGCAAAACCCTGGCGAAAAAGATTGCCATGACGGTTAAAGGGGTTTCTTCTGTTGTGAATCGACTCAAAACCACGGACATCGGATTTTCATGATTGTTCTGTTGTCATGATTCATGTACAAAGCGATAAAGGCACAGAAGCACCAAGTCCGGTAAATTTGTCGGACCGACAGTTTTAAAGGTATCGTCTTTTGTGATTATTCATTCCGGCTTTGCATGCTGTGTGCCTTTGCCCCTTTGCCCCCTTGACCCTGGAGAGTTGTATGGAACAAGCCGATCTGGTTCAAAAAATGACCGAAAAGGCAGATCGGAAGAGC
>JBFXFK010000153.1:0-11850 GCA_050179135.1 Desulfatirhabdiaceae bacterium | reverse complement strand
CTGTTTGCCACTCAGTATCTCGAGTTTGCGATTATGGGACTTGGAATCATCGCGATTGTGTTGACAACGGTGTTTACGACCCGACTGACAATCCGGCATCTGATGACCAACGAGATGCGGATGAATGAAATGCAGGCAAATCTCATCCAGTCCGACAAACTGGCGGCGCTGGGGAAAATGGCGGCGGGTGTGGCGCATGAAATCAACAATCCGCTTGCCGTGATTCTTCAGAAGACCGGATGGATGGAAGATCTGTTGTCCGAAGAAGAATTTCAGAACAGTAAAAACTTGCAGGAATTTCAAAATGCCCTTAAAAAGATTGAATCTCATGTTGACAGGGCCCGCAAGGTGGTCCGCAACATGCTGGGATATGCCCGGAAAATGGAGCCGCATCTGGAAGATGTGGATGTCAACCAGACGATTCACCAGACCGTCAACCTGCTTGAAAACTATGCAAGAACCAACAATATCGATATTCAGACCGATCTGGCGGAAAATCTTCCCATCATTGCCAGTGATCAGGCCCAACTGCAGCAGGTTTTTCTGAACCTGATCTCCAACGCCATAGACGCCATTGAAAAAGATGGCAGCATAGAAATTAAAAGTCGGCAGTCGAATTCGATGATCACGGTCAGCGTCAAGGACGACGGTCCGGGTATTGACGAAGATAAACAGAAAAGGATATTCGATCCGTTTTTTACGACCAAACAGGCAGAAAAGGGAACCGGTCTGGGTTTGTGGGTCACTTACAGCATCATGGAAAAATTGGGAGGCGCAATCTCGGTAAAAAGTCAAATCGGGCAGGGTGCAACATTTATCGTGGAAATCCCGATTGTAATCCCGGAGAAAAAATAAGGAGATATAATGATGCAGCCTAGTATTCTGATTGTTGATGATGAACAGGATTTTCTGGAAACCCTGGTCAACCGGCTGGTCAAAAGAAAATTTGATGCATCGGGTGTCGGCAGTGGTCAGGAAGCACTTGATATGATGAAAAGCAGAACCTTTGATGTGGTGGTGCTGGATATCAAAATGCCGGGTGGAATGGACGGGATTGAGACACTCCAGGAAATTAAAAAGATTCAACCGGATGCAGCCGTCCTTCTTTTGACCGGACATGGATCGATTGAATCGAGTATCGAAGGTGTCAAACTGGGTGCATTCGATTATATGCTGAAACCGGTCCGCATCGAGGATCTTTTGAAAAAACTGGAACTGGTATTCAAAAAATAACAGCAACGGTCCAGGCGCCAGCCTCGAGCGGAACCGCAGCGCGCAAGCACCGATTTCATCAACCGGATGAAAAATGGGCGCAATTTTTGCTTATTGAATACCGTTGAACGGATTGAATACTGTTCGTGCCGGAAAGAAATTCCAATACAGGATACCGTTGACCGGATTTTTTGAATATCGGGTCAGGGTATCAGAAATACACCAACATCACATGGGAGGATGAGTTATGCCAAAAATCAAGATTCTGGTTGTCGATGATGAAGAGGATTTCCGGGAAACACTGATAAGTCGTTTGGTCAAGCGCGACCTGGATGCATCCGGTGCGGAAAATGGCGATAAAGCCCTGGAACTGGTGCGCAAATTCAATTATGATGTAATCATCCTGGATGTCCGCATGCCGGGTATCGATGGCATTGAAACCCTGCGACAGGTAAAAAGCATCAAGCCGCTGGTTGAGGTGATCATGCTGACCGGGCATGCAACACTCGAATCCGGAGTCGAGGGAATGAAACTGGGCGCATTCGACTATGTGTTAAAGCCCGCCGATATGGATTCCCTGATGGAAAAAATTAATCTGGCCTATGAAAAAAAAGCATTCCATGATGATAAAATCTATCAGGCAACCATTCGGGACTTGAAGGCACATCCCACACATGTATTTGATATTTTGGAAAAAGAAAAAAAGAAATAGCTCTTGTCCATGAGCGGCATCATGTTTGCCCGCAGCCACCATATCCTTCCCATGCCCCTTTTCCGGGGGTATGGGCTCAACCACCATCAACCCGTGTGATCCGGAGTTGGTTTTGTACAAGAAACTGATCGAAAAAATTGCCCTGCCCGTTTTGATCCTGGATGAAACCGGGCGAATCATGTTTGCCAATCGGGGTGCAAAAACCTTTACCGGTTACAGCACGTCAGAGCTTCAGGAAATATTTTTTCGAGATTTGTGCGCGTCTTATGAACAAAATCGGTATATTTTTTCCTATCTGTCTAAAATTCACGAATTGACGGAACTGGAGATCGATTTGCGGATCAAAAGCGGCCAGTGTCTGATGACCAGCATCATTTTTTCGCCATTTGAACATCATGACACGCCCTGCTTGCTGCTGGTCCTGCGGGATGTGACAAACCGGCGGATACAGGAAAATCAACTGCGCGAAACCAAGGAGCGTTACCGCAGGCTTCTGGATGAACGGAACCGTCTGGAGGTCCAGCTTGCCCGTTCCGCCAAACTGGCCTGCATGGGGGAACTGTCAGCCGGTATTGCCCATGAAATCAACAATCCATTGGGAATCATTCTGGGCTTTGCCCAGGACATTCTCGATGATATATCGGAAGACAGCCCCATTTATGAGTCGGTCAAGATTATTGAAAAAGAAACGACACGATGCGTCGATGTGGTGAAAAATCTTCTGGATCTGTCCCGGCTGAAACAACCTCAGATATCTGACGTGGATATCTCGCTTCTGGTAGCGGATACGATTGCCCTGTTGAATCAGAAGTTCCGGAAAAACAATATTCAGCAAAAGATCGATTTCGAAAAAAATTTGCCGTTCATCCGGGTCGATCCCCTTCAGATACAGCAGGCCCTCCTGAATGTCATGATCAATGCGGTGCAGTCCATGCCGCTGGGGGGTGTTCTTTCCGTTCAGATCAGAATGGTGAACGTGTTTCATCTTGAACGCGAAAAATCCTTTATTCAGATCACGATTGCCGATACTGGCCAGGGAATTCCGGAAGATGTTCTGAGTCGCATTTTTGACCCGTTTTTTTCAACAAAAGGCAGCAAGGGAACTGGTCTGGGATTGGCGGTCTGTCAGCGAATCATTGAAGACCACTCCGGAAAAATTGAAATCGAAAGCACAGAAGGCATTGGCACCACCTGCTTTATCCGGCTGCCCTATCTCAATTAGCCGCTTCAGGACGCCATTGATGTATTCCGGAGTGCCCGCCTTTCCATGGTTGCCCCAAACCCGATATTTCAGGAAAATTAGGACATGGCAATTCGAATCCTGGTTGTTGACGACGAAGAAAATATGGTCAAACTCCTTCAGAAGGTCTTGGTCAAAGAAGGATATGAGGTACAAACGGCATCGAGCGGGAGCGAGGCAATCCGGATACTTCGGGACCAGATGTTTGATTTGATCATATCCGATCTGGTCATGCCGGTTCTGAGCGGAATCCACCTGATACAGGAGGCAAAGGCGCAACATCCGGATACCCAGTTCATTCTGATTACCGCTCATGGGAGTATTGGATCTGCTGTGGAGGCGGTCAAAGCAGGGGCTTTCGATTATCTGACCAAGCCGTTTCAAAAAGGTGAAATTCTTTTGGCGGTTCAAAAAGCATTGAAATATGCAGAACTTCAACAGGAAGTGAGAAAGCTGCGTGCCGAGCTGAAAGTCCGGAATGATTTCCGGAATATTGTTTATCAGAGCAAATCCATGGAGTCTGTTTTCTCACTGGTCGATAAAATTGCGGACAGTCAGGCGTCTGTGCTGATTCTGGGTGAAAGCGGAACCGGAAAAGAGCTGATCGCACGGGCAATCCATGAAAAAAGCAGCCGGAAAAAAGGACTTTTTGTGGCGGTTGACTGCAGTGTTTTACCCGAACATCTATTGCAGAGCGAGCTTTTCGGGCATGTCAAGGGGGCCTTTACCGGCGCGGTGAAGGAAAAGAAAGGGCTTTTTCTGGCAGCGGACGGCGGAACCCTGTTTCTGGACGAAATCGGAAATATATCCAATGCCATGCAGCTCAACCTGCTTCGGGTGCTTCAGGAAAGAGAAATCAAACCGGTTGGCAGTGTGAACAGCACCAAAGTGGATGTACGGGTCCTGGCGGCCACCAATGAGGACATGGAGGCTGCCATGCGCGATGGCAAGATACGCCGGGATCTGTATTATCGCCTTGCTGTCGTGACGATCCACATACCCCCGCTTCGAAAGCGAATCGACGATATCGTTCCGCTGGCCTATCATTTTATGCACAAGTATGCCGCAGCCTATCAGAAAAATCTGACCCACCTGACGCCGGCTGCTTTGCGGGCCATAACGGAAAATCCCTGGCCCGGGAATGTCCGGGAGCTGGAAAACGTCATGGAAAGGGCGGTTCTGCTGAGTACGCCCCCACATATTGACGAGGCGAATCTGTCTTTTCCGATTCTTCTGGACGACATCGCGCCGAAGATCCCTCCGCCGGCAGGGGACGCTGCCAGGGACTACAAAGAAACGATTCGCGAGCATGCCCGTGAATGTGAGAAACAGGCATTGATCGATGCGCTGAAAAACACCAACGGCAATAAGAGCAGAGCTGCCAAAATTCTTGGAATCGGCCGCACCTCCCTGTATCAAAAAATGAAGGAACTGGGACTGGAATGAGCGATGTGTTCACGGATTGTTCCCTTTTCCGAACAGTGTTCCGACAACTGAACAGCCAATACCGCTTTCATCATCCCGTAACCTGACCCGTCATTCAAAAAAAGCGATTTAATCTCCAATTTCCGACCACCGACCACCGACCTCCGCCCCCTTATCTCTGATCTTCGACCTCCGACATCTGATCTCTGATCTCCGATCTCCGCCCCCCATCCTCTTTGGCATGATCCCTGCTATAGGTGTAACCTGAGTCAAACCAGGAAACATCATAATCGATCACATTGAAGCAAAATTCAATTTCAGTCCAAATGGGAGGATAATCATGCAGAATGTCCGGGTAAAGGAACTAATGGTGCCGCTTTCCGATTATGCCACGGTGGATGAAAACGCCCTGATGTTTGAGGCGGTTTTGGCACTTGAGCATTCACGGGAGCGGTTTGATCACAACAAACTCAAGCATCGGGCGGTTATCGTAACGAATAACCGAAAGCAGGTTGTCGGAAAAATCGGGTATCTGGATTTTCTTCAGAGTCTTGAACCCGGATACAGCGTGATCCCGGAAATGGAACACATGGGATCTTCGTTTACGCCGGAATTTTTACGGTCCCAACTTCAGAAATACGCACTTTGGCAGACACCCCTGAATGATCTTTGCGGAAAAGCAGCCCATTGTCAGGTCAAGGAATTTATGCATATTCCTGCGGAGGCGGAATATATCGATGCCGATGACTCTCTGGATCAGGCCATCCATCAGTTGATCCTGACCCGGGTTCAGTCTCTGCTGGTAAAATCGGGCCAGGATGTCGTGGGAATTTTACGGCTGAGTGATGTCGCCGAAACGCTGTTGGCAATGATCCGGGAATGCAAAATATAGTGGCAATGAAGCCAGAACATTCTTTTGATTATTGACGGCGATACCGGATCAGATCCTGTTTCCAGATCTGAAGACCCGGAATGATGACCAAAATCGATAACAAACATCTGAAGGAGATATCGTATGCATGTTCAATCTGGATATTTTGATGAAAAACCCCTGAGTTGGAAAGGCGGTCCCGGGTTCAAGCCCATTTTGCTCCTGATTGGTATCGGCCTGTTCATTTTTGGCGTTATCATGCCCCCGACACAGGGCTTGCTGGATCTGGTCACGCAGAAAAATCCGGCAGGCTACAAACTGGATCGGGGAACGGAAAACATCATGGAAACGGTCAACCGGAAACTGAGACCCGATGCATTCCGGGAATATCAGGCCCAAAAGGAAGGGAAACCGGTGACAGATGAAAAACCGCATGCTGTCGGCGAAGAAGCCCCGCATCAGGCGCCCAAACCCCTTCTTTCCGCGGATGAGGTTGCCCGCATGGCGAAAATCATGGTTTTCCTGTTGCTTCTGGCGGCATTTCTTTGGGGAACAGAAGCACTTCCCCTGGGCGCCACGGATTTGATGGTGGCCGTTGTCATGTATCTGTTTGCCATTCTGCCCATCGACGACATCGCCCGGGGGTTCATGCAGGATGCGGTATTTTTTATCTTCGGGATTCTGGTTGTCGCCGTCGGGGTCGGCAAAACCGGCCTCGACAAACGGATCGGTCTGATCCTTCTCAGCCGGATCAAGAGTCCGAAGATGTTTGCATTCATCTTTTATCCATCCATTGCGATTGCCGCGAGCTTTCTGTCGGAACATGCACTGGTGGCACTCCTCATTCCGGTGCTGATGGGGGTATACAAGGTCACATGCAAAATGTATGGTGTGGAAAAGGACCGGGCGCTGGCATTGTTTCTGGTCCTGGGAATGTGTTTTGCCGCCAACCACGGCGGTCCGGGCTCACCTGCTGCAGGCGGCCGGAATGCGATCATGGTGGGATATCTGATGGCTCAGGGAACCCCCATCGGATTCATGGACTGGGTAAGATATGGAATGCCCTTTGTCCCGGTTGCCGCCGCGTGTATCGGTATGTACATGTATCTGTTGCTGAAGCCCCAGTTCAAGGTTCCGACCTTCAATCCCAGCGACATTGTCAAGGCCGAAGTGGCCAAAATGGGAAAACTTGGGGGCAGGGAAGCCCTGATGGCTGTCATTCTGGTCGCCCTGATCATCGCCTGGGTGGTGCTGGGAGAACATTCCGGATTGGGTGGCCCAACGCTTTATGCAGTCATGGCCATGTTTCTGGGCCGCATTATCACGTGGCAGGATGTTCAGTCCGGCGTGGCCTTTGATGTGGTCGGCCTGTATGCCGCCGCCTGCGCCATGGGCGTGGGGTTGAAATTCACGGGGGGCGCCCTTTGGATGGCGCATGCGTTTGTTGCGGCATTGCCGGATTTTCTGACACAGGGTGACAATCTGGCCATTGGTGTCAGCATTCTGACCGGTACCATGACCAACTTCATGAGTGATGGCGCAACCGTTGCCGCACTGGGTCCCATTGTTCTGCCCATGGCAACCATTGCCAATGTCCATGCCTGGAAGGTGGGACTGGCCTGCGCATTTTCATCTTCGTTTGCCAACGCGCTGGTGGTCGGAACACCCAACAATGCCATTGCCTTTACCATGTGCCGTGATCCGGAAACCGGTGAAAGATTGATGGAGGTCACGGACTTTATCAAATACGGTATCGGTGTCACCCTGATCGCATGGCTGGTTTTATGGTTCTGGAGCATTCTGGGATACTGGAAATTCATGACATGGCCGGCATTTTAACCGATATTCCCTTATGACTGCAAAGCCTTCCTCCCGGTTCGCGGGAGGGAGGCAAACCCGGCAACGGAAAAGGGTGAAAACCATGACGATACCAGAAAAAAAATCGTATCGCGGGTTGCGTCAGTACATTATCATTATTTTGTGCGTTGCCGCGGCGATTCCGCTGGCATTCATCGGGGGTGGCGTCTATTTCGAATATCGGAAATCCATGACCGACAAAATCAGAAGTCAGCTCACTTCCATTGTTCTGCACCACAAGGAGTCCATCGAAAAATTTCTTCATGAAACCAGTTCCGCCATGAAAGTGGTGGTTCAGCTTGAGTCGTTGGATCGTATTTCTCAACAAAGTGCTCTTCAATCCATTTTCAATTCCCTGCAACAGGAATATGACCAGGCATTTGAGGATATGGGCGTCATTGATGGAAAGGGCAATCATGTGGTCTATGTTGGGCCCTATGACCTGCAGAACCGCAATTACAGCACATCCATCTGGTTTAACGAGGCCATGGAGAAACAGATTTACATCAGTGACGTATTTCTGGGGTTTCGCCAGGTGCCGCATTTTATCATAGCTGTTCGTAAAAATGAGGGACCCGATGCGTGGATTCTTCGGGCCACGATCAACGCCGACAAATTCGGGAATCTGGTTGAAAATGTCCGTCTGGGGCAAACCGGAGAGGCCTTTATCATCAATCGGGAAGGGATGTATCAGACCCGGTCCAGATCCGGTGGAAGTGTCATGAAAACCGTTGATCCAAAATTCCTGGAAATCTCCCATTTTGATGATGTCCGGTTGTGGGAGGTGGAATGGAAGGGTGTCCGCCTGATCCGGGCCAAAACCTGGATGAAAGACAACAACTGGATGCTGATTGTTCAGCAGGAAGTGGATGACGCGTTTTCAGAGCTTTTTGCGACACGGAACCGGGCCATTGTGGTCTTTATCCTGGGCGCCGTTCTGGTCGGGATTGCCACGTTTTTTACCACGGAACTGCTGATCAAAAAAATTGAAAAGGCGGACAAGGAAAGAGATCTGCTGAATGAACAGCTCATTCAGTCCCAGAAACTGGCGTCCATCGGGGAGTTTTCCGCCGGAATTGCCCATGAAATCAACAATCCTCTGGCTGTTATTTATGTCGAAACCGAACTGGTCCAGACCATTCTGAAAAAAGAGGATGTCACGCGTGTCAAAGGGATCACGGACATAAAAGACTCGTTGAATGAGATCAAGATCCAGGTCAACCGGTGCAAGGAAATCACGCACAAACTCCTCAATTTTGCGCGAAAAATGGATTCCGTACTAAAAGAGGTGGATATCAATGCCCTGATCGACGAGATTGTGGGCATGCGGGAGCGGGATGCCTCTTTCATGAATATTGTCATTGTCAAAAAATACCAACATGATCTGCCACCTGTTTGCAGCGATCCGTCTTTGCTGCGTCAGGTAATACTGAACCTGATCAACAATGCCATCGACGCCATGGAAAAAGGAGGACAGATCATTATCGGAACCCGTATGGAACCCATGAAAGCCGCAAGTCGAAAAAACGGTATGCAATCAGACGGGCTTGTCATATTTGTTCAGGACACCGGTGTGGGAATACCGGAAGAAAATTTACAGAAAATATTTGATCCGTTTTTTACGACCAAGCCGCCGGGAAAAGGCACCGGGCTGGGTCTTTCCATCTGCCATGGCATCATTCAGAAACTGGGCGGGAACATATCCGCAGCCAGTCAGGTGGGCAAAGGAACGACGTTTACCATCAAGTTACCCATAGAATACCAGAAAGGAGTGATCTGATCATGCCAAATCCAAGAATACTCATTGTCGATGATGAAGAAAGATTTCGCACCACGCTGGGCAAAGTTCTGAGAGATAAAGAGCTGGAGGTTGATACCGTCGGAAGCGGGATGGAAGCGCTGGATGAGATCAAACGAAAGCTGTATGATGTCATCATTCTCGACGTCAAGATGCCCGGGTTGAACGGCATCGAGACATTGAAAGAAATCAAGAAATTCAATCCCGGAATCGAGGTGATTCTGCTGACCGGCAATGCATCGGTGGATTCCGCCATAGATGGCATGCGGTTGGGTGCATATGATTATATCATGAAACCCTGTGAAATCGATGCACTGATGGAGGAAATCAACGGTGCGTATGAGGTCAAGGCGTCCCGCGATGACCGGATCCAGAAAGCGGAGTTAAGAAAGCTTGTCAGCCGCAGTCCGGCATAAAATCCACCGGTTTCATCTCGAACCCGGTATCGCTTTTCAGATAATGTTTTTGGGATGGCAGCCGGGAGGGGACAGGCCTTTTGGCGGCCGGCGCCTTGAAAAGCTGTCAGCCATCCCTGACCGATAACACCCCCGGAATCTTTATCTGGAAAGCGATAACTTCCCCGCAAATCCGCCATGCCCCCATCCATACCTTACAATGTCCGCGCAACCGTCAGTGCATCCACGCGGCCTGCGCCGGCCCGCAGCAATACCCGGGCGCACTCATCAAGGGTCGCCCCGGTAGTATAGACATCATCGATCAGAAGTATCCGCGCATCGGTCATGCCTGCACATCTTTTCGGATCAACGCCAAACGCGTTTCGAATATTCCGTTTCCGGTCCGCTTTTCCCAACAGCATCTGGGATCGGGTTTTGCGGACCCGTTTCAGAATGTCCCTCTCGATATCCGGAAAAATATTCCCGGGCCTGGCCATCTTAAACAGGGATTCCCATTCTTTTATCAGCAGATCCGCCTGGTTGAATCCCCGTTGCCGCAAACGGGACGGGTGCAATGGGACCGGCATGACCATATCGATGGGCTGTCTGTCACTGAAATCCAGAAAAATGCGAAACAACAGCCGTCCCATGGGTCTGGCAAGTTGAATTTTTCCGGCATATTTCAACTGATGAACCGCGATTCGGAGAATATCGCCATAGACGCCCGCAGCCCGTGCCGATGCAAAACGGCGGGTTTTGCGGATGCATGCGCCGCAGATATGATCCCGGTCGTCCCGACCGGCAAACATGGTCCCGCAAATCGGGCACAATGGCGATGTAATGGGTTGAAAACCGGTCAGACAGTCATTGCAGAAAAAATGATTCAGCAGGCTGTCGTCCGAAATGATCAGCAAACCGGATTCATGCCGATTCTTCGGATGTCGGATGCGAATGAACCGTTGGCATTTCAGGCAGCGGGTGGGAAAAATCGCATGGATCAGAATGGAAGCCAAACGTCTGAAAAGCAAACAGCCATCCATTTTCATTTCTTTCATGCCTCCGTTCCTGTGCTCCTTTAAACCGGGTAATTGTTACCCGAATTCTTATCCCAAGGTCCACCAGAACACAATCAGTTTTCCAGAACACGCGGTTAATTCCATTTTTTCCTGTGAATCCGAACAGTATCCGTCCGGTTCCCTGAAATAAACAATTGAGTCTATCTTCAAAATCGGTTAAAAGATGAAATTTTGAAATTGAATTTTCAATCCGATTCTCTTTTTATGCAATCGGCCACTTCGATACCTTTAAAACGCATCAACCATATAGCTCTGACAGGAGACCGAATGACTTCCCCCAAACGAATATTAAGCGGCATGCGCCCGACCGGCCCGCTTCATCTTGGCAACTATCATGGCGCCCTGGCCAACTGGGTCGAAATGCAGGATCGTTATGACTGTTTTTTCTTTATTGCCGACTGGCATGCCCTGACCAGTGATTATGAAAAACCCGATTCGATTGCCACCTTTGTTCACGAAATGATGATTGACTGGCTGAGCGCCGGGCTGTCACCCGAGAAATCCACACTGTTTGTGCAGTCTCTGGTCCCTGAACATGCCGAACTGTTTTTGCTGTTGTCCATGATCACACCGGTGCCGTGGCTGGAGCGCAACCCGACCTACAAAGATCAGATCATTCAGCTTGAAAACAGGGATTTGTCAACATTCGGATTTCTGGGATACCCGGTGCTTCAGGCCGCAGACATCATCATGTACAAGGCCAATGGCGTACCGGTTGGAATCGATCAGGTGCCCCATGTCGAAATTACCCGGGAAATTGCGCGCCGTTTCAACTTTCTTTATCATAACGTGTTTCCGGAACCCGAAGCCATCCTGACCCCGACTCCCAAAATTCTGGGCCTGGACCGCCGGAAAATGAGCAAAAGCTATGGAAACGCCATTTATCTGTCGGATTCCCCCGAAACCATCTACGCCCGTGTGGCAACCATGATTACGGATCCAAACCGGGCCAGACGCTCGGATCCGGGCAATCCGGAAATCTGTAACGTGTTTGAATTTCATAAATTGTACTCTCCCCCGGAAATGGTTGCCCAGATCAATAAGGATTGCCGATGCGCGGGTATCGGGTGTGTCGAATGCAAAAAAATGATGGCCGCCAGCCTGATACAGGCGCTTGCCCCCATACGGGAAAGGCGCGCCCATTATGAAGCCAACCCCAAACTGGTCAAGGACATTATCGTGGCGGGAAGTGACAGGGCCAGGACCGTCGCCCGACAAACCATGGATGAGGTGCGTTCCGCCATCAAGCTGAAGCTGGATTTGG
>JBFXFK010000152.1:0-11895 GCA_050179135.1 Desulfatirhabdiaceae bacterium | reverse complement strand
GATATCATTCGGTGCGGACGATCGGAGAATTTGTCCATCGGAACCGTCATGGGTAAAGATCCGATTGAAATTATAGGAATCAATTCGATTGAAGACCTGCAGAATATTGAACAACTGCTTCATCACAGGAAAATAAAACTTCTTGACTTTGCTTCACATCAACAGTTATAAAAACAATCGGAATGAGGTGTGATAGTGACTGGCGAATTACTGACAAAACAATTTGAAGAGATTGAAGTCAAGGTTGAAAGACTTGTAGAAATCTGCAAATCTCTTGAAGCCATCAATTTCAAGTTGAAAAACAAAATTGAACTTTTGGAAAAAGAATTGCAGAATAAAACTGATATTGAAATTGCCTATGAGGAAGAACGGAAGTTGATCCGTACCAAAATAGACAGACTTTTAGCCCGACTGGAAGACATCGAAGAACAGAAATAATATAAGGTGAAGAATATTAGCTTTAATGATATTCTTACAGTCAAGCTTTTCGGTCAGGTTTATAAATTCAGGTTTGAATCGACAAACATTGATCCCGAAGATGTATTAAAGGTACTGTTAGACGAGATAGGAAAAATTGAGTCTGAGCAACAGGGTAGTTCCGTTTCTTCAAACAAGATGCTTCTGTTGATCATGGCATCGCTCAATATTGCACTGGAAAATGTTGAGTTACGGAATTTCAAGGATAAAATAGTATCTGATATATCCTGCCGATCCGAAAATCTGATCAAATTCTTGGATGAACATATCGTCTGATGCTGATCGATTCATTTCATTTTTTTCATCCTGTTTTCGTCCAGCACGAAAAAGCTTAACTGCCCCTCTGGCGTGTGATCCCCTACCGTGTTCGTCATTGGAAGATGATCTTTGACCCAACACTTTATAAACGGGAGTTTTCACTGGTTTCGGTGCGCAGGTTCTGCAAGTACAGAAAAGCCTAAAGAAATCACAAAACACCCACTTTCTTTGTATGGCTCAAAGGCCTTACAAAACGGCACAATGGTGGGGGTTCACATTTTTTCTCTGATTTTAAAAAGATTGCATGTTTTTTCGAGTTGCTCAGGCCTCCCAAAATGGTTTTTGCAGACCTGATGTACCCTTGTGCAGTCTTTATTTCATTTGTTATAATTTCACCCCTTTCTAAATTCCTGTCAGTTTTCCGCGCATCTCTCCCATCTGTTTTCATTTTATTTCCTTTTCCTGGTTTACGTATTGATTGTGCATCGCAATGTACTATCTTTGTCGGCCATTTCAGTTCAGCATGAGTGATTGTTGCAAGGTGTGTTGATTGTCATTTGCATGAACATAATTGATTCAATTGTCGTAACTGCTTGATAAAAAACAAATTTTTACTGGAAACTGTGTAGGGTTCGGATTTGGTATGAATGGCAATTATTATTTAATAACGTAATCGTGCGTTATCTATACTGTGGAGATTTCAATTGATCAGTCTGTGTTTCCAATTTTGAAAACAGAAATACCATCGAATACTGTTTTAGATAACTAACAAGAATAAATATGGAATGAACTGGTTTACGTTCTGGATTCACGGTATTGTTTGATTTCATATGCAAACGTACTACCGGAAGTCTGGATTTTTTAAACCTGAATGGCATTAAAAATATTGGCGTTAGGAGATACCGTATGGTTGAAATTATCTTTTTTAGCCTGATCAGTATGGCCATCGGTTTTGGCGGTGCATACTGGCTAAAGATTAAAAATATTGAAAAACGGGCTCAGGAATCCCAGGTAGAAGTAAAACGGATTTCCGATGAGGCAAAACATAAAGCCGAAAGCATATTGAGAGAAGCTCAGATCGAGGCAAAGGATATTCTTTTCCGCATGAAGAATGACTTTGACATCGAAACGCGGGAAACCCGATCTGAATTGAAAAAGAAAGAGAAATGGTTAAATCAGAAAGAGGAGAATATCGATCGAAAGATTGAAACATGTGAAAAGAAAGAAAATGAAAACAACAAAAAAGAGCGTGTTCTGATTGAAAAGGAAGAAACGCTTTCAGAACGCGAAACTGAATTTCGGGAATTATTGGAAAGTCAGAAAAAGGAGCTTGAGAGAATTTCCTGCATGACCGGTGAACAGGCAAAAGAGCTTCTGATCAAGTCGATGGAAAATGAGGCGCGGTATGAAGGCGCCAAACTGATCAAACGAATTGAAAATGAAACCATCGAAGAGGCGGATAAAAAAGCAAAAAAAATTCTTTCAACGGCCATTCAACGTTATGCGGGTGAATATGTGGCGGAAAGAACGGTCTCTGTGGTTGCACTTCCCGGCGATGAAATGAAAGGCCGAATCATTGGTCGCGAAGGTCGCAACATCCGCGCACTCGAGGCTGCAACCGGAATCGACCTGATTATTGATGACACCCCTGAAGCCGTCATTCTGTCCGGATTCAATCCGGTTCGACGGGAAGTCGCACGGCTGTCCCTTCTTAAACTGATTGCCGATGGGCGGATTCATCCGGCCCGCATCGAGGATGTGGTAAAAAAGGTCACCCTTGAAGTTGATCAAACCATCAAGGAGGCTGGTGAACAGGCTGCTTTTGATCTGGGGGTGCATGGGATTCACCCGGAACTGATTCGACATATCGGAAGTCTTAAATTCAGAACCAGCTATGCCCAGAATGTGTTACAACACTCGATTGAGGTGGGTTTTTTATGTGGTACAATGGCTTCCGAGCTGGGGTTGAATTCCAAACTGGCCAGGCGAATGGGGCTGTTGCATGATCTGGGAAAGGCCATTGATCATGAGGTGGATGGTCCCCATGCCGTTATTGGATCCAAGCTGGCCAAGAAATTTGGAGAATCCCCCAAAGTGGTTCATGCCATCGCGGCCCATCATGAGGATGTCCCGCCGAATACGGTGTATGCGTTACTGGTTCAGGCGGCAGACAGCCTGTCCGGTGCACGGCCCGGAGCCAGAAAAGAACTGCTTGAAAATTATGTCAAGAGACTCGAGGATCTGGAGCAGATCGCCAACTCATTCCGGGGAGTGGAAAACTCCTACGCGATTCAGGCCGGACGTGAATTGCGGGTGATCGTTGAAAGCCAGATTATTTCCGATGAAGAATCTGTTTTGCTGAGCCGGGATATTGCAAAAAAAATTGAAGAAATGCTCACATTTCCGGGCCAGATACGGGTAACGGTTATCCGTGAGACCCGGGCGGTTGAATATGCCAACAAATAGGGAGCGGATATGATGCATGTTATGGATATTCTGAAAGAACGGGGTTTCGTTGAGCAGACAACACATGAAGCCGAGCTGATTGATTATCTGAGTCATGCGCCGGCAGCCTGTTATATTGGTTTTGATCCCACTGCATCCAGTCTTCATGTTGGCCACCTGATCCCGATAATGGCGTTGTCCCAGATGCAGAAAAATGGCCATAAACCCATTGCCCTGGTCGGTGGTGGAACCGGGCTGGTCGGGGATCCCAGTGGAAAAACAGAAACCCGGCAGTTGTTGACGGAAGCGATTGTTGAGGAAAATGTCAGTGCCCTGAAGAAGCAGCTTTCCCGGTTCATTGATTTCCAGGATGATAAGGCCCTGATCCTGAACAACGGGGCCTGGCTGACGGATCTGAAGTATATTCAATTTTTGCGGGAAATTGGCAGACATTTTTCCGTAAACCGCATGATCAAGTCAGAAGGCTATCGCATGCGCCTGGAGGCCGAGGAGGGGCTCAATTTTATCGAGTTCAACTATATGCTGCTTCAGGCCTATGATTTTCTGGAACTATATGATCGCCATCAATGCCGGCTTCAGATGGGGGGATCGGATCAGTGGGGAAATATTGTGGCAGGCATTGATCTGATTCGAAAAATGCGTCAGCAGACTGCCTTTGGCATCACATTTCCATTAATTACCACAGCCAGCGGGGCCAAAATGGGAAAAACTGCAAAAGGCGCTGTCTGGCTGGATCCATCACGAACCACCCCCTATGAATATTATCAGTTCTGGATCAACACAGACGACAAGGATGTGGTTCGGTTTCTGAAACTTTTCACATATTTGCCTGTTGAAGAAATCAAAATAATTGAATCATTGAGTGATGAGGCACTGAATTCTGCAAAATCGATTCTGGCATTTGAAGCCACTGCCATTGTTCATGGCGACGAGCCTGCAATTCTGGCATATCAGTCATCGGCCGCGGTTTTTGGTACGCGATCAATCCCACTGGAATTGCTTCCTTCAAGCCGTATTCCCAGGGAAGCGATGCATCGGGATGATCAGTTGATTCCCCGAACGCAAATGAGCCGGGCAGCATTTGAACAGGGTATCCCGGCTTTCAGGCTCTTTTGCGATGTGGGCCTTGTCGGCTCCGGTGGTGCTGCCAGAAGACTGATCGAGCAGGGTGGCGCCTATGTCAACGGAATTCGAATTTCCAGATTTGATGAGCCGATCACCCTGCAGAATGTGACTGAAAATGAAATGCTTCTGGCTGCCGGGAAAAAACAGCGACACAAGATAGAAATTGTATAGTGTGGATTTAGGCTGTCGGAAAAAATCCATTGCAATCCAGTGGATTTATTTATTTCCGAGAGCCTTACAGCCAGGCACAACATGAATGCGCAATGGGGTAACCAAAGATCTGCAATTTCATTTCTGTCCCCGTTCCCATTGTGGATATCTTAGCGGTTCCCGGATATCATGGGGAAAATATCCCTTGATATCAATGATCGGGGTCAAATCCCTGGCGTCGATATCCGTCAACCGAATGCGCAATCCATCAATGGAAATGACATGGCACAATGTCAGTCCAATCAAATTGGGTCGCATGGGAGAGTGGGTGGCAAAAACCCCGGTCAGGGGATTGACCGGGTTTTTGCAGGGATGTACCTTCAGAATCTGCCGCTGGTCCGGCGTGTCATTTTCATGAAACCAGTACAGAACATGTATATGCGAGTATAATTCAAGCCCATTCATGGCATCCTGATATTCCGGATCGATCTCCATCCATACCCGATCCGGCGTTTTTCTGACCTTTCCAATCGGAATCATCTCAAATCTGCCATCCATGCGTTCAATCCCTCTTACCGATATGAAATATCAATTGTTTTTTGAGTCGTTGATTTTTCTGAAAATCCGTTTTGCGTTTGGACCCTCTCCTGTTTCCGTTGTAACCCCGATATCCTGAATCATGGTTTGACCATCCGGTGATAGAGACCGTCTGATGACGATTTTGACGGGCTTTTTATCGGCGGTCACGGTTTCAATCCATGTCAGAAGCGCCGATCGGTCTTCTGCCCAGAATGACCGGACCTGCATCAGATAACCCTTTTCATTTTTTTTCTCTTCCACAGATCCATCGGGTACGATAATTTCTGTCCGTTTTTTTATCAACGAATCGATAATGATGGTGATGCGGTTTTCAGATTGATGGATCGTCTGTGTGACCGGCATATTTTCAAATATTTTGTATTCCATCCACGACATTCCCTGAAGCGTTGCGATATCATCCAGTTTGTCTGAAGCCTCAAGATCCAGTTGCCACTGACCCGTAAAATCAGGTCCTGAAATGGCATATGCCGATACCACCAGTGACAATACTGTCGCAATACACCAACTCAGTTGACGCATATCAAAAAATCCTTTCCCGAATTGAATTATATCAACATTCTGTAATTTATCGATCAAATGTACTGTCGTCAAGAAATATGAACAGTTGTTCGCTTTTTGGTTGACCTTCGATGGTGGATTCATTAGACGTTAGGCTGTCGGAAACCAATAAATCCGTCGAAATCCAGTGGATTTATTTATTTCCGACAGTCTGATTGGTCTTGGCTCAATCAAATGAAATCATTTTTTTATCGATTTGGATGAAAGGAAACATATGCCATCTTTTTCAGTCTCAATTGTAAATTATGAATCTCCGCTTGCATCCGTCAGAAAAGCCGTCGAACTCTGTGGCGGACTGGATGGTCTTCCTGATCGGGCGCGCGTCATGATCAAACCCAATATCGTATTCTGGACCCGTTTTGTGGATTTTCCGAAATGGGGGGTGATCACCACGTCCCGGGTTGTCGAGGATGTTATCATTTTATTGAAGGAAAAAGGGGTAAGGGACATCGTGATCGGTGAAGGAACCGTGTTCATGGACCCGACAGACCGGGAAACCCCACAGCATGCGTTTCGGTCGCTGGGATATGATGTGCTGAAAAAAAAATACGGTGTCCGGTATATGAGTTTCTGGGATCGCCCGTTTCAGAAAATGGATTTTGGTGACGGCATCCGCTTAAACGTCAATGCGGATATTCTGGAAAGTGATTTTGTGGTGAATCTTCCGGTCATGAAGACCCATAATCAGACCATTGTCAGCTTGGGCATCAAGAACCTGAAGGGGACAATCGATATGGGTTCCCGAAAAAAATGCCATTGTGAAGGGAAAAAAATGAATCTTCATAACATGGTATCCCGGCTGGCAGATGTCATGCCACCCATGTTGACCCTGATCGACGGCATTTTTACCAATGAACGAGGTCCCAGTTTCGATGGCAGAATTCGACGCAGCAACCTGCTGGTCGCCTCTTCCGATATTTTGTCCGCCGATATGACCGGTGCGCGACTTCTGGGGTATTGTCCATCTGAAATTCCCCACCTGGTTCATGCCGCATCCCATCGGGGGCGTTCTCTGGATTTTCTGGATATTGATCTGAAAGGCATTGACATGGATCAGGCGGCTTCCCGACATGAATATGATTTTATATATACGGATGATCCCATGAACAGGCTTCCCCTGCCGCTGGCCAAGATGGGAATCAAGGGGGTTTCTTATCCAAAGTACGATCTGTCCATGTGTACCTATTGCTCGGGAGTCAATGGCCTGGTTTTGTCCGCAATTCGATATGCCTGGAAGGGGCAGCCCTGGGATGGTGTTGAAATCCTGACCGGAAAAACCATGAAACCCACACCCGGAATGAAAAAAACCATTCTCTTGGGAAAATGCATGTACAAGGCCAATCGGGACAATTCCGACATTCAGGAGATGATTGCCGTCAAGGGCTGCCCGCCAAAACCTCTGGATATCGTAAACGCCCTGCATCAGGCAGGCATCGACGTCGATCCCGGTCTTTTTGAAAACATCGATTCATTGCCTGCATTTTTTCTTGGCCGATATGCGGACAAGCCGGAGTTTGATCCCTTGCTTTTTCAGATTCAACATGATTAAAGACAGGCAGTGGATTTTCGCACCTGTTTGTTTGTCATTGAACCGGCAATCTGCAAACCGACACATGTAAAAGGAGTGAATATGGATTTGAAAGCGTATTTCGAAAACACCATTGGTATTGGCGTGATGTCAACCGCAAATTCGGATGGATGGGTTGATTCTGCCATTTATTCCAGACCCCATGTCATGGACGATGGTCTTCTGACATTTATCATGCGGGATCGTTTGACCCATAGCAATCTGCAATCCAACCCGCATGCCGCATATCTGTTTGTTGAACAGGGCGCCGGGTATCAGGGGAAACGCCTGATTCTGACCCGGGTCCGTGAGGAGCATGACACGGAGCTGTTGAAGTCACTTCAACGAAGAAAGGCGGCCAATGATCCGGAAAAAGAACAGGAATCCCGGTTTCTGGTTTTTTTCCGAATTGATAAAGAGCTGCCTTTGATTGGAGCCGGAGAATAGATCCGATTGATTGGGATGACAGACGGAACATGATGACCTATTTATCAAAATTCATGTTTGATCAGCGGGATCATGGGCTTTTGACCATTGTCAACGATGTGTTGAGCCGGGACAAAAGTCATGAATATAAAAAACGGAAGTTTTATCCCCATTTTCACCCGCATGGCATTAAAAAACTGGCTGAATCGCGGGGACTCCGCATCGCCTATGCCGTCATTCATCTCCTGGAATCCCTTGAAGCCGGCAAGCAGGATGAACGGATTGGTGCATTGGCGGCACTGCGGGACGAGGTTCTGAACGCATCTGACGGCGCCATGCCCAAAAACACGGCGCGGGTGCTTTTACAGATCATGAAGGAGCTGGTCCGTGCCCAGGGAGACCCCATCCGCCAACTGGAACTGGCCCATGATTTTCGGGTGACGGCAATGGGCAAACCCCGTATCGTCCGTCAGCAGCTCAGGCGGTATCATCTGCTGGAAATGTCAGAGGCGTGGAATCAACTGGCCTTTGATGACCATGTCCACGATGTCAACACCAAAGGACGAAAATCCGCCACCCATCTGATCATGGATGCCTGGATCAAGGGAATTCGAAGGCTTCGTGTCATCTATTACAACCATATTCAGGCCCAGTTTGCCGCAGAACTCCTTGAAGCCGGCGGGATCATGGGCATCGAGCTGCGTATCGGGATCGAGTTTTCCGCCAGATTCCGAAACCGGATCATTCAACTGATCTGGGTTCCCAGAGGATTTGTCGACACCCAGGCATTTCTCTGTTTTCTGACCGAACCACTGGTTCGGGCCATGATGGAAGAGGGCAAACAGGTTTCCGCCTATCGGGAAAAACAGGTTCTCCAGGTTCTCGACGCCTTTAACGAACGCCACCGCCCGGCCATCAATGACCGTTATGGCATATTGCTGAATCCGATCGATCCGGTTGCATTTCTGAATTTTGTCAGACCCGGGCAGACATCCCTGGTTCACCTGGCCAAATACATTCATGCCCAGTTGCTGCCCGAACTGCAGAACCGGGTAAAAGAACTCCGGCAGCAGTGTGATTCAGCCGAAGAATCGGTCAGACTTTATCACGATGAACTGGTCCTGGACATGAACAGCCTGGATTTTGAAACCATTCTGGACCGGTTTCTCAAGCCCGCCCAAAATCCGGACCTGCCGGATCCGACCCTGGCAACGGATGATCCGGATGCACCGGTTTTGCTGAATCTGTCCCCACGTCACCTGCTCTATCGCCTGATCGATCTGCGCACCGGCTACCGCATTACCCTGAATCTGACCGATCTGCGTCCGGAGGATGTGCTGGAGCTGATCTATGACTGTGAAGGCATGATCACCCGCCTGGAGACATTCAATCTCAAGGATTACACAGACGGGAAGGCCCGATATCTCAGCGAAATCTGTCAACTTCAGACCGCGATCAACGAAGGAAATGTCATCACGCTCAAGCGGATGATTCAGGATATTATCCGGCAGGTTGAGAATTCCTCTCACCCGGACCGGGAGAGTCGAATCACCAAACTGACGATGATTTTGCACGATATTTCAACCCTGCGGCTGATGTATCGGAAAACACCATTAAAGTCCCGTTTGGGCAGCGATTCGACCGGCCAGTCTCCCCGAATGCATGGTATGGGCCTTGCCGTCATGGAGTCTCTGCCCAGAAGGGCCATTCGTGAAATCTGTCATTCAAACTCCAAACGGATGATCATTCCGATTCAAATGATTGTATTCCGCCGTGTGACATGCATCCCGTATAAAGGCATCAGCCAGATGTCCGTCCGTCTGTTTGACTGGATCCGTCATACGCCGTTTTTAAGCAGCATCATCCATGCGCGCCAAATTGACTGGATCGGGCTGGAGCATTCCACGCGCATGGAAATCCCGGGCAATATTGTCACCCTGGGCGGTATTCAGGAAAATACCGGAAACCAGCTTCGCCTGTGTCCGACAGGGCCGGGACGTCAGCGTGTCCGTCTGTCATGGACCTATTTGAATACGTTGACCAAAAACGTCATCAAAATGGCTGCCGGGTTCATTCCAGCCTTCCTGTCATTTGCACTGCGCTATGACTGGTGGGTGCTGAAATTTGGTGGCGCATTCATCTGGTTTGGCATCACCGGGTTTCGAAATGTGGTTCAGGCCATTCTGGGTGGCGGCGGACTTCAACGCTCGCCCATGCTGAAATGGAATGACTATGTCAGTTGGGAGCGAATCAGTGACTCGCTCCTGTTTACCGGTTTTTCAGTCCCCCTTCTGGACTGGGTTGTCAAATCCCTGATCCTGGACAAATCGCTGGGGATCACCACCACCACCAGCCCCATGACCCTGTATGCGGTCATGGCATTGGCCAATGGGATTTATCTGTGCAGCCACAATGCCTTTCGGGGGTTTTCAAAGGCCGTCATATTGGGCAATTTTTTCAGAAGTGTTCTTTCCATTCCCATTGCAATCCTTTTCAACACTATCATTGGCGGCATCCTTTCCGTTGCCGGCGTTGTGGCCATCGATGCGGTTTTGCAGAAGTGGGCGGCGGTCATTTCGAAGGCGGCTTCAGATTTTGTGGCTGGCGTCATTGAAGGGGCTGCGGACCGGTATCGCAACATTCACACCCGGCTGCGGGACTACCGTGACAAGCTCATGCGGATTCTGGAAGCCTATGCCGGTCTTGAAATGTTGTTGCCGGATCAGAACGTATTGAAAAGCCTCAACACACGGGATAAAACAATCAGTGGAGATGCCTTTGATCTGAAACAGATCATGATCATTCATGCCATTGATCTCCTGTTTTTCTGGTACTTTCAGCCCAGGGGAAGAACCGCTCTGATCATGTTGGCCAGAAGCCTTTCCACCGAAGAGCGACAAATTCTGCTGGGTTCGCTGTCCATTCTGAATCAACAAAAAGAAATCAGCATGATGTTTATCGAAGGGCTGATCGGACGAAATTTTTCAAAAGGTCTGGCCTTTTATCTGAACAATGCGCCGCAATATTTAAATGATATGGAAAAGATTCTGGGCGGATCGAATGAAAGCGGGGATATCGCCCAAAGCCGGTTTAGTTGATAAATTCCTTGACACCCCCCTGTTTCTTTTGCAATATACATATTTCCTTTTACACCTGTAAAGGGTCGGGTTTGCCATCAGTTGTTCAAATTTGATCGGCGACGGATATTGAATGGCGAATTCATTACAGTTTTTTAAGACAATCCGTTTCATGAACTCTCGGCAAAGACGGCCAATAATCATTTGACTGGAGCGATCCCGATTTGGTTTTGGTCTGCTGGTCTTTTCTATTAACCTGTATATTAACGGAAACAGGATGAACACCATGAGTAATTCAAGTCCAATAGGATCGGTTCTGGTGGTTGGCGGCGGCATTACCGGCATGCAGTCAGCCCTGGACCTGGCAGAATCCGGCTATTATGTTTATCTGATCGAGCAAAGCCCGGCAATTGGCGGGGCCATGGCGCAATTGGATAAAACATTTCCCACCAATGACTGTTCGATGTGAATTATCTCTCCAAAACTGGTCGAGGTCGGCCGGCATCTGAACATCGAACTGATCACCCTTTCCAAAGTCACATCCATCACCGGCGAAGAAGGCAATTTTACGGTCACGGTCAAAAAATATCCGCGCTATGTGGATATGGATGCCTGTATTGCCTGTGGAACCTGCGCGGAAAAATGTCCGGCCAAAGTGGTTGACGAATTCAACGAAGGCCTGGCCAAACGAAAAGCCATTTATGTTCCCTATGCGCAGGCGGTTCCCCTGAAATATGCCATTGACCGGGATAACTGTATTTATTTTCAAAAAGGCCGATGCCGGGCCTGTGAAAAGTTCTGTCCGACAAAAGCCATCCGATTCGACGACGTCGAAACCGATATCACCCTTCAGGTCGGTTCTGTCATTCTGACCGCAGGATTTACCCCGTTCAACCCCGCCAAATTTGACAACTATCAGCATGCCCGGTTTCCAAACGTCGTTACCAGCATGGAGTTTGAACGGATTTTATCCGCCGGCGGTCCGTTTGCCGGACACGTCAAGCGTCTGTCCGATGGTGTCGAACCCAAAAAGATTGCATGGCTGCAGTGCGTGGGATCACGGGACATGAACCGGTGCGACAACCCCTACTGCTCATCGGTCTGCTGCATGTATGCCATCAAGGAATCGGTCATTGCCAAAGAACATCTGGGCAAGGATTTTCAGCCCACGATTTTCTACATGGACATGAG
>JBFXFK010000151.1:0-11956 GCA_050179135.1 Desulfatirhabdiaceae bacterium | reverse complement strand
AGTAGTGAGAGATGAGTAGTGAGTGGTGAGAGGCCGCCTGACCGTCCGACCGCTTTTCTATTATCGGGATCGAAAAAGGAAAAAACATTACAGGAGAAAACTCATGAACCAGGTGGATCCGTTTGACTACGACTTCATTGTGATCGGCTCCGGTTTCGGCGGCAGTGTTTCTGCGCTGCGTCTATCCGAAAAAGGCTATAAAGTGGCTGTTCTGGAAAAAGGCAAACGCTGGAAAAATGAGGATTTTCCCGCCACCAACCGGAACATCAAAAAATACATGTGGCTTCCGGCCCTGGGCTGTTATGGCTATCAGATGATCACGCAGCTCAGGCATGTACAGATTCTTCACGGCGGCGGTGTTGGTGGCGGCAGTCTGGTCTATGCCAATCAACTGCTCATCCCGCCGGATAGTGTCTTTGAACGCCCGGAATGGGGGATAAAGGACTGCAAAACGGCGCTGATGCCCCACTACGAAACCGCCAAAAAAATGCTGGGCGCCAACCCCAGTCCACAGATCGGCATTGCGGACAAATGCCTTCGGGAAGTCGGCATCGAATTGCGTGGAAAAGATACATTTCACAAAAATGATGTGGGCGTTTTTTTCGGCACACCCAACAAAACGGTTACAGACCCCTATTTCGACGGCAGGGGGCCGGAACGTACGGGGTGCACATTTTGCGGCGCCTGTATGATCGGGTGTCGGGTCGGCGCCAAAAACACGCTCGACAAAAACTATCTGTACCTGGCGGAGGGACTGGGGGCTCAGATCATTCCTGAAACCGAGGTTATCGGTGTGAAACCCCGGAATGGTGGTTATGATGTCATTACCCGAAAATCCACAGGATTGCATCATCCAGAAAAAACCTGTCGCGCGGGCGGCGTGATATTTAGCGGAGGCGTTATGGGTTCCGTTAAACTGCTGATGAAATGCAGGCAGAAAGGACTGCTTCCCCATATTTCCGATCAGCTTGGAAATTACATCCGCACCAATTCCGAATCACTTCTGGGGGTGAAATCAAACGATAAAACCGTCAATTGGAACGATCAGATTGCCATCACGTCCGGCATCTATGCCGATGACACGACCCACATCGAGATGGTTCGCTGCAACAAGAAGTCCGACCTTCTGTTCTCCCTTTTGACCCTGCTGACAGACGGGGGAGGAAGGCTTCCGCGCGCATTACGGTTTTTTGACAACATTATCCATCATCCGATCCGGTTCATGAAACTTCTGTGGCCGTTTGGAAAGGCGTCAACCACAACCGTGGTTCTGGTCATGCAGACCGATGAAAACTATCTGAAAATGGATTACAAACCCCGATGGTGGCGACTGTGGCTGCCCAGCATGAATACCACGGCGCCTCCCGGTCAACACCGTGCCCCATCCTATATCCCGATTGCCAATGAGGTTACCCGGCGTCTGGCAAAAAAAATGAATGGCGAACCGTTAAGCTCGATTTCCGAAGCGGTTTTCAATACATCTTCTACGGCGCATATTCTGGGAGGGTGCTGCATGGGAACGTCTGCCGATACAGGCGTGGTTGGATTGAATGGCGAACTGTTCGGATATCCCAATCTCTTTGTGGCAGACGGTTCGGTTATACCGGCCAATCTGGGGGTCAACCCCAGCCTGACCATTACCGCTCTGTCAGAATACATCATGTCCCGGATTCCTGCAAAATAAGGATACCGGAAATTTTCACACAGACGAACCTCTTTCGAGGGGCCTTGACATAATATCCGTGAATGAGATTCATTCACGGATATTGAGACTAAAGCCCCATGACCGTATCAAGCCCCCGATGAAGCCCGACCAGGTTGGATACGTTGCGAATGGCAAGCAGCGCGCCATCGACATATGGCCTGGCGCTGGAACCGGATTCATGACGGATAATCAGCTTTTGATCCGGCATGCCAAAGATGATTTCCGTGGACAAAACATATCCCGGAAGCCGAATCGCATGAACCTGGGATCCGGAAACGGCTGCGCCCCGCGCATCTTTGGGTCCAACCATATCATCCAGCGGAACCGTTACGGCGGCATCCCCAATCCGGGATAGCCGGAACGCCAGTTCCCGTGCGGTCCCGCTGGGTGCATCCACCTTGGTATCATGTGCATAGTCGATAATTTCACGATGGGGAATGTATTTGGCTGCAATTTCGGCAAACCGCTGCATCAGCACAACCGTCAGTGCGAAATTTCCACAAGCCAGCACGCCCCGATTTTGTCGTCTGGCAACTGCATCGATTTCCGCAAAATCATCTTCGGTCAGACCGGAAGTGCCAACCACAACATGCGCACCCCGATTCAGCCCGGTCAGAATATTGTGCCTGGCGATATCGGGTTTTGTATAATCCACCAGCACATCACATGGCATGGTCAATGACTCTTCAACAGAGGCATATATTCCGCATGTCAGTCGGGATTCGACCAGCACATCTCCCAGTATTTTTCCGGAATGTGTCCTGGATACGGCTGAAACCAGCGAAATATCGTTTGCCGAGGCAATCGATCGCGCCAGCTCGGAGCCGGCCCATCCGGTTGCACCGGCCAAACAGAGTTTTATGGTCATAACAGTTTTTTTCCCCCACAGTAAAAAATTGTGATTAATCGGTTAAATATCGCTTTCACGGTAAATGTTCATGAATCATTTCAAGATATTCACCCACATCGATGGAAAAGGTTGAAGGCTGAAGACTGAAGACTAAAGGTGTGCCGCGAACAGCGTTCAGGCCGGGCGGCCGTCGGGCGGTCAGGCGGCCTCTCAATACGCACCACTCATAGCGCAATACTCAATTCTGCCTGTTTAATCACGTAGAAATGCCCACCATATATAAAAAATCAGAAACAACCAGGAAAGAATACAGATTACATAGGACCACCAGTCGGTTGGTTTTTCGGTCCGGCCGGTTCGAGGGTTGTATTTTCCAACCTTTCGACCGCATGAATAGCATTGTGTGTCGTCAAACCCTATGGAAGCATGGCAATAAGGGCAATTTTTATTTTGTAATCTATTTGGATCTTTGGGCATATTCTTTTCCAATAAAAGAACTATTTTTGTGATCCTGGCCTGAAAACGGATATACAGTTCTCTTGTGCTTGACAACCCGATGTGAAAACGTTACAAAATCCAACAAAAAATATCAGGTTGGCCTGGGTGGCGGAACAGGTAGACGCAAGGGACTTAAAATCCCTCGGGCGCAAGCCCGTACGAGTTCAATTCTCGTCCCAGGTACCAATTAAAAACAGAGAGTTAGCCATTAATGGCGGGTCTCTTTTTTATCATTTTTTGCGGTTGTGCCCGAAACTGTGCCCACCAGCTTTTTCAGATATGTGTAACAGGAGAAAACGGATAATTCAATCGAATAATTCGACTGAAACCGGCATCCATCCCCTGCATGACGATATCCACACCTATAAGCGGCAGTTTTCCGCAATCCGAAATCGTATCGGGAATACCGGCTGAACAGATTTCCGATATTCTGAATCGAGGCGCCAGAAAACTGTACCGACCCGGTGACGTGCTGTTTCGCCAGGGTTTTCCGGCGGACCAGTGTTATTTTGTTCTGACGGGCCGCATGAAACTGGTCAAGACGCATGAACAGGGAAAAGAAACCATCCTCCGCTATATCGGCCCCGGAGAACTGGCGGCGGCCGTAGCGGTTTTCAAGGAAACAGATTATCCGGTCACGGCGGAGATCATCGAAGATTCTGAAGTGGTTGGCTGGAATAAAAACACCATTGTTGCGCTGATGCTGCAATATCCGAACCTGGCCGTCAATATGCTCAAAATGGCGATTGATCGTCTGGATGAGGTGCAAAACCGGTACATGGAAATCTGTTCGGAACAGGCCGGACAACGCATTGCCCGAGCATTGTTGCGCATCATGAAACATGCCGGTAAAAAAACAGAACCGGGCATTTTGATCGATTTTCGCCTCAGCCGTCAGGATATCGCCGAATACTCGGGCACCACCCTTTATACAGTCAGCCGGATTCTCAGTACCTGGGAAAAAAAAGGCTGGATTCAATCCGGACGCGAACGCATTACCATCACCAACCCCCATGCACTCGTTGTATTTTCTGAAAACGGCTGACATATCGCTCAACCCGGCGAGTTCCCTTTGGCTGAAGCGGGTAGGTCAGGGTGCCGCGGCTCTTTGCGGCCCCCTGACACATTGCTTACGGCGAACGATGCAGTCAGGTAGGCCAAACAACCGGCCAACCTGACCTACCGGCTTCCCGCCAACCCGGCGAATCTGTAATATTCTTTGAGATATCCCTCATGCTGGATCCTGAATTCTGGCTCCTGGATTTCCAAGTGGTCACTTATTTTTGATCGGCCGGATGAATCCCATATCGGCTGATTTTGCTGCGCAGTGTCGGCAGTGAAATTCCCAGAAGCTCTGCTGTACGGGATCGGTTCCATTGTGCGTAAATCAGGGTTTTTAATATATGGGATCTTTCGCTGGATTCCAGTGAAAGGTCTGTGGGCATGGTCTGGACAGTGTCCCTCCTGCCG
This sequence comes from Desulfatirhabdiaceae bacterium, assembly GCA_050179135.1. Classification (GTDB taxonomy): domain Bacteria; phylum Desulfobacterota; class Desulfobacteria; order Desulfobacterales; family Desulfatirhabdiaceae; genus UBA4064. The sequence continues at coordinate 7,433 of JBFXFK010000151.1, read as the reverse complement.
ACTGTCAGTTCCCGTTCAATATCTTCCAGGAGAACAATCTTCCCCCTGGACCGCAATGCTGCAGCCATGATGACATTTTCCAGTTCCCTGACATTGCCGCTCCAGGAGTGGGCGCAGAGCCGATCCATGACACCCGGTTCAAAACACCGCCCTTCCGCCCCCAAGTCTCTGGCCGCCTTTTTTAGAAAATGTTCAGCCAGATCCGGGAGATCGGACAGCCGTTCCCGAAGCGGGGGCGAATGAATACTGACAACTTTCAGTCGATAATACAAATCTTCCCTGAATTTGCCCTGGCGAACCTGATCCGCCATATTCAGGTTTGTTGCAGAGATGATCCGGCACCGGGATTTATGAATTTTCTGCCCGCCGACCCGCATGTATTCCCGTCTCTCCATGAATCCCAGAAACTTGCTCTGGAGTGACAGTGGCAGTTCGGTGATTTCATCCAGAAAGAGCGTACCCTGCCCTGCCAGCTCGATTTTACCGGGTTTGGTTTCCACGGCTCCGGTAAACGCACCTTTTGAATGACCAAAGAGCTCACTTTCCAGAAGGGTTTCCACAATGGCGGAACAGTCCAGTGTAATCATGGGTTCATTTGCAAAAGGGCTGTTTTTGTGAATGGTTCGGGCGATCAGCTCCTTTCCGGTCCCGGTCTCTCCCTGAATCAGAACCGTGGCCTGATTTCGGCACAGGATGCCGATCGTTTTGAAAATATCACACATCTGGGGACTTTTTCCGATTATCAGGCCCTGTTGGAGTGATTTCGGATCAAATTCATCCGGGTCATTATCCGGAGCGATATCGGTCAGGCGGATGGCCCTCTCGACGGTTCGTTCAACTTCATTTGCATCCAAGGGCTTGTTCAGATAATCATAGGCGCCAATTTTCATGGCATCGATGGTGGTTTCCATATCCTGAAATGCGGTCATCATGATCACCTTGGGTGGATTGGCCATTTCCAGAAATTTTCGAAGCATGTCCATTCCATTCCGATCCGGAAGCCGGATATCAAGCATGACAATCTTGGGCTGATATTCCTGAAACCGGATTTCACCCGCTGCACCGGTGGCGGCGGTGATGACAAGATGCCCTTTTTCACCCAGAAACATTTCCAGGGATTCGAGAATATAATTCTCGTCATCAATAACCAGGATCGTCCCCATGAAATACTCCTGTGGGCAGTATTACCGAAAAGATGGACCCGGATGGAATCCGGTTTCTGACCGATATGCGGCCACCATGCGCCTCGACGAGCCGCTTGACCACGCTGAGCCCCAGGCCTGCGCCCTTGCTTTTGGTGGTAAAAAACGGTTTGAAAATCTTTTCACATAATCCGGGATCCATGTTTTGTCCCTCGTTTTCGAACCAGAACTCTGCAGATGGTCCGGTATCGGTTGAAGCGAACTGGCTGCCAACCCGGATTGTGCTGTTTTCCGGCGCGGCATCCACGGCATTCAGCAGAAGATTCAGCGCCACCTGCTCAATTTTCTGCCCGTCAATCCACATTTCCGGAAGTTCCTGCATATCCAGCCGAATATCCAGTTGCCTTTCCCGGATTTTCAGTTCCATGAGATCGACTGCCTGAGTGAGTACCGAATTCAGAAAAACCATCTGCCGATTCAAAACAACCGGTTTGGCAAAATCCAGAACATCCTGGAGAATTCCCTCCAGGCGGTGCATTTCGTGAACGGCAATGTCAATCCGTCTCCGATCATTGCCGACAAGCTGCGGATGACGCTGGAGAATCTGAAGATTCATTTTGATCGCGGATAACGGGTTTCGAATTTCATGCGACAGGGAGGTGGCGATCTGTGCAATATCCGCCAGACGATCGGCCTCCCGCATTTTTTTTTCATACTCCACCCGGTCGGTAACATCCCGGCATATGCCGATCTGGGACCACTGATCGGCGTACAGGGCGCTTTTAAATTTGATTTCAGTGGGGAACTGGTTCCCGCTTCGTGTTTTTCGGTTGTATTCAACGGCTTTGACATGAATCCGGTCAACCGGCGCATGACTCAGTTGGCGCTGAATGGCTTCCCGATCCGCAACCGTTGCGGCCAAATCCAGAAAATGTTTTCCAATCAGATCCGATGGACCGTATTCGTGCATGCTGTTAAAGGTGTCATTGGTAAAGACAATCATATCATTCTGAATCACGACATAGCCATCGGTGATTTCTTCGACCAGGGTTTTGTAGGTCAGCTCGGACTCCCGAAGCTCCCGGGTTTTCATTTGCACTTCGGTTTTCAGCTTCTGGGCATGATCCACCAGATGCCTGCGGTGCAGTTCCTGAAAATGGTTGCTGAACTGATAAATGGTGTAGGACAGGCAGTTGTCAATTTCCATGACCGACTGATGATAGGTGAGAATGGCTTCTGTTTTGACCAGAAGGGGCAGAACAATCGACCGGAACAGGGTAAATGCTTTCTGGACATCCACCAGTGGGAATCCGCCTTCCAGACGCATTCGGGATATTTTATCGATAAACCGGTTCAGATCGTTCCACTGATCAAACCCCAGGGCCTGGTAATTGGCATCAAAGGCCGCAGCGACAGTATCCCGCAGTTCGTCTATCGGTCGCCTGAAATACAGTTCACTGACTTCTATTTTCAGGCGACTGGCCCATTCTGTGGTGATGTGATGGCGGTTTCGGGTTAAAAATTCCGCCCAGTCCGCTGGCATGGCAATCGGGTATCCTTTACGGTAATGGGAAAATGGGCAGCAGGGAGACCGCCTGACCGTCCGGCATGCGCCAGACATGAAAATGATATCTTCCCCAAAAGCCCCGTAGGGGCGACCTGTTTGTAGAAATTGATGCTGTTATTCCCATCAAGCTCCATCGGAGCGGCCTGTAACCGGATTACACAGGTCGCCCCTACGGGGCTTGATGAAAATTTTTATGCCTCATCCTACAAACAGGCCGCTCCTACGGAGCTTGACGGTATATGTTTTTTTTAACTGCATTTTCACGGTAAACGTTCATGAATCATTCCGGATGGTTCCTCTCCATATATGAAAATGATTTTACCGATTTTCTACTGAATTCTGAATCCTGGATTCTGAATTCTGCGTTTCCATTTTCACAGTAATTTAGCCTGCCGATGGGACAAACACAAATAAAAAGTGGGTGCTGGAAAGGATGAATGATGAAGTCGGTCCGCAGATTGCGAAGATTCACGCAGATCAAGAACCATATCGCTATCGAAATCAGGATTGGGACGATTTCGATAGCGATTTCGATTTTATCCTTCATCCTTTCGGAGAGGGAAGGTACATCGTGGATTCCAAGGGAAGGCCATCTCTGTTCACGCACTAATTGGGTAGCCCATCCTTGAGCTCAAACCGCTTGATTTTTCCGGTGGCGGTTTTGGGCAGATCGTCCACAAAATTGATCCATCTGGGGAATTTATACGGGGCCAGACTGGCTTTGACATGCTGTTTCAAACTGTTTTCAAGATCAGGTGATGGGACATATCCTTTGTTCAATACAATAAACGCACGGGGTTTAATCAGATTCTCATCATCCGGACTGCCAACCACGGCGCATTCCAAAACGGCGGGATGCTCGGTCAGGCATGCTTCAACCTCGATGGGTGACACCCAGATGCCCCCCACCTTCAGCATGTCATTGGATCGACCCACATAATAAAAATATCCGGTTTCATTGATAAAAAATTTGTCACCGGTGTTCAGCCACTCACCGACCATGGTTTCCTTGGTTTTTTCATGTTTGTTCCAGTAAAAAGCTGCGGCGCTGTCTCCTTTGACCAGAAGCGTTCCAATATCGCCTTCGGGAACATCTTTCATTGTTTCATCGACAATTCTGCACGCATAGCCCGGAACCGGTTTGCCGGTGCTTCCGGGTTGAATATCGTTCAGTTGATTGGATATGAAAATGTGGGCCATTTCCGTGGACCCAATACCATCCAGTATCGGAACGCCAAAGCGTTTGCCCCATCGTTTCAAAATATCCGGGGGAAGGGCTTCACCTGCGGACACACAGGTTTTAACACCCGTCAATTCGCCATCACTGACCAGCATGTTGCTGAAAAGGGTGGGAACGCCAAAAAACAGGGTCGGACGATTGTCACGAATCGTGTTGAAAACCGCTTCGGGCAGCGGTCGTTCCGGTAAATAGACTGCCGTGGCCCCCACACTGAATGGAAAATACATGCCGTTTCCCAGCCCATATGCAAAAAACAGTTTGGCTGCGGAAAAGCAGATATCGTTTTCCTGAATTTTCAACACCTGTTTTCCATAAGTTTCCGATGCATATACCATATCATGCTGCAGATGAACCGTTCCCTTTGGCTGACCGGTCGATCCGGAACTGTAAAGCCAGAAACAGGAATCATCCGGGGATGTTCGGGCGGTGGCCAGGTTCGAGTCCTGTGCTTCGATCCATTCTGACCAGGAAATGGCGCCATCCGGCGCCTTCCCATTCACCACAATGATATGTTCCAGGTATAACAGATCATTTTTGACCGGCGTAATGACATCCATCAGGGATTGGTCCACGACCAGAACCCGTGCGCGGCTGTCATTCAAAAAATAGCGGTAGTCTTTGGGCCGCATCAGCGTGTTCAGACAGATTGGAACAGCGCCTGTCTTGATGGCGCCAAAAAAAACCTGGGGGTAGATTTCCGTGTCATGGAGGAGCAAGGCGACCCGTTCTTCCATGCGGACACTTAGTGATTTCAAGCCATTTCCAAACCGGTTCATGCCGGTTTGAATATCGGCATACGTGAATGATTTTCCCTTGCACAGCACGGCGATACGGTCACCCCGGCTGTCACGAATATGCCGGTCGACAAAATAATCGGCGGCATTGAAGATTTCCGGAAGATTCAGGCTGAAGCTCATGACATGACTCCTTCTGTTTGCAGTTTGCCCACTGGGTCAATAATTCTAACCCCATTTCCATTGAGGGCCGGATGAAAGAAAAGGGATAGACTCTTCTGCTCCACGGTTCCGGGCCGGGTGGCCAGACTGACACCGATGAACAGCAAACCGGCTGAAATCAGGGCAACCAGAAACCCGTTCAGTTGAAAAAAGCCGGCCTGGGGGTTCAGGATCATGCCTTTGCCCCCGATGAAGAAAAAGGCGATTGTCAAACCCGCACCGCCCAGGGTTGAGACAATGGCGCCCATTGTGGTCGCCCGTTTCCAGAAATAGGCGCCCCAAAGCGGAAAGATGGTTACGGCAACCATGCCAAATGCAATAACCGACAACTCGGCAACCGGTGTGTTGGGGTTCCATGCAATCCAGGTGCACACCCCCATGATGGCGGCCACACTGATTCTGGCAATCCGGATCAACTCAGCTTGTGTGGCATCCGGTTTGAGTGTTTTGTACAGATCCACGGAGATGTTGGTGGCGTTGCCAAAAACCAGGCCATTGACGGTTGACATGGCGGCGGTAAACCCACCGGCCACGGCCATGGCCGCAAGCCAGTTCGGCATGGACATGCTGGCCACCATGCCGAATACCTTGTCGGCTTCAACACCGGAAAGTTTGGGTACGATGACCCGGGAGGCGATACCGATCAGGGTAGGAAGGGTGATAATAATGATGCAGATCCCGCCAAACGCCAAAAACATGGACTTGAATCCACGGACGGTTCGGCTGGAATAGGAATGCATATATGGCTGGGGGAAACAGACACACCCCAGACACATGGCCGTTGAAAAGCCAAAAATCATGGGATAGCTCCAGACTTTTCCGCCGTTCCAGCCCAACTGAAACAACTCCGGATGTTTCTGAAAAACCATATCCATGGTTGGGCCAAAGCCCCCGTTTTTGGCCATGACCGCAATAAACAGGACAAACACCATGATGGTAAAAAATATGCCCTGAACCGTATTGACCCAGGCCGAGCCTTTCATGCCGCCCATCATCAGATACACCGCAATGAAAAATGGAATGAAAAACAGGCCGAATTTATAGGAAATCAATCCTTCAGTCATGGTTTCGACCATAACCCCGATTCCCTGAAGCTGGGCCACGAGATACGGAATGGAGGCAAGCAGCACAACCACCGGAATAATCGCGCGCATGCTTTTTCCGTAGCGTTCTCCAAATGGCGCTCCCATGGACATCCAGCGTCTGACGCGGCCCAGTATAAGGGTTTTCCGGTGCATGAAATACCAGAGAAACCCCAGCGGAACCAGATTGATGGTCAGCACATAGAGTGCCCCGAATCCGGTCCGATAGCCGAGACTTGCCATTCCGAACATGGAAAACGCACTCAGAAACGATGCCAGAAGACTGAAAATCAGCACGAAATATCCCAGACTGGAGCCTGCCACAAAATAGTCATCCGCATTTCGGGTAAACCCCTTGCGGAATGCGACATAGCTTAACAGAACAGACGCGAGACAAATCCCGGTGATGATAATGATGGCAGTCATGATTTCACCCCCGTTTCCGGATTGTTTTCAAGGGCAGACAGCATGACAGCCAACTTGGAATCTGTCAGGGCCAGATTCGTGTGGAACAGATAAATCCATTCCACCACAAACAGGATAAAACCAATCAGCAGTGCAAGCACCGCCCATGATGGCATCCCGAATATCCGGGGAACCGGACCATATGATCCATAACCGATTGGAACCCAGGTCAGGATGGCGAGCGCCCAGAACAGTACGACAAATATCGTTTGCAATGCGTTACCGTTTTCTTCCTTCATGATCAACAGTCCTTTCAGCAGATGGGGGGTATAGGTTTGGGTTATCCACAACAGATAACACATCCGGAATCATATATTGAAACCCACAGCAAACGCTGTGCCAATCACTGATTATGATTCATTACTAAATGTTTAAGCTGTTTTTATAATGACTTGGGGTGATATGGGCGTCCGTGAAAAAGGGATGGGACATCGTGCCGGAGAAAATTTCTTTCCGGTTGGTGAAATTTTTTTTCATCCATTGTTTGCGCCAGCGCAAAGACATGAACCATTCCTGTCGATATGCTGCACTATAGACTTTCAGAAAAATAATTTCGCAAGGCAGCAGGGAGGGGATAGGCCTTTGTTCGGCCATCCCCGACCGATAACGCAGCGAAATTATTTTTCTGAAAGTCTATACAATTCCATCCCGATACACCCGACATGCACGGTTGACCCGTCGGCCAACCGTCCGAGCATTGAAAGCGGATCATGAAACGTTTGCTGAAAAACCGACGAACCCTGACACTGATTGCGGTACTGGCGCCCCTGGCGGCCCTGTTTATTTATGTTGCAAACCGGTCCGGCCCCCTGTCCCCCATACCGGTTACGGTCATTTCTGTGGAAACCCGATCTATCCGGCCGTCCCTTTTTGGTATTGGAACGGTTGAGGCCCGCTATGCCTATCAAATCGGCCCAACGGTTCCCGCGCGGGTGTTGCAGGTGAATGTCCATGTCGGAGACCGGGTTGTGGCCGGACAGG
>JBFXFK010000150.1:1410-11981 GCA_050179135.1 Desulfatirhabdiaceae bacterium | reverse complement strand
CCATCTCCATCAAATGCAAACCCGACTGCAGCACCTGTTTTCTGAACCGATGCAGCCATCGCTGCCGGTTGCTCTGACCCGCACCCCTCATTGATATTCCGGCCATCCGGACTGGCTGACAATACCGCGACAGATGCCCCGAGGCGCCTGAACACATCCGGGGCCACCTGAGCCGTAGCCCCGTTGGCACAATCCACCACCATGCGGACGCCCTTCAATGAAAATTGATCATCGGATGCGGTCCGGATCAGAAAATCGCGGTAGTTGGCACAGGCGTCATGATGGAACCGGATTCTGCCGGACAGGGCGGAGGACAGGTGTTTTTGAGATGTTTCTGCACCCAAAATCACCTGTTCGAGCTTCTGTTCCAACGACTCGGACAGTTTGAAACCCGCCGGATCAAAGACCTTGATGCCGTTATCGGTCCAGGGATTGTGGGATGCGGATATGACAATACCGGCTTTTGCCTGAAGCAGTTGGACCGCATGGGCAACACCCGGCGTGGGAATGACCCCCAGAAGCAGCACATCGGTTCCGGATGCACTGATGCCGGCAGCCAAGGCATGTTCAAACAGGTCACCGGAAAGGCGGGTATCCTTTCCGATGACAATGGGCGATGGCCCGCTGCCGGTAAAAAAACGGCCAATCCCTTTTCCGATGGACAGAACCATTTCAGCGGTCATGGGATATTCATTGACCGCATTCCGGATGCCATCTGTACCAAACAGCTCGGGCATATCTGATATTACTCCTGTTATCGTGTTCATGGACCGGGTGGACGATGTGGATGTCTGGAACGTGCTTTCATCCACCGTCTTCAGCCTTATTGTACCTCAATGGACATAGTGGACACCGGCACACCGGAAGTGTTCAAAGATTTAGGTCAAATAACCATCCGGATTTTGGGACTGCCATTTCCATGCGTCCCGGCACATGTCGAGAATATCCCGTTCGGCTTTCCATCCCGTTTCCTGAAATGCCAGAGACGGATCGGCATAGGCCGTGGCAATATCACCGGCCCGTCTGCCGACAATCTGATAGGGTACGGGTCTTCCCGATGCGGTTTCAAAGGCTGCGATCATTTCCAGAACGCTGGTCCCGTTTCCGGTTCCCAGGTTGAGGGTCAGGATACCGGGATTGGATTTCAGCCGTTCCAGTGCAAACAGATGGCCGGCCGCGAGATCCACCACATGAATGTAATCCCGGACGCCGGTGCCATCGGGTGTGGGATAGTCATTGCCAAAAACCCGCACCGCCTGGCGTCGGCCCACGGCCACCTGGGCCACATAGGGCAGCAGATTGTTGGGAATGTCATTGGGATCCTCACCGATCAGCCCGCTTTCATGTGCGCCAACCGGGTTGAAATATCGCAGGATCGCCAGGTTCCAGGAAGGGTCCGAAACCGCCATGTCCCGAAGCATGTCCTCGACCATCAGTTTGGTCCGGCCATAGGGATTGGCGGGATTGAGGGGAAAATCTTCCCGGATCGGCACACTGGCCGGATCGCCATATACGGTGCAGGAGGAGCTGAACACCAGATTTTTTACCCCGAATGCGGCCATGACCTCAAACAGGACGATGCTGCCCATGACATTGTTTCGATAGTAAAGCATGGGCTTTTCAACCGACTCGTTCACGGCTTTGTAACCGGCAAAATGAATGACGGCATCCACCTGACCCGCCCTGAAAACAGCAGTCAGGCCAGGCTGATCCGTCAGATCCACCTGATGGAAGCGGAGCGGCTTTCCGGCAATCTTTTCGACCCGCCTGAGGGACTCCATCTTGCTGTTGGCCAGATTATCCACAACCGTCAGGGCGTGTCCGGCATTCAGCAGTTCGATACAGGTGTGGCTGCCGATGTATCCGGCGCCTCCGGTGATCAGAATATTCATGGTGAATTCTCCTTCCTTTTTACCAGGCTGACGGCAAAAAAACCGTCCATGTTACACCGGTGGGGAATTGTCCTCAGAAATCCTGACGAATCAATGAATGGCGCCGCCGTATCCGGCAAACCGTCAGGCACAGGGTCCACAGCCATCCCGGGGTGGTTTGCCAGAATGGTCTGAATAACCGCATCTGTTTCCTCCGGTTCCATGCTGCATACGGCATACACCAGATGTCCTCCGGGCTTCAACCATGCAATGGTCCTGTCCAGGAGCCATTTTTGGCGGTCCTGAAAAATTTTCAGATTCTGACGGGATGTGCGCCACCGAATGTCCGGATTCCGTCGCAGCACCCCGAGGCCCGAACAGGGGGCATCCACCAGAATCCGGTCGAAGCATGCCGGCAAATCCGGTTTTATATCCGATCCCCAGTCATGCACCCGTGTGGTGACACAGGACACCCGGAGCCGCTGCATTTCCGCATTCAACCTGATCATTCTGTCCGGCAGCATATCCACGGCAAATATCTGTCCCTGATTGGCCATCAACTGGGACATATGCCCGGTTTTTCCCCCTTTTCCCGCACAGGCGTCCAGAACAATTTCTCCGGGACGTGGATTCAGCATCAGGCTGACCAGTTGGGCTGCCTCATCCTGTATCTGGAAATCTCCCTGGTCAAATCCGGAAAGTTGGTCGATGCGGGTCCTGAGTCCCATCAGCCGGATGCCATCGGGAGAAACATCTGTCAGCTCCAGTTTATCAGCCTGATGAATCAGTTTTTGGGCCAGGGTCTGTCTGTCGAGGTTCCGGGTGTTGGCCCGCAGGGTGATGGGGGGAATGGTGTTCAGGAAGGCACACAATGCATCGGTCTCCAACACGCCAAACCGGTCAATCCATCGGTTGACGATCCATTCGGGCATGGATCGGGTGATGGAAATGGCCTGAACCGGATTTTTTTCAATATCCGGAAAGGTGATGGATTGACTGTGACGAATGGCCTGCCGCAACACGCCGTTCACAAAACCGGTCAGCCAGGGCTTGGCCGTCTGTTTGACCAGGTTGACGGATGTATTGACCGCGGCCGAGTCCGGAATGCGATCCAGATACAGAATTTGGAACAGGCCGATTCGAAGAATCCAGAAAATATCCGGATCAAGCCGGTCCGGCGGGGTTTTTGAAAATTTGCCCAAAATCCAGTCGAGTCTGGCGCGGGATCTCAGCACGCCATAAACAATGGCATAGATCAGATGCCGGTCGGATGCGGAAATGCCAGGGGTTTTATCCAGCAGATCGGACAGGATGCTGTCCAGGGTCTTGTCGCTTTTTGAAAGCGAAACCAGAATTTTCCATGCTAGGCTGCGGGAATCTGATGAAATGGCGGGCGGAATGGTTTTTATCATCAGGACAACCGGGTTCCGGGTGGTACCGGGTGGCCTTTCAGAAACACACCGGTTGACAGGCGTTTGCCGGATTCCGGCTGAACCACCAAAATCGCCAGGACATGACTGCCACAGGCCACCCACAACTCGTCGGAGGGACCGGGAATGACGGTTCCCGGCGAATGGGTGGCGGTCAGGGACACAGGTCTGACCTGATGAATTTTCAGACGTTTGTCATCCAGAAAGGTATAGGCGCCCGGCCATGGCGCCATTCCCCGAACCCGGGCATCGATATCTTCTGCAGACTGATTCCAGTCAATATGACCATCCGATTTTTTCAGCATGGGGGCATAGGTGGCCAGACTGTGATTTTGAGGCGTCGCAAATTTGCATGTCATTTCGAAATCGGCAATGGCTTCCAGAAGCAGGGTCGATCCCATGACTGCCAGCCGGTCATGAAGGTCTGCCGCCGTGTCATCGGGACGGATGGGCGTGGATTGGGTCAGCAAGATATCTCCGGTATCCAGACCGGCATCCAGTTTCATGATGGTGACGCCGGTTTCGGCATCCCGGTTGATGATGGCCCACTGAATCGGCGCCGGTCCCCGATAGCGGGGCAGAAGCGATGCATGGATATTGAGACACCCCAGAGCGGGAATTTTCAGAATGGCGGCAGGCAGTATCTGGCCATATGCGACCACAACGATCACATCCGGAGCGGATTTGGCAAGGCTGTCCCGGGCATCCGGTGTTTTGAGCGACAGGGGTTGAAAAACAGGATAGCCCATGCCCAGTGCGGCCTGTTTGACCGGTGTTGCCAGAATTTTTTTCCCTCTGCCGACCGGCCGGTCCGGCTGCGTCACCACCATGACCACATGGTGCGGGGACCGGTGAAGGGCTTCCAGTGCCGGAACCGCAAACTCCGGGGTGCCCATAAATATGATGTTCAGGGAAGATTTCATGGTTTTTTCTGCTTCAGCCGCTTCAGTACCCGTTTTTTATACAGGCTTCGTTTCAATGCGCTGATCCGGTCGATAAAGAGAATGCCGTTCAGATGATCGATTTCATGCTGGAGAACAATGGCATGAAACCCCTCTGCTTCGATGCGGACGGGTTTCCCGTCCCTGTCAACAGCCTCCACCAGTATCCGTTCGAAGCGTTTGACATCGGACCGGAAATCCGGAACACTCAGGCAGCCTTCCTCGGGAGAAATGATTTCACCTTCGTGAGAAATGATTCTGGGGTTGATCAGGGTGGACAACAGCGGTGTTTCATCGCGGGGTTGAATATCATAAATCAGAAGCTGCCGGTTCAGCCCCACCTGGGTTGCCGCAAGTCCCACACCAGGGGCCTGGTACATGGTTTTGGCCATGATATCAATAGTTTTTTGAAGGTTTCCATCGATTTCAGCAACCGGTTCTGCGGGTTTTAACAGGATTTCATCCGGGAATGTATATATTTTAAATGATTCCATGACGTCATACGGTCCGGGCTTCGCGGCCCAGATGAAAAATGTTGATGCCGGTTAACATGACGGAAATCAATCCGACAAGAATGATGGGAAACATCTGTACGGCGTGGTTAACCAGCGTAAATCCGGCGGCGTCTGAAGCAGAGACGCCAAACAGGGACAGTGCAAATACACCGCCCGCCTCCCAGATTCCCCAAAATCCCGGAACCGACGGGATGGCGATAAAAAAACAGACAATGATCATGACAATGAACATTTCCCAAATGCCGAGACCGATGCCCGGTGATCCGAGGGACATGGTATAGTAAGACAGTCCGGCGAGTCCCCAGATTACAAGAGACAATACCATGCAGTTTGCCAGTTTGGAAGGGGATTTGATCAGCCTGAAGCCGCCGGCCACATGATGAATGATTCGAATCAGGGGACGGCTGATCCGGCATTCCAAAAAACGACGACATCCGGAGTGACCAAACGCCAGGGCCGGAAGCCGGGTAACCATGCCGCAGATCCAGTTGCGGGAAATATCGATACTGACGGTCAAAATTCCGAGAATCAGTACGATGCTCAGTTTGACGGTTCCGGATGCCAGTCTGATCAGGGTATCCCGGTTCAGGACAATATCTCCGACGGTCATCTGAAACGATGGATCGATATCAACCGCGGTCATCATCCAGACAAACAGCACAATCAGGACCAGGGCATCCAGCATCCGTTCGGTCGCAACCGTGGCAAGGCCGGTTGAAAAGGGAATGTTGTTATTTTTTTGAATAATGACCGGCCTTGCCACTTCTCCCACCCGACCCGGAAGAATACAGTTCATCATGAATCCGATCATCAGGGGATGAAATGCCTTCCAGTAGGGAAGTGTTGCGGCTGTTTCCACAATCAGCTTCCACCGATAGGCCCGGATGGCAAAACCGGCAAGCACCAGTATGGCCGTGATGCCGGCCCACCAGATGTTAATGGATTTAAAATAGACCGCCAGCTCCGACATCGGCACGTTTCGGAATGCCAGAAACAGCGCAATCGCCGAAATGGCCGAACCTGCCGCCAGAGATATCCAGAGCTTAACAGGATTCATCAGATACGTGGCGAAAAGACAGAATGTTACGGGCGTCTTCGATATCGGTTCGAATCTGTCGGGACAGTGCCTCGATTCCGGAAAATTTTTTTTCATCCCGGATCCGTTTGACAAAATTCACCCGAATCCGTTTTCCATAAATATCATTATGAAAATCAAGGATATGAACTTCCACCGTAAACTGATTGTCACAGAATGTCGGGCTGTATCCAATGTTGGCAACGCCCTGGAATGTTTTGCCCAGGCAGTCAACCGTTACCGCATAGACGCCGCTTTTGGGGCAAATTTCATCCTGAAGGTGAATGTTGGCGGTGGGAAAGCCCAGGAGCTTGCCACCCCGGTTCCGGCCGGTTACGACGGCGCCGCGAACCTGATAATGTCTGCCCAGGAGTTTCCGGGCGGTTTCCATCTCCCCGCCCATGACCAGTTCGCGTATCCGGGTGCTGCTGATACGATCCGGGCATGTTCCGGTTTGAATCCAGTCCGAGACAATCACCTCCAGGCCCAATTCGGACCCCAAGTGTTTCAGGAGCTGAAGGTTGCCTTCGCGGTTTTTGCCAAAGGTGTAATCCTTTCCGGTCACAATGGCGGTGACGCCGATTTTCTTCACCAGAATATCCCGGACAAACGTGTCTGCGGATATATCGGCAAATTGAGACGTAAACGGGATACAGATCAATACATCGATGCCGGAACTGGCAATCAGCTCGGCTTTCTGCTCATAGAGTGTGATGAGCGGGGGATCACCGTTTTTTTTGAGTACCCGAAGCGGATGGGGTTCAAATGTCATGGCAATGGCGGTTCCGCCAATGGCATCCGCTTTTTCAACCACTTCGTGAAACAGGGCCTGATGTCCGATATGCACGCCGTCAAAATTTCCGATGGTGATAACGGCATTGTGAAACGGACGGGATATGGATTCGAGATTGTCTATAATTTCCATGAATGGTGTCTTGTCCTGAATTATCATCTTGACAACAAATTAAAACATATGTATTTAGAACGAAATTGTTTTTAAAGCAATCTTCTTTTTTGTTTTATGCCGAAGTGGCGGAACTGGTAGACGCGCTAGGTTCAGGGTCTAGTGAAGGAGCCTTCATGGGAGTTCGAGCCTCCCCTTCGGCACCACTCCAAAAAAAAGCCTTTATGGAAAATGCTTCCATAAGGGCTTTTTTGTTTGTGAAGGTTGAAAAACGTACCGGTCATGACAGCCTCGATTTCAACGTATCCACTTCAATATTCAATACTTGTTTTTCCTGACCGCCTCTGATATCTGATCTTCTATTGCAAGTTCTCTGCCCACCCGGAACCTTTTTCCCCGGAGGTGATCACGATGAATGAACCCAAAGATCTGATCAAGCTGTCGCCCAAAAAAAAGCTTTCCCGATTGTTCACCATTCAGAAAATACCCCGATTCTGGTCAAACTGGTCCAAACCCAAATTCCTGATCATTTTGCCTGTCCTGTGTTTGTTTCTGTTGGGTTCCTGGGTCTGGTTTTTCTGTCGCATCGAACCCGAAAACGACAGGATCGCCATTTTGATCCGAAAAACCGGCGACCCCCTGCCGGCCAGTCAGATTCTGGCCGATAAACCCGGTCAGAAAGGGATTCAACTGGCGGTGCTTCCGGAAGGCCGCTATTTTCGCAACCCCTATATCTGGAGCTGGCGCCTGAGCCGGGTGACGGATATTCCGGCTGGCAAACTGGGGGTTCTGGTGCGGCTGTATGGGGAAGATCTGCCGACCGGAACCATTATTGCCGAAGACGGGCAAAAGGGTATCGTGGCCGAAGTGCTGCGACCCGGCAAATATCGAATCAACCCCTATGCCTATGCCGTGCAGGTTGTGGATGCGGTCAGTATTCGACCGGGACACGTCGGGGTGGTGGTCTCGCTGGTGGGTCAGGACATTTTTCAGCAGGTCGAAAAGACCACGGTGACGGACGAGTTTCTGGTCATGGAACAGCAGAAAGGGACCCAGAGCCGGGTGCTCGATCCGGGAACCTACTATCTCAATCCATTCATTGTCAATGTGGTGGAAGTCAATCTGCAAAGCCAGCGCTTTGAAATGAGCGGCAACGACGCCATCAGTTTTCTGACACAGGATGGATTCGACGTGCGGGTCGAAGGCACCATCGAATTCAACATCATGCGCCAGGATGCCGCCAGGCTGACCCATCGGGTGGGAGATATCGGGGACATCGTTCAAAAAATCATTCTGCCCCGGGCCCGTGGCTACAGTCGTATCGAGGGCAGCAAGAAACGGGCAGTTGATTTTATTGTCGGTGAAAGTCGGCAGCAGTTTGAAAACAATCTGGAAAAGCACCTGCTCCAAACCTGCCAGCCCTGGGGAATGTCGGTCAACTCGGTACTGATCCGCAATATCATTCCCCCGGATGAAATTGCGGCAGTCATCCGGGATCGGGAAATCGCGGTGCAGGAAGCGCGCAAATACCATCAGCAAATCCAGCAGTCCAAATCCAAGGCCGAACTGGTTCGACAGGAAATGCTGGCCAAGCAAAACAGCGCGAAAGTGGCTGCCGAAACACAAAAGCTGAAAGCGGTTATCGAAGCCCGGCAGCGCATGGCCGTTGATCTGGTCGGGGCAAAACAGGAACTGGAAGTGGCCAGAATCGACCAGCAGGCGGCAGCGGCCAAGGCCGGTGCAATTGTTGTGGCGGCCCAGGCGGAAAAAGATGTGATTCAGATGCAAAACCAGGCCGAAGCCGAGGTCCTGGCAGACCGGGCAAAGGCCTTTGGCGGGGGCGACAATCTGGCCCGTTATGTGTTTCAGACCCGTCTGGCCCCGCAGATTGACACCATCCTGACCAGTGATCAGCCCCAGGGCCTGGGCCCATCGATATTGCCGACACCGGCAAAATCAACCGGGGAGGTGAAAAAATGACAACCGATACGCCTGTCACTCGCAACCGGATTATAAAACTGGCTGGAGCAGCCTTTTTTTTGCTGATTGCCTATGGAATCTGGACCTGGTTTTTTTGCCGGATATATATCCCGCCGGATTTTATGGCCATTGTTACGGCCAAAACCGGGGCATCGCTGGAACCCGGGCAAATGCTGGCCAAACCGGGTCAAAAAGGCATCCAGGAAATGCCGTTACCGGAAGGCCGCTATTTTTTGAATCCACTGACCCATGACTGGCGGATTGTCCCCATCCTGAAAATTCCATCCGGGAAGGCGGGTGTGGTGACGTCCAAGTTGGGGCAGGATTTGCCATCCGGAGAATTTTTGGCGAACGAGGGTCAGAAAGGAATCTGGCGCAAAACCCTGGGACCCGGAAAATACCGGCTCAATCCGGTTGGATATCATATCGAGATGATCGATGCCATCAGCATCCCCATTGGATATGTTGGGGTGGTTACGTCTCTGTCCGGAACCCAGATCCATGAAGGCGCATTTGCCGGACCCAATCAGAAAGGGGTTCGTCGGGAGGTGCTCCAGCCTGGTCTGTACTATCTCAATCCCTTCGAGTATAAAACCGATGTGCTGGAAGTTGGGTTGAATCAGGTTTCCCTTACCGGCATGGATGGCGGGGAAGTCCTGACCAAAGGACAAATGGAGACCCAGAATGTGGCCATGCAGGAGCTGGCCAGCAGCGCGCTTCAGCGCCAACAGGAAAAGCGCCTGGACTATATCGAAAAACAGGAAGCCAAATCCGACAGCCAGTCCAGACGCGCTCCCCGGGCGCCTGCTGCCGGCCCCACAAAGGACAAACAGGCCATGGATCCGGCAGTGGCGGGAAAGCCGGTACCTCCCCAGCGGACCAAGGTCAGCAATGAGGCCCTTGTCACGGCCTCGCTGGTGCCTTATGTCGAATTTCCGTCCCGGGATGGATTCGAGATCCGGCTGGATATGACCGTGGAATTTGAATTCCTGCCGTCACAGATCGCTGAAATATTCAAAAACTATGGGGATTTGCCAGCAGTTGTGGACAAGATCATCATGCCGCAGATTCTGTCCATTTCCCGATTGAAAGGGTCCAATTACGGGGCCAAGGAATTTATTGTGGGAGAAGGCCGGGAAAAATTCCAGAACGAGCTGACCGAAGCCCTGGCGCAGGTATTGGGAGAGAAAAAAATTGTGGTTCACAATGCGCTCATTCGCCATGTCAGCGTTCCACAGGATATTTTACGACCGATTCAGTTGACAGCGCTGGCCGTTGAACAGGATCTGACCAATCAGGAGCGTCAGAACACGGCGCGGATGCTGGCGGAATTGAATACCGTGGAAAGCCTGGTGGATCAGCGCCGCCAGGAAGTCCTTCAGGAAACCACCAAAATGACCGCTGAAATCCGGGCTGCCCAAGACCGGGAAGTGGCGGAAATTCAGGCTGAAACCAATCGGCAGGTGGCGTCCATCCGCCAGGATACGGCCAAGGTCAACGCCGGTATTACCCGACAACTGGGGGAGGCTCATGCCCAGTCCACCCGTCTGGTTCAGGGCGAAAAAGCGCGCGGTTTCCAGATGCGGGTTCAGGCCATGGGGGATGCAGCGGCGTTTACCCAACTGGATGTGGCTGAAAAATTAAATCCCGATATTCGGGTAACCATCCTGCATGCCGGTGAAGGGACCCTGTGGACAGATCTCAAAAATCCCCGCCTGAGCGATCTGGGGGCTGGCGTGCAATTCGGGCAAACGCTTCCGGAAAGGCAATCCGGACAGCCATGATGATTGCCCGGTGTATCCTCTCTTGACAGAACCGGATTGACATAATATAAGAAACAGCATTCATGAAATAA
>JBFXFK010000150.1:0-1310 GCA_050179135.1 Desulfatirhabdiaceae bacterium | reverse complement strand
TCAGGGTGTCTGTTTATTTTTTATCCAATTTACAGGAGGAGCACTTATGGCAGAATATTTCATCAATATTTTCCTGGATGACGAAAAAATTCAAAAACTTACCAGTGTTGGTCTCTCAGGCGACATCAAGGAAGTCGATGGCAAAAAAGCCATTCAGGTCAAGGTGTCGGAGAAGGAACAGAAAAAAATGGCCAAAGGCTTTCCGGATATGCCATTTGACGCCAACAATGCATGTGTTCTTCCCGAAGCGGCGGAAAAAACCGTTTTTGATATCATCTGCAATATGAAAACCATCGACGTCATGAAGTTTGCCATCATGAAGATCTACAATCCTCTGGCAGGAAAGGCCCCCCGATCAGCCCAGAGATAGGGTTTTAATATCCTGCAACACGGTTTATGCAGACCAGAAACTGAAAAAGGGGATAGTCCGCCAGGATTATTCCCTTTTTTATTTCATGTTCATTCTTCAAAATTCAGTTTTCACAGGAGCGGCCATGTCTCCCCCGATCGATCTATCCCATGCCCGATGGTTCAACCATGTTCTGGAAGCGGAAGCGATTCTGAAAGGCCATGCCCATATCACGCCAATCCTGACCTCCCGAACGCTCAACCGGATGGTGGGGGCCGATATCTATTGCAAGTGTGAAAATTTCCAGCGCATTGGCGCCTTCAAGTTCAGGGGGGCATTCCATGCCATTTCCAGGCTTTCGGATTCGGAAAAACAGGCCGGCGTCATCACCTTTTCATCCGGTAACCATGCCCAGGCTGTGGCATTGGTGGGGCAATTGTTGAACATAAAAACCATTGTGGTCATGCCGGATGATGCGCCCGTGACAAAGCGGGCGGCAACCGAAGGGTATGGGGCAACCGTTGTGGGATATGATCCGGACATCACCACACGGGAAGACGTGGCCAGAAAGCTGGCGGCTGAACACGGATGCACCCTGATTCCGCCGTTCGATCATCCGGATGTGATCACGGGTCAGGGGACTGCGGCCCTGGAAATGTTTCGAGAGCTGAAAACCCTGGATATGCTTCTGGTTCCCTGCGGGGGGGGAGGTCTCTTGAGCGGATCCGCCATTGCCGCCCGGGCAATGGATGGCGCCTGCCGGGTCATCGGGGTTGAACCGGATCTGGCCGATGATGCGACACGGTCATTTCATACCAAAACCCTGCAAACGGTTAATAATCCCCGGACCATTGCGGATGGCACCCGGACCCATTCCCTGGGGAAACTGACATTTCCACTGGTTCTGGAATATGTTCACGACATGGTCACGGTATCCGAATCGGCAATCATGGATGCGGTC
>JBFXFK010000149.1:3303-12036 GCA_050179135.1 Desulfatirhabdiaceae bacterium | reverse complement strand
GTCCAACTGTCCAACCGCCCAACGGAGGTTTTTTATGAAAAGCAGACTGACCCTGTCCATCATGCTCATCCTGTCAGGTATTCTCTTCTGTCCCTCAGTTGATGCCAGATCTCTGGATGAAATCCGGCAATCAAAGGAAATCCGCATCGGGATTTCACCGATTCATCCCTCCATATGCAGTGCGGAACCGCCGGGCTGCCGGACAGACTGCCGGATCAGCGGACCGGCATATGACCTGGCGATGGCCTTTGTCTCGACCCTGGGCAAGGACATCACGCCCCGATTTATCCGAATCGACTGGGATGAGCAGTTTTTCAACACGGACGGCAAAACCGTGCGTGAGGCTGCCTATACGCCCGAGCTGTTATCCTCCGGCCAGGTTGACCTGTATCCCAACAACCTGAGTGTCAATGAATGGCGCTCCAAAAAACTGGATTTTGTCACCCTGTTTCCCTCCCGACGCATGGTGATCATCAACCGGTCCCGAAAGGCCGACTTCAGGACCCCGGCGGATCTGGCCGGAAATACAGCCGCCATTGAAAAGGACACGTCCTATCACACCTGGATGCAGGAGCAGAATCAGGGTGTTTATGCAAAAAAACCCATTATCATCCGCCTGGTGTCAACAGAAGATGCCCTGAATGCGGTGGATAACGGTGAAATGGATTTCACCATGATTGATTCCGATGCGGCCATCTGGGCCGTCCGGTATCAGTATAAACAGTGCGACATGGCCTTTCCTGTTGGCGCAACTGATGAAAATGGATGGGCGTTTCGAAAGGAAGACAAAGACCTTCAGGATGCCGTCAGAACGTTTTTCCAACAGCAGCGGGCAGATGACAATTCGGCTTTGAACCGCATCTGGCAGCAATATTATGGCATGTCCATGACCCGGTTTATCCAACTGGTGGGATCAATCTCCAAATAATCGGCCATGTCCATATCGTAATAGTGCGCCAGCATGGACAGGAGCAGGCTTTTGCCAAAGTGGTGGGGACGGATCCTTTTGGTCATTCCGACATTTGAATTTTGAATTTGTTTCGAATTTCGATATTCGAATTTTGTCTGAACAGGGGTTTTCGTTCAGAAACTAAGCAACATAACGCTTACATGCCCCACACCGTAATGGGGTGGCCCTGCCAAGCTTCTTCCCGGCAAAACAGCTTCTGTTCCCAACGGATATCCGGGCGCCGATCGAATATCACCAGGTGAGCCGCTTCGGCCCCGCACCGGTCCACATATTCCCATGTCTGGGCCAGACCGTCGGCGATGGTTTTTTTCCAGGGTTTTGTACAAAATCTTCAGCTCGATCACGACCTTCTGCACCGGCGGATGTGCCTTGCAGACGAACCAAAATCCGTCGCAATCCAGTGGATTTATTTATTTCCGACAGCCTAACCCGCTCTACCGCTTGAATATATCGGCAAAGGGATTGTTGAAGGGCCGGTTTTTTTCAGGTGGTTTGGGTTTGGCGGCTTTTGGTTTCCGGGTCTCGATCTTTGGGGCAGGTTCACGTTCTTTGGGCGGGCGTTCACCCGGAACCGATTTCATGCTGAGGGATATCCGGTTTCTGGCCAGATCCACATCCATGACTGTGACATGAACCGCCTGCCCAACCCGGACCACATCCGACGGATGTTTGACAAACCGGTCACCCAGTTCGCTGATATGCACCAGTCCGTCCTGATGAACCCCGATATCCACAAACGCGCCAAATGCCGTGACATTGGTCACAATGCCGTTCAGTTTCAAACCCGGCGCCAAATCCCCGATTTTATCGATGCCGCCGGCAAATTCAACGGTTTCAAACCGGTCCCGGGGATCCCGGCCCGGTTTGGCCAGCTCATCCAGAATATCCTGAAGCGTGGGCAGACCCACCTGATCCGACACATACTTCTGAATGGAAATGGCTTTCCGGCGACCGGGATCCGCCATCAGATCGGCAATGCCGCATCCCAGGTCCGCTGCCATGGTATTGACGATGGCATATCGTTCGGGATGCACGGCGCTGGCATCCAGGGGATTGTCACTGTCCAAAATCCGCAGAAACCCGGCGGCCTGCTCAAACGCTTTGGGGCCCAGGCGCTTGACTTTTTTCAGGGCGTCCCGGCTTTTGAAGGGACCGTTTTCATTCCGGTATGACAGAATGTTTTTGGCCAACTGGGGTCCCAGACCGGACACGTAGGTCAGCAACTGAACACTGGCCCGGTTGACATCCACCCCCACCCGGTTGACGCAACTGATCACCACATCGTCCAGGGCCTGCTTCAGCAGATTCTGATCCACATCGTGCTGATACTGGCCCACGCCAATGGATTTGGGATCGATTTTGACCAGCTCGGACAGCGGGTCCATCAACCTCCGGCCGATGGATACCGATCCCCGAACCGTCAGATCCAGATCCGGAAATTCATCCCGCGCCACATCCGATGCGGAATAAATGGAGGCCCCGCTTTCATTGACCATGATCACCTGCAGACCGGCAAGCCTGTCGATGGATCGGACAAATGACTCGGTTTCCCGCCCGGCTGTGCCATTTCCAATGGCAATGGCCTCGATGCCATAATCCTGGCAGAGCTGAACCAGTTTCTTTCTGGCCTGTTCTGCCTGATGATCGGATGTATGGGGGTAAATGGTGTCATGATGCAGGAGTTGCCCCTGGGGATCCAGACAGACCACCTTGCACCCGGTTCGAAACCCCGGATCGATTCCCATGACCCGTTTGGAGCCCAGCGGCGGGGCCAGCAGGAGGTTTTTCAGGTTTTCCGAAAAAATGCGGATGGCCTCGATGTCGGCGTTTTCCCGGGCCCACAGCCGGATTTCGGTTTCCATGGACCGGGACAACAGCCGCTTCCAGGCATCCTGGACCGCTGCCATCACCTGGCGGGAGTCCTCCCCATCGCCGGTGACAAACTGTCGCTGCAATATCAGAAGAGCTTCCTCTTCCGGCGGTGCAATGCTGACATTCAAAAAATCCTCGCGCTCGCCGCGCCGCATGGCCAGAACCCGGTGAGAGGGTGCGGTGGCAATGGATTCTTTCCAGTCAAAATAGTCCCGGTATTTGGCGCCTTCTGTTTCCTTGCCCGCAACCACGGCGCTGTGGATGATTCCCTTTTCCATGAAAAGCGCCCGTATCCGGGCACGGGCATCTGCATTTTCATTGACCATTTCCGCCAAGATATCCCGGGCCCCGGCCAGCGCATCTTCTGCCGTATCCACCCCAATTTCCGGATTGACAAAGGGTATGGCTTCGGCGGCCGGATCGACCCCGGTCTGGGCCCAGATGGCCATGGCCAATGGTTCCAGACCCTTTTCCCGGGCGATAATGGCCCGGGTGCGTCGCTTGGGCCGATAGGGCAGATAGATGTCTTCGAGTTCCGCCGATGTCTCGGCCCCCAGAACCCGCGCGTTCAGCTCATCGGTCAGATGACCGTTCTGTTCCAGGGATTTCAGAATGCTCTCCCGACGGGCATCCAGTTCGGAAAGTGCGGTCAGACGGTCCCGAATTGCAGTCACCGCCACCTCATCCAGGCTGTCTGTGGCCTCCTTGCGGTATCGGGCAATAAAGGGGACGGTGGCATCGGCTTCCAAGAGTTCGGCTGTGGCCTGAACCTGATGTTGGGAAAGATTGAGTTCTTGTGCAATTTTGGCAATATGGATTGGATTCATGCGGGATTTTCCATAATCTGTCGGGCCAGCCAGGTCAGGGCCAGCATATAGCCCCCATGTCCCAGGCCGGAAATCTGTCCGGTGGCCGCTCCTGCGATCATGGAGTGCTGCCGGAAAACCTCCCGTTTGTAAATATTGGACAGATGCACCTCGACAACCGGAAACGTCAGCAGGAGCAGGGCATCCCGGATCGCCACGCTGGTATGGGTATAACCGCCCGGATTGATGATGAGCCCGGCATGGGTGTTCCGGATTTCATGAATGTGATCGATGATGCCGCCTTCATGATTGGACTGGAAGCAATCCACTGAAACATTCATGTCAACCGCGTGTTTCCGAATCATGGCATCGATGTCATCCAGGGACAAACTGCCATAGATTTCCGGCTCGCGTGTGCCCAGCATGTTCAGGTTGGGCCCGTGAATGACCTGAATCCTGGGCTGGTCTTTCTCGCTGCTCATTCGGAATTCTCCTCATTGTCGGTCTGACTTTTGATCAGATTGCGGAATTGCCGGATGGTTTTTTCCGGGTCATCGCTTCCAAAAATGGCAGAGCCGGCAACAAAGACATCCACGCCGGCCCCGGCAATTTCTGCAATGGTTTTTTGATTGACGCCACCGTCAATCTGAATCAGGGCGGAAGACTGCTTCTGATCCAGAAGCTGCCGCAGACATCTCACTTTATCCAGGCTGGAGGGGATGAACGACTGACCACCAAATCCCGGGTTGACGCTCATGATCAGCACAAAATCCAGATCATCGATGACCCATTCCAGCGCACTGATCGGCGTGGAGGGGTTGAGCACCGCACCGGCCCGGCACCCGTGATCCCGGATCAGATGAAGGGTCCGGTGCAGATGAATACAGGTTTCCACCTGAATTGAAATCAGGTTGGCGCCGGCTTTGGCAAAATCCGCGATATACCGGTCCGGATTTTCGATCATCAGGTGCACATCGATCGGCAATTGGGTGGATCGCCGAACCGCTTCCACAATCAGGGGACCCATGGTGATATTGGGAACAAAATGCCCGTCCATGACATCCACATGAATCCAGTCCGCACCCGCAGCATCCACGGATCGAATCTGATCCCCCAGCCGGGTGAAATCCGCGCTGAGAATGGATGGGGCAATATATTTTTTCATGGTGTTTCCTTTCCTCTCTCAATACATCTGATATTTTACCAGCCGGCCATCCAGTCCGCCGTTTTTAAGGGGAATTTTCAGGGACGGTTTCAACCCGATATGTTTGATCAGCTCCCGATCACCCATGTAAATATAGGCATCCGATCCCTGACAATTCTGTTTCAGCCAGTCCCCCAGCTCCGAGTACAACACATCCAGCCCGGTCTGATCCCCTTTTCGAATGCCGTATGGAGGATTGCACACGATGATCGATGGCTCAAGGGCCGGTATGTCATGAAAATCCTTTTTCTGACATTGAACCTGTTTGCCAAAGGGCAGATGGCTCAGGTTGATCCGGGTGGACTTGACAGCCGAAGGTGAACTATCGCTTGCCGAAATCAGGCCCTGGGGGAGATTCCGCAAACACCTTTCGGCATCGGATTTGACCGCTGTCCAAATCCGTTTGTCAAAATCCGGCAGAAATTCAAATCCGAAGCGGCTGCGCAGCATATTGGCAGGCACACGGCAATAGCGCATCAGGGCCTCGCAGACCAGGGTTCCGGACCCGCACAGGGGATCCAGCAAAGGCTTTTCGCCATCCCACCCGGTCAGCCGGATAATGCCTGCGGCCAGTGTCTCCTGCATCGGCGTTTCAACCGTTTCTTTACGATATCCCCGGCGATGCAGCGACCCACCGGATGTATCGATGCTGATGGTTGCGATATTGTTTTCGATATGTACATTCACCCAGATGTCGGGCGCAAATTTGTCCACATCCGGCCGTTTTTCAAACCGCTTCCGAAACCAGTCGGCAATGGCATCCTTCACACACAGCGAGGCATACTGGGAATTGAGGATATGGCTGTGATTGACATTGGCAAACACGGCAAAGGTATGGTCTAGCGAAAAAAAATTCCGCCACTCAATTTCACTGGCAATGCGATACAGATGATCCTTGTCATGGCATTTGAAGCGCTTGATCGGCGCCAATATTCGTGTGAAAAGCCGGGACTGATAATTGATCCGGTAAAGTGCATCGGATTCCGCATGAAACGCGACGCCCCTGTGGTCGGTCTGAATGTCGGATGCGCCCAGTTCCTGTAGCTCCTGGACGCCCGATTCCATCAAATCGCCTGCAATCTGGCCAAAATATGTGTGATCCTGCTGATATTGATACATTCAGAGTCTTTCCATTGTGGGAACAAAAGGACAAAAAAGACATATAGCTTTCAAGATAAAGATTTTGGGTGCGTTATCGGTCGGGGATGGCCGAGAAAAGGCCTATCCCCTCCCTGCTGCCTTCCCAAAATCATTATCTTAAAAGCTATAGAGGACGAAAAGGACTTGCAGCCATCCCCATCATCCGGTCATTGATTAATATGGGCATCCCGGCATTCCAACATTCCGGCATTTCTGCATTTCGCCATTCCAACATCAGACATATTCCCTCGTTTTCAGAAATTCGACATCCGGCCACTGTTCCATTTCATATCCCAGACTCCATTCACTTCTGGCCAGATACGCCAACTGCCCTTCGGCATCCACGGCCAGAGACGCCTGGTTTTCCCGTTCAAACAGGGCCAGCCGGTTTTTCTCGCTGCACCGGATCCATCTGGCGGCTGCGATATCGATGCTTTCGTAGGCCGCATCCACCCCGTATTCATCCTGAAGCCGGGCAATGGTAATATCAAACTGCAACACGCCAACCGCCCCCAGGATATAGCTGTTGCTGATGCGCGGCCGGAACACCTGAACCGCGCCTTCTTCAGCCAGTTGATACAGACCTTTGGCAAGCTGCTTGACCTTCAGCGGATTTTTCAGCCGGACCCGCCTGAAATGCTCGGGCGCAAAACTGGGAATACCCGTGAATTTAAGCGGTTCCTTTTCAGTAAAGGCATCTCCGATCTTGATGGTTCCGTGATTATGAATTCCGATGATATCACCTGGATATGCCTCTTCCACATGGGTTCTGTCCTGGGCCATGAAAATGGTGGCATTGGAGATGCTGACCTCCTTGCCCAGTCGGTGGTGCATGACCTTCATGCCCCGGGTGAATTTTCCGGAACAGATGCGCAAAAATGCAATCCGGTCGCGGTGTGCCGGGTCCATATTGGCCTGAATTTTAAAAACAAACCCGGAAAATTCCGGTTCTTCCGGTGAGACCAGTCGCGTGGTGGCCATGCGGGGAAGAGGCGGCGGGGCCATTTCCACAAATGCATTCAACAGCTCCTGAACCCCGAAATTGTTGACGGCGCTGCCAAAAAACACCGGGGTCTGGTTGCCTTTCAGGTATTCGGATGCTTCAAACGGGTTGGCTGCTCCATTTAGAAGTTCGATGTCTTCGCGCAATTCATTTGCCTGAGAGCCAAGCATGGCGTCCAGGATCGGATCATAAATATCCGAAATTTCAACACTGTCCTGATTCCGTGTGTCCCTGCCCGGGGTAAACAGCAAGAGGGATTTCCGGTAAAGATTATACACCCCTTTAAAGCGCTTGCCCGCACCAATGGGCCAGGTCATGGGCGTACATTCAATCTGGAGCCGGTTTTCAATATCGGCCAGAATGTCCAGCGGGGACAGGCCCTCCCGGTCCATTTTGTTGATGAAGGTGATGATGGGCGTATTTCTCAGCCGGCAGACCGCCATCAGTTTCTCGGTCTGCGTCTCCACGCCCTTGCCGCTGTCGATCACCATCAGGGCGCTGTCAACCGCGGTCAACACGCGATAGGTGTCTTCGGAAAAATCCTGATGACCCGGGGTATCGAGAAGATTGATCTCGAACTGGTCATACACAAATTTCATGACCGATGTGGTAACCGATATGCCTCTTTCTTTTTCAACCGCCATCCAGTCGCTGGTGGCATGACGCGCCGCCTTGCGGGCCTTGACCGCGCCGGCCAGTTGAATGGCGCCGCCAAAAAGCAGCAGTTTTTCCGTCAATGTGGTTTTTCCGGCATCGGGGTGGCTGATAATGCCAAAGGTCCGCCGACGGCTGATTTCCTGTTTGTCCTGCTCGTCCATAAATTCCTGAATTCCCGTTCATTCCCATTCTTGACAGATCAGAATGATTCGATTAATAACACAACCGTATGCTGATTCACTTTTTCGGGGTGATGTCGTTTACGGTAATACCAATTCATTAAAACGATTATTATAAACGATCCGCCCGTCTTTGCAACCATTGAAAATCCAAGCATTGGCATCATTATGGACCGAGCCGCTTCAGACACATATGACAACTATATCAAGGCGCTGATGGATATCAGCGGCGCCATTACATCCGATCTGTATCTGGAAGATATTCTCAAGCTGATCGTCATGGTCACCGCAAAAGTGACGGGAGTGGAAATCTGCTCGCTGTGGCTCCTGGATGCGCAATCGGAACCGCCGATTTTGCGCCTGAAAGCGTCCCAGACCATCGATCCGGTATATCTGAAGGACCGGTCACTGCATATGAATGAAGGCATTGTCGGATATGTTGCAACCCACAAAGAGGCGATCATCATTCCGGATGTGCTGCAGGATCCCCGGTTCAAGGAAAAGGAAATGGCCAAAAAGCTGGGGCTGGTGTCCATGGTCAGTGTACCCTTGCAGGTCAAGGGCGACAAGGTCATTGGCGTACTGAACTGCTTTACATCCACCCCGCATTCATTTTCGGAAACCGAGGTGTATCTGATTCAAACCGTTGCCAACCAGGCGGCAGTTGCCATCCTCAACACCGAACTGCTGGTCAAGACACGGGTGATTCAGGAAGAGCTGGAAACCCGTAAGCTGGTGGAGCGGGCCAAGGAAGTTTTGATGCTCCGAAGAAATAAAACCGGAGAAGAAGCGTATCGGTGGATGCAAAAACGCAGCATGTCCGCCAGAAAATCCATGCGCAGCATTGCAGAGGCCATTCTGATTTCGGAAGAACTGGAGTAGGGACTATAAAAAAAGGGGCA
>JBFXFK010000149.1:0-3203 GCA_050179135.1 Desulfatirhabdiaceae bacterium | reverse complement strand
TGCGCCCATGACAAAAGTCCGATCAGGATGAACGCTGCCGGCGCCAGCAGCATCAGACCGTTATTCTGGTATCCCCAGTCATAAACCATATCGGGAATGACCGAAAATCCGAAGAGTTTGCCTGACCCCAGCAGTTCCCGGAAAAAACTGACTGCCACCAGAACCGTGGCATACCCCAGGCCGTTTCCCAATCCGTCCAGAAACGAGGCAACGGGCGGGTTGCCCAGAGCATAGGCCTCAGCCCGCCCCATGACAATGCAGTTGGTGATGATCAGCCCGACAAAAACCGAAAGCTGTTTGCTGATATCGTATAAAAACGCTTTCAGCAGTTGATCTGCAATAATCACCAGGGTCGCGACCACACACAGTTCCACAATAATCCGGATGTTTTTGGGAATCTGATTCCGGACCAGAGAAATGGTCAGATTGGAAAACGCTGTAACCAGTGCCAGGGCCAGCCCCATGACAATGGCGGTTTTCATCTGAACCGTCACAGCCAGGGCTGAACATATCCCCAACACCTGAACGAAAATGGGGTTGTTGTCCCAGAGGGGTTCGATAAATGGCTTGAGTGTTTTTCTGTTCACGGGGATGTATCCTTTATTTGCCAACCCCGGGCACCCGGGAAATGTCATGCTGCCTGAATTTGATGGAAACCGGTTCATATTCCTGAAGCACATTTTTCAAGCCGGCGGACAGGAATTTTCCGGTCAGGGTCGCCCCGCTGATACCATCCACAAAATGGATCTGCTGCTCAGGTTGGATACGGTCCTGGACAGTGCCTCTGGCAACGCCCACGGATACGAAATTCCCTTCCTTGTTAACAATCCGTTTGCCTTCAAAGTTTTTCTGAAACCATTTGCGCTCGATTTCTCCGCCAAGGCCAGGTGTTTCGGAATGGCTGTAAACCGTAAAGCCCATGATCGTACTGCCGTCGTTTTTGATCGCCAGGTATCCGTTAATTTTTCCCCACAGGCCGGTTGTATCGATGGGCACGATATACGCCGCGATGGCGTCACCCTGAACAAACAAATAGACCGGCAGATCCTGTGCGCCTCTTTCGGATTCCGGAACCAGGCGGCCGGCAGAATCGATCCAGAGTGCGCGGATATTGGTTTGATACAGGGTTTCGACGTCCTCCGGTGAATAGGTCTTTTCGGAATCGATGAGCCCGACCGACTTCAACAGATTCTTATGCCGGTCAATGGTCATGTTTTGAATCTGGTAGTCCTTCAGCCCGCTGGAAGCCGCCGTCAGCAGAAGGCTGCATGTCACACAGACAATGGCTGCGACAACAAACGCTTTCTGGTTTTCAGACATTGGGCACCCGCTTTTTGAGCACCATCCGGATTTCAACATGATCCAGAAGCGGTGCGAACACGTTCATGAACAAAATGGCCAGCATCACTCCCTCGGGAAAAGCCGGATTGAACACCCGGATCAATATGGTCAACATGCCGATCAGAAATCCATAAATCCATTTGGCATGGTTCATATCCGGTGAGGTTACCGGATCTGTCGCCATGAATGTCAGGCCAAATGCCGCACCACCCAAAATGAGATGATAAAATGGATTCAGTGCAAACAAGGTCGACGCATGAACACCGGAAAACAGATTCAGGACCAGTCCGGTCAGAACAAGACCGATAATACCACCCAGAATGATCCGGTAGCTGGCCACACCGACAGCCACCAGAAAAATGGCCGAAATCAGACACAGTATCGCAGAGGTACCGCCGATTGTTCCCGGATACAGCCCGAACAGCAGTTTGGACAGGGTGAATCCCGCAGTTTCAAAGGATGCCACAAGATCCTGGCCGGCTTCCGAAACTGCGGCAATGGCCAGCGGCGTGGCGCCGCTGACCGCGTCCGGGATCGATGAAGCCGCAATCCAGACGCTGTCGCCGGACATCTGGGCCGGGTAGGCAAAAAACAGAAAGGCGCGGGCGGTCAGCGCCGGATTCAAGAAATTTCGTCCGGTCCCGCCAAAGACTTCTTTTCCAATGACAATGCCAAATGAAATGCCAAGGGCTGCCTGCCAGATCGGCGCCGTGGGTGGAAGCGTCAGGGGAAACAGCATGGCGGAAACAAACAGGCCCTCGCTGATGGCATGTTTGCGAACCACGGAAAACAGGATCTCCCAGAAAAAGCCGACCGCATAGGATGTCACAACCAGGGGCATGACCAGAATCAGGCCATCGATAACCACCCAAATGAGTGACAGGCTTTGTCCGGATGCCAGTCTGGCCTGATATCCGGCGTTATAGATACCAAACAGAAGGTGGGGAATCAGGGACAGGATTACGAGCGTCATGAACCGTTTGACATCCAGACTGTCCCGGACATGCGGACCGGTTGTGGTCACCTGGTCCGAACTGAAAAAAATGCTCTCCATGGACTCATAGAACGGATACAGCTTTTCAAAACGTCCTCCGGTTTCAACATGGGGACGCAGATTGTCAAAAAATCGCTGGAGTGGCTGCATATTTGTCAGTCTCCCCGGTAATACGCCTGTTTGGCGGCTTTCAGGGCATCTTTGAGTTCGATTTTGGACGGGCAGACATAGGTGCACAGACCGCATTCCACACAATCCAGAAGGCCATGCGCCAGAGCCATCTCAACGTCATTTGCCAGAATGTTTTTATATGTCAATTGGGGCAAAATGGTGACCGGACACACCTCGGCGCAGGCGCCACAGGCAATGCAGGCCCGCTTGCCGCCATGAACATTGGTATCGGCCGGCAGGGGCGATTTGTTGAAAACAGACAAAAAGGTTCTGGAGTAACTGGGCTTTTTAAATCCGGGGCGGACAAATCCCAGAAATTCCCGAACATTACCTTCCGGAATCAGGGTCAGGGAAGTTGGATAAAGCCCCAAAAATCCGTTGGGGGAAACGTTGACGCCTGTAAACAGTCCACCGGCGATACATCGGACAGGATTGGCTTTTGTTCGCTGATCAATGAGATGGTCTATCGGAACACCGTTTCGGGTCAGAATATGTTTGGGTTCTGCAGCTCCGGAGCCTGCCAGGGCAATAACACGCTCAGTGGGATAGCACCCGGTTTGTGCCAGACCGGCCAGCATCAGAACATCCTGGCCGGAAATGATCCAGGCCCGGTTGTCGGATGAGCGGGTGCGGGTATGAACCATGACAACGCCGGGATGAGAGGCCGGATACGGGCCCGAGACATGGTGGGTGATCG
>JBFXFK010000148.1:0-12050 GCA_050179135.1 Desulfatirhabdiaceae bacterium | reverse complement strand
ACCTGTTCACCCAGAAACAGATGCAGAACCGTTCCACCCGTATATTTGGTCTGAAGATTGTCCTGCAGCATCAGGGTTTGAAAAATATCATCGGTGTAATTGACCGGCAACTGCGTGGAGTTGGTGTAAAATGGCGCAGAACCATTTCGGTAATCGGCTTCGTTTGCACAAATGATATCCGGATACCGCTTTTTGTCAAGCATGGCCAGCCGATAGGAAGTTCCTTCTGCCGGTGTTGCCTCCAGGTTGTAAATATTGCCGGTTTCTTCCTGAACCGTTGACATCAGTTGTCTGAGAAAATCCATCACTTCAATTGAAAACTGCTGGCCGGCCGCACTTCCGATATCCTGGCCCAAAAAATTCAGACAGGCTTCATTCATGCCGATAATGCCGACTGTCGAGAAATGGTTTTTCCAGTAGCAGCCGGTCTTGGCCTTGATATCCCGCAAATAGAATTTGGAATAGGGATAGAGATTTTTTTCTGTGAACTTTTCCAGCACTTTCCGCTTGATTTCAAGACTCTTTACAGCAAGCTGAACCTGCTGATTCAACCGGTTGAAAAACGCATCCCTGTCCCGCGCAAGATATCCGATTCTGGGCAGATTGATGGTTGCCACCCCAATGGAGCCTGTCAGCGGGTTGGCGCCAAAAAGTCCGCCGCCCCGCTTGAGCAGTTCCCGGTTATCCAGCCGAAGGCGACAGCACATGGACCTTGCATCTTCCGGTGACATGTCCGAGTTGACAAAATTGGAGAAATACGGAATGCCGTATTTGCCGGTCATCTTCCAGACCATCTCCAGATTGGGGTTGTTCCAGTCAAAATCCGGGGTGATGTTATAGGTGGGAATGGGAAACGTAAAGACCCGGCCACCCGCATCGCCTTCCATCATGACTTCGGCAAAGGCCTGATTGATCATGTCCATTTCAGGCTGAAAACTGGAATATGTCTGGTCAAGGTCCTTGCCGCCAATGATGACCGGTGAATCTTTCAGCATGGATGGCACCAGGAGGTCCATGGTGATATTGGTAAACGGCGTCTGGAATCCCACCCGGGTCGGAATATTGATATTGAAAATGAATTCCTGAATGGCCTGTTTGACTTCTGAATAATCCAGTTTGTCATATCGGACAAACGGGGCCAACAATGTATCAAAATTGGAAATGGCCTGAGCCCCGGCGGCTTCGCCCTGAAGCGTATAAAAAAAGTTGACGATCTGGCCCAGAGCGGATCGGAGGTGTTTGGGAGGGGCACTTTCTACTTTGCCCTCAACACCTTTAAAGCCGGTTCTGAGCAGGTCCTGAAGATCCCATCCCACACAATAAACAGACAGCAGGCTCAAATCATGAATATGGACATCTCCGTTTTTGTGGGCATTCCGGATTTCGGGCGGATAAATCCGGTTGAGCCAATATTCGGAGGTGACATCCGATGATATATAGTTGTTCAGACCCTGGAGCGAATAACACATATTGCTGTTTTCCTTGATTTTCCAGTCCAGCTTCTGGATATAGTGCTCAACCAGGTCAATACTGGCGCGGGTGGATATGCTGCGAATCTGGGCATGCTGTTCCCGATACAGGATATAGGCCTTGGCGGTTTTATGGTAGGGTGAATCCAGCAATACCCGCTCCACGATATCCTGGATTTCTTCGACATCCGGAAGATTTCCCAGACGCAATTCATGCGCCAGCGTCAGTACCCTCAGGGTCAGTTTTCGGGCTTCCCGTTCTTCAAATTCTGCTGTGGCCTTGCCGGCCTTGGCAATGGCGGCTGTGATTTTGGATGAATCGAATTCGACAATTCGGCCATCCCGTTTCTTGATCTGATCAAACATGATATCACCTCATCGGGACTATTTGAACCATTGGGATTGGTGTGAAAAAACAGTTGGATATTGTGCTGAACCCAGCGGAATCTTATGGAAAAACATGACAAGTGATATCACTTTATTACAACATGTAGATTTATGTCAACATATTATTTCAACATATTGTAGTTTGCTGAAAAATCAACCCATTATGGCTTCGGCTACCACCGCATCAGAAGTGCGCCATACGTGAGGCCGCCACCAAACACTGCCATCAACAGAATCTGGCCTTTTTTGATGCGCCCGTCCCGGACCGCTTCATCCAGCATGGTAGGGACCGTGGCTGCGGATGTGTTTCCATACCGGTCGATATTGACCAGAACCTTGCTCATGGGAACATCCAATCGCTGGGCAACGGCTTCAATGATTCGAATATTGGCCTGATGGGGAATAAACCAATCGATGTCCGACGGGCTCATGGAATGCTGTTCCAGCGTTTGAAAAGAAAAACTGGTGAGCGTTCGAACCGCCACCTTGAAGATTTCCTTTCCGTTCATATGAATCTTGGAAAGATTCTGGTCCAGATTTTCGAAAGTCAGGGGGAGCCTTGAGCCGCCGGCAGGAACATGAAGCAGGTTCCAGAGGTTGCCATCCGAACGGAGTGTCATGGATAAAATGCGGCTATCCGTCTCTGATGGAACCTGTTCCACAATCACGGCGCCGGCGCCATCACCAAACAGGATACAGGATGATCGGTCTTCCCAGTTGATGATCGTACTGAGAACTTCTGACCCGACAACCAGAGCGGTTTTGGCCTGACCGGATCGAATGAACTGGTCTGCAGTGGAAAGCGCATATAAAAACCCCGAGCAGACCGCGTTGATATCCATGCCCCAGGCATTGGATGCCTGAAGCTTGTGCTGAAGCCAGCAGGCGCTTGATGGAATCAGGGTATCCGGTGTACAGGTGGCATAGATGATCATGTCGACATCTTCCGGATTTTTTCCTGCCATTTCCAGGGCCGATTGACTGGCTCTCAGGCCAAGTGACGAGTTGTATTCATCCGGGTTGCCGGGTTCCGACATGCGCCGTTCACGAATGCCGGTTCGATCCTGAATCCACGCACTGTTTGTTTCGATTCCCGAGCCGGTCAATTTATCGACAATATTCTGATTTGTAACGCAGTTTTTTGGAAAGGCAGAGCCTGTTCCGGTGATTTGAGAAGCATATTTCACAGAAATTCAATTATCTCCATTATGTTTGGACCCGTTCGGCTGGTTTCACCGCATCGGCCTGTTGATTGGTAAGTTCCATTCAGGCGGTTGCCCGCGGGTGTGCCCGATTTCAGATGCTGTATCTGTCTTTGAACGGTCACAACCTGCGGGTTCCCTATACAGAAGTCAGAAGCCGGAATAAATAGGAAATGGTTGCTGTTAATAAAAATGACATTTTCCTTGTTTATTCTGATTTCTGTATTCTGGCTTCTGACTTCTGTTTTTCCACGATTATTGACCGACAGCAGTATATCTCTATCTGATTCCGCCTTTTCGGTAATAGGTCATGGCCTCGGGTATCAGATTCTGAATGTTTTCAATGCGTTTCTGATCCGATGGATGGGTGCTCAGAAATTCCGGCGGCTTTTGTTTCTCCCCTTTCTGCTGTGCCATCCGCTGCCAGAAATTGACGGCCATGCGGGGATCATAGCCGGCCATGGCCATAAAAATCAGTCCCATCCGGTCGGCTTCATTTTCGTGCAACCGGCTGAATGGCAGCATGAATCCGACGGTGGAACCGGCCCCGAACGCACCCAGCATGATATTTCGGGTCTGCTGCGGCTGGTCAGCCATGGCCACAGCCAACGCAACACCACCCATCTGAATCATCAATGCCTGACTCATCCGCTCATTGCCATGTCGGGCCACTGCATGGGCAATCTCATGTCCCATGACAACGGCAAGGCCGGTTTCATCCTGGGTAATCGGCAGAATTCCGGTATAGACAACAACCTTTCCGCCAGGCATGCACCAGGCATTGATTTCCTTGCTTTCAATCAGATTGAATTCCCATTTATAATTTTTCAGGTCATCTTCCATAAAATTGTCACGCATATAGACTTCCACAGCCTTCTGAATGCGATGACCCACTGTTTTAACCATCTCTGCCTGTACAGAATCCTGACTCAACGGATTCTTTTTTAAAAACTGGTCATATTCCTGCAGGCTCATGGAAAGAATCGATGCGTCGGGCACCATGTTCAACTGTTGTCGCCCGGTTATCGGTACCGTCGAACAGGCAGATAAAAAGGCAGCCACAACGAGTATGGATAACATCGCGCGGAATTTCATAAACGATCCTCCTGAAAAATAACGGGTCATCGCGATCCGGATTGTCTCGAACCGGATTTGTCGTGGCTTTACCGGCGGTTTCAACAAATCCGTGATGACCCAAAATAACAAATCGGTTTTGGATAAATATAAAAGTTTCCGGCTTTTTTTGCAAGGGCACTCCAGAGGGTGATTTCTTGAAAAATGAAGAAACGGCTGGTTGACATGAAGGGGAAAGTCCATGTACATGGACAGGGACACAAATGATGATTACCATGATTTAAAATTTTTCCGGATACGGTCTGTTGCCATACTCCCGTTTGCCGGATAGTGATCCGTCAATTTATTTCCCCGTTACAAGTGATACATATGAGCGACTATTATCAGGTTTTGGGTGTTTCTTCCGATGCCACGTCCCAGCAGATCAAAACCGCGTTCAGGGATCTGGCATTCAAATTTCATCCGGATCACTGTCAGGATGCGGATTGTGCGGAAAAAATGAAATCCATCAATGAAGCCTATGCCGTACTTTCCAATCCCAAAAAAAGACAGGATTATGATGCCATGCGCAAGCAGTATGGCAATGGGGCATATCAGCAGTTCCGGACAAATTACACGGATCAGGATATTTTTAAAGGTTCTGATATTCAGCAGATATTTGAAGAAATGACCCGGGCGTTCGGACTTCGCGGATTTGATGAGATATTCCGGGATTTTTATGGCCAGGGCTATCAGACATTCGAATTCAAAAAGCCCGGCGTTTTTGTCAAGGGGTTTGTGTTTACCGGAGGATTTCACGGCATGCCCGGGTTAAAAGGGTTCCGGCTGAAAGACGGTCTGGAAAAAGCGACCCGATACCTGTTTGGAAAGCCCCAGTCGTCCGGCCGGATTGAACGCCGGGGGGATGATATGCTGGATGACATTCAACTGGATGAAAGCCTGGCCAAAACCGGGGGGCCCTATGCCTATTTCCATCGAAAACAGTCCAAAAAACTGGTCGTAAAGATTCCGGCCGGCATCCGAAGCGGACAGAAAATCCGTCTGGCCGGGATGGGATCACCTGGTAAAGATGGCGGAACACCCGGAGATCTGTTTCTTCGGGTCCATATCACCAGACGGCTGACAGACCGGATCACGGATGCGATCCGGCGGATATTTCAAAAAAGGGCGTAATGACTCAGGTCGTCAGGTACCAGTATTCAGTATCCAGGAGTCAGAATCCAGAATAATTTCGGAAAAGATCATTTTTATAAACAGCAGCCATTCCCCATTCATTCTGACTCCTGAATTCTGAATACCCGAGCCGTTACAAAAAGCCGTGACACCGTTCATCACTCCAACCCGGCCCGTTTATATTCCATGACCTGCTTTGCCAGGTTCATTGCCAGGTCAGGGTCATCCAGATGGGTTTCAATCACCCGCTCAAACGCACTGCCAATGACAACACCATCCGCAATCCGGCTCATTTTCGACACATCATCCGGAGTGGATATGCCAAAGCCCACACAGATCGGCAGACCGGTCATCTGTTTGAGGTGGCTCACCTGTTCGGCCACGGGAGATGCCGCAAGACCGTCACTGCCCGTGACACCGGTCTTGGAGACCAGATAAACAAACCCCGATGCAGTTTCCACAATGGTTCTGGCCCGTTCCAAAGACGTTGTGGGTGCAATCAGCCGGATGAATGCCAGATCATTTCCCGGCCATTTTTTTGTCATTTCATCGGATTCCTCCGGTGGCAGATCCACGATCAGAAGACCGTCCACACCATTATCCAGCGCATCCCGGTAAAACCGCTCCAGACCATGGGCCAGAATTGGATTGTAATAGGAAAACAGGACAATGGGAATCGTTATGCCCTGTTTTCGAAGCCCGGATGCCATGCGGATGACCTCGCCGACGGTCATACCCGATTTGAGCGCACGTTGGGAAGACCGCTGAATGACCGGACCATCGGCCGTGGGATCGGAAAAGGGAACACCCAGCTCCAGAATATCCAGTCCGGCCCGGCACATGGCGGTCAGAATTTCAAGCGATGTTGAAAAAGTCGGATCACCGGCTGTCACAAAACCGACCAGGGCTTTTTTCTGCAATTGACGCAACCGATTGAATGCGGCATCGATTCGATTCATGAGTGCTTCATCTCCTGCATTTCAGATGGGTTAACCGCTTTGGCGATGATATCCAGGTCCTTGTCGCCCCTTCCGGACAGATTGACCAGAACAATCTGGCTCCTGGGTCTCCCGGCCGCCTCCTTCATGGCATAGGCCAGGGCATGGGCACTTTCCATGGCCGGAATGATGCCTTCCATCCGGCACAGGGTAATGAACGCATCAACGGCCTCATCATCCCGAATGGCCGCGTAGCGCACCCGTCCGGAATCCTTTAAAAAGGCATGCTCCGGCCCCACCCCCGGATAGTCCAGGCCTGCCGATATCGAATGGGCCTCGCAGATTTGCCCGTATCGATCCTGAAGCACATAGGATTTGGACCCGTGCAGCACACCGACCGAACCCATGCCCAGGGTGGCGGCATGCTTTCCCGTGTCAATCCCCTTTCCGGCTGCTTCCACACCATATATCGCGATAGAATCATTCAGAAACGGATAAAACAGCCCCATGGCATTGCTTCCGCCGCCAACACAGGCCACCAGAACATCCGGAAGCCTGCCTGTCTGTGCCAGAATCTGTACCCGGGCCTCATCCCCGATGACCCGCTGAAAATCCCGAACCATGACCGGATAGGGGTGGGGTCCGGCCACGGAACCGATGACATAAAAGGTATCCTGAACCGTTCCGGTCCAGTACCGCATGGCCTCGTTCATGGCATCCTTCAGTGTGCCGGTTCCGGAGGATACCGGGATCACCGATGCGCCCAGCAGCTTCATCCGCTGAACATTCGGGGCCTGGCGGGCGATATCCTCGGTTCCCATGAAAATGCTGCATGACATGCCCAACAGGGCCGCAACCGTTGCCGTGGCCACGCCATGCTGGCCGGCGCCTGTTTCGGCAATCAGTTTCCGTTTGCCCATGTATTGGGCCAGAAGCCCCTGTCCCAAAGTATTGTTGATTTTGTGCGCACCGGTATGGGCCAGGTCTTCCCGTTTCAGGTAAATGGCCGCACCATTCAGGTGGTGGGTCAGACGTTTGGCAAGAAACAACGGGGTGGGCCGGCCCGCATAATGTTCCAGCAGATAACCCAGATCCGTTTGAAACTGTTGTGACGGAATCAACCTGTGACAGGCCTCATCCAGTTCCAGAAGCGCGGGCATCAGGGTTTCGCCCACATATCGGCCGCCATAAGGGCCAAAATGACCCCGATCATCCGGAACCGCACCGGTTTTGTCAGATTGTGATTTCTGTGTCGTCATCATGTAAATAGTCTCCTGTTGTGTTGATGCGCAATGTGGCCTGATGCTGCCTGAATGAACAGGCGAACCCGGCGGATATCCTTTCGGCCCGGACAAAATTCGATCCCGGAGCTGACATCCACGGCATCCGGCCAGGCGTCATGCATGGCCAGTCGGACATTTTCCGGATTCAGCCCCCCTGCCAGAATCAGGGGAACAGACTGGCTTACACTTCGGGCCATCTCCCATTTCCAGGCCAGTGCATTTCCGCCAGGGAGTCTGCCCCGGCCGCACTCGGCCAGAAACGCCAAGGCCGGATATTGGGCCACATCCGTAAAAAACGGCTCATGATCCAGAAAAACGGATTTGATGACCATGATCCCCTCATCCCTGAGTTGACTGACCATCTCGGGTGTTTCCCGGCCATGGAGTTGCACCGCGTTCAGGTTGCACTGCCTGACCGTGTTCAAAATGACATGGCGTGGTTCATTGACAAAAACGCCGACCACGGTTGTAGCGGATGACAATGCGGCCCGGATGGACCGGGCCTGTTCCATGGAAACGCATCGCGGACTGGGGGGATAAAACACCAGGCCAATGGCCGATGCACCGGCGGCTTCGCACTGAACCGCCTCATCGGGCACCGTCAATCCGCAGATTTTGACCGGTTGGCGTTTGGATTCGGGTGATATGGGCGGTTCTTCGATATTCATGCTGATTTTCCTGAAAATTGGTCATTGACCGGGCTAAAGGACATAAAGGACAAAAACGACTTGGGGGACAGCCGCAATGCGGCAATGTCACAACGGGTAACGTGTCGTACCGGCTAATTGATCAGGGATTTCAGAAAGCTTGCAGGATCTGACGATCTTGCGATGCTTTCACCAATCAGAAAGTTATTCACGCCAAACCGCATCAGTCTGTCAATATCGCTTCGGTTGCCAATGCCGCTGGCTGCAACCGGAACCTGGTCGGGTTCCAGAAGCGGAACCAGACGGGGACAGATGCGCAAATCGGTTTCAAATGTGGACAGATCGCGGCTGTTGATCCCGATGAGCCGGGCCCCTGCCCGTGATGCAACATTCAGATCGGCCTCGGAATGAATCTCGACCAGTGCATCCATATCCAGCTCATGGCAAAGGGAAAGCAGCTCCTGTAACAGCGATGCCTCCAGTATGCGAACGATGAGCAAAATGGCATCAAATCCGGCGGCACGGGATTCATACACCTGGTACGGCGCAATCAAAAAATCCTTTCGGAGCACCGGCAAATCCACCGCGTTTCGAACAGCTTGTGCGTCCCCGATCGATCCATTGAAAAACGGTTTGTCTGTCAGGACGGACATGGCCACCGCCCCACCTTCCTGACAGGCTTTTGAATAGGTGGCCGAATCCAGATCCGGCCGGATTTGGCCTTTGGAGGGCGAGGCCCGTTTGACTTCTGCAATGATATTGGGATGACCGGCTGTTGCCGTATTCAGACGGGCAAAAAACGGGCGTTTCACACGCGGTATTCCGGCCTGATCCCGGAGCACGGATTCCGGAACCAGTCGGGAAGCTTCGGCGATCTCCATCTGTTTGACGGCAACAATCCGATCCAGAAATGAGGGGGTCACTGTCTTTTTCTCCTGATTATCCATTCTGCTGAGCGGTAAATGTGATCAGCGCATTCAATTTGGCCAGGGCCTCTCCGCTGTCTATGGCTTGCGCCGCCAATGGAATGCCTTCGGCAAACGATGCGGCTTTACCGGCCGTGATCAGGGCTGCCGCGGCATTGATCACCACACAGTTTCGTCTCGGGCCGGTTTCAGCCTGCAGAATGCTTCGGGTAATTTCGGCATTCCGGGCCGGATCGCCGCCCAGAAGCGCCGATGAGTCGGCCATTTCTCCAAAATACTGATCCGGGAGCAGGTCATAGGTCCGGACCCTGCCATTCTGAAGTTCGGATATCCGTGTCGGTGCACAGACGCTGATCTCATCCAGGCCGTCATGGCCGTGAACAACCATCGCCCGCTTCGCACCCAGCCGGTTCAGTGCCGCCGCAAACATTTCGGTCAACTCCGGCGCATACACCCCCAGTATCTGGCAGTTGGCGGCAGCCGGATTGGTCAGCGGACCCAGCATATTGAATATGCTGCGAATCTGAACCTCTTTTCTGGCTTTTGCCGCATGGCGCATGGCCCCGTGATACAGTGGCGCAAACAGGAATCCGATTCCAATCTGATTCACGGATTCTTCAACCAGCTCGGGTGGACACAGAATATTCACCCCCAGCGCTTCCAGCAGGTCCGCACTGCCGCATTGGCTCGATACGGACCGGTTGCCGTGTTTGGCGACAGTGAGGCCACATCCGGCAACCACAAATGCGGCGGTCGTGGAGATGTTGAAGGTGTTGGCGCCGTCTCCACCGGTTCCACAGGTATCCACCACAATCGGGGCATTGACCTGAATCCGGTGTGCATTCCGGCGCATGACCCGCGCTGCGCCGGCCAGTTCCTCTACGGATTCTCCCTTGCAAGCCAGCGCCGCCATGAAGGCCCCGATCTGGGCATCCGTCAGGTTGCCGGAGAAAATTTCCGTCATGATTTTGGACATGTCATCTTCGCCGAGATTTTCTTTGCGAATCAGTTTCTGCAATGTTTCCCGGAACATGGTTTCTCCTTTTCGTAATCGTAATGGTTGTCGGAATCGTAGTCGTGATCGGAATCCTTGTCGGAATCGATACCGACGGAATCAACCGGAACCGGTCATTCCGTCAGGTTCAGAAAATTTCTGAGCAGACGCTTGCCCACATGGGTCATGATGGATTCCGGATGAAACTGAATGCCCTCGGTCATATGGCTGCGATGTCGAAGCCCCATGATTTCACCGTCCTCGGACTCGGATGTGATTTCCAGACATTCCGGCAGATTCTCCCGGGATATGGCCAGAGAATGATACCGCATGGCCTGAAAGGGTCCGGTAATACCCTGATACAACCGTTTGCCATCGGAATGAATGGTGGATGTCTTGCCATGTTTCAGATGTTTGGCATAAACGACCTGTCCGCCAAAGGCCATGCCAATGGCCTGATGTCCCAGACATACCCCCAGAATCGGCAGCCTGCCCGAATAGCGCCGGATCAAATCCAGGGTGATGCCGGCGGATTCCGGCCGGCCCGGTCCGGGTGAAATCATGATGCCGGCCGGGTTCAGCGTGTCGATGTCGTTCAGGGTGATTTCATCATTCCGGACCACATGAACACTGGCCCCCAGTTGCTCCATATACTGAATCAGATTGTAGGTAAATGAATCGTAGTTATCGATCATCAGGATTATGACGGTCTCCTTTTGAATTGTGACCCGATGCGGTCAGATACAGGCGGCTCAAGGCGCGCTATTGCCTGCCCTGAATCAGCTCCAGTGCCCGCTGAATGGCCTTGGCCTTGTTCACGGTTTCAATCCGCTCTGTCTCCGGGATGGAATCGGCTACAATGCCGGCCCCGGCCCTCACCGTCAGTTTGCCATCTGCAACCACTGCGGTTCGAATGGTGATTGCCAGATCCATATTTCCCTGAAACGAAATATAGCCAACTGCGCCACCGTAAGGCCCCCGCGGTTCTTTTTCCAGATCGGCGATGATTTCCATGGCCCGTACCTTGGGTGCGCCACTCAGGGTTCCTGCCGGAAAGGATGCCCGAATCAGATCCCAGGCATCTTTTCCCGGTTTGATATCCGCCGTAATATTGGACACCAGGTGCATGACATGGGAATATCGCTCCACCACCATCAAATCCGTCACCTGTACCGTCCCGGTCTGGGCGATTCGACCCAGATCATTCCGCCCCAGGTCGACCAGCATCAAATGTTCGGCTTTTTCCTTTTCATCGGCCAGAAGTTCCGCAGCCAGGGCCCGGTCCTCCTGCTCGGTCCTGCCCCTTGGCCGGGTTCCGGCAATGGGTCGAAGTGTGGCCATGCCGTTTTCCAGTCTCACCATGGTTTCCGGCGATGAACCGATCAATGTCCGTTTGCCCAGATTCATAAAAAACAGATACGGGCTGGGATTGATAAACCGCTGCGACCGGTACAACATCCAGAGGTCTGCGGGTGCATTCGCCTCAAACGGTTGAGACACAACGGTCTGGATGACATCGCCTTCCCGGATATGGGAAATGACCGTTTCGACCATGTTGCGGAAATGCTCTTCCGACAGGACCGGATACAGTGCAATATCGGATACCGGCGTCGATGGTTCATCCTGTTTCAGGGGCTCATCCAGTTGGCGGATCATCTCTTCAAGCCGATGATGTGCCTGTTCATAACCCGTTTCGGGATCATCACCCGGAGACAGAAACGCCAGGGAAAGCGCCAGAA
Source organism: Desulfatirhabdiaceae bacterium (assembly GCA_050179135.1). GTDB lineage: Bacteria > Desulfobacterota > Desulfobacteria > Desulfobacterales > Desulfatirhabdiaceae > UBA4064. The sequence goes on along the minus strand of JBFXFK010000148.1, from coordinate 218 downwards.
CCGTATGTCGCACATTGTCAAATATCAGCATCCGGTCCGGAACGGTAAAGTGGGCCATCCGGTCATTTTCCCCAATCCGAACGGGGATTTTTTTTTCAAAAAAAGACACCATTTCATATGTCAGATATCCCACCAGCCCACCCCAGAACCGGGGCAGATCCGCCAGGGATGCGGCCTGAAACGAATGCATATAGCCACGCAGGGCATTCAGGGGATCA
>JBFXFK010000147.1:0-12072 GCA_050179135.1 Desulfatirhabdiaceae bacterium | reverse complement strand
AGATTCCAATCATGGTGAACAGGATAGTCAGACGGATTTATCCAGGGAAACGCTTGATCGGGAAGGATGTTCAACCGATGCAGGGCAATCAGGGCGAAGATGTTGACAACCACAAGCCAGATACAGGCAATGAGGATATTGTGAAAGATCTGCTTTTTCATTTGGGATGGGGCATGAATTGGGTGTCCGGAGAAAGTGGTCCACATTTCGTTTCAATTTGACGAGTGAAAATAATCCCAACCCTTTCTGATGTCAATAATGAAAATGACTGTTGAGGGGCAGCGTGATTATCATATTCATCGTGACTGATCGAAAAGCCTGTTCAGATGAACACCGGATATCAAAATCGAAAACAGATTCAGGGGTGGAAATGACCAGAACCATCGGCCAGGAAATACAGCATGTTGACCATTCGGATTTTTTTAATGTTTGGGCATTGCTTTGAAATTTGAGTTATCCGAAAAGAAACCAGGATTTCAATTCTAAAAATGGATATAAAATTAAAGGGTTGCATTGGGAATTGAACGGATGCGGGCAATGGCCTTCGGCAGACTTTTCAAGAGATCGGCAATGGCAAATGACGGTGTCGGGTTGGCCAGATATCCCATCATCCGGTTGATGCGGGCAGCCATTGAGCAGGCATCGGGAATGGTCAAACCGGATGCAATCAGACTGGCTGCAAGCCCGGCCAGGCTGTCTCCGGTGCCGCCGACAGGCTCCATCGCCTCGACACAGGGGCTTGAAACCATATCAACGATAACCCCATCAGAAACGATATAATCACATTTTCCCTTGACCAGCAGATTGCGCGCGGCGTTTCCCTGCTTTACGGCCAGTCGAATCTGATCCGGGGCCCTATCGTCCTGGTGAAGCAGAAAGCCCCGTGTATAAAATGGATGGGGTGCTTTTTCATCAGCCAGAAATGCCAGTTCCCCCACATCCGGTGTAAACAGATCGTAGGACGTGGCATATCCGCTCATTTTGGCCACATACATATAACCCGCATCGGCCATGAGAAGCGGCTTGACCGGCAAATCGTCAATTGCAATCAAAACGCGGTTGTGCCAGTCCAAATCGGGTTGCAGATAATGAAACAGTATTCCGGTATATGGTTTCTGCTTCAGGCCGGTTTCCTCCAGATACCGGTAAATCTGTCTGCTTCCGTCACCCTCACCGATATCGCCGCACAACAGAACATCGGGCGATTCGATCCCCAGGGTCATGCAGGCGATACAGGCTGCAGCGGTCAATGCCGGCGTTCCCCGTGCGACAGTAACGGAACAGCCGTTTACGACAAGTTCGCGGCCGTTTTGCGTGACATGACCATGGATCAGGGGAAAATCTGTTTTGGGTACGGTTCCGACAATCAGCCAGGACATTGACGATGCATCTCCTCCCAGGCCAGATGCAGCGCGTAGCCACACAGGGTTTTCCCCAGACGATTCGGGGGCGTGGTCGTATCCAGCGTTTTTCCAATCAGTTGGTCGGCCAGCCAGGGCACATCCGGACACCCGCCACCGGATATATTGACAATTTGCCGGCTTGACCTGTGAATGGTCAGCTTCATGTTGGCAGCCCGGACCATCAGGTATTCGCCATAGTCCCGGGTCTGAAAAAGTGATACCGGCAACAGAAGGGTATCATGGACCGGTACTGTCTGAACGGGTTGAATATCGGCGTCTGCCAGAATACGATGGACCGCCAGTTCCGAAATCAGCGGAAATACAATCACCAGATCGCAACCGGTACTCAGATTCGGCGGCGGCCCCATGACCTGTATCGCCATGCCCGCCTGTTTCAACACGGATTCCGCCAAAATGACATCGCTGGTTTGATGAAAGACCAGAATGCCTTTGGCGGAAATTTCGTTTGATGGGGAGCATGAGGTTTCCTTTGGCCTGTTTTTCCTGAACCAGTTCATTTTTCACCCGGCTACCCTTTATGAATCGTGATCCGGTATTCGTCGGCATCCTGATTCACCCCGGCAACGGTCCATCCCTTTGCGGCAGCGGCCCGGGTAACATTTTCAAAACTGGTCTGATTGTCAACCAAAATGCAGATATCCTCTTTTCCGGATGATGATTGAATGGCCTGAAGGGTCAACAACACCGGTTGCGGGCAGGAAAGCCCTCTGGCATCGACCTGATGTGGCATAACGATTCCTCCTCAACTGCGTTTCAAATGTCCAAAACCAATGGCCAGACAGACCATCAACCCGATGATGACCGCAGCCGCGCCATGGGGACCGATGCCATCCGGTGAACTGGCAAGACCAAAATTATGGGAAATGGCAGCACCTGTGATCATGCCCAGGGCAAACAGTCCGGCATCACTGTCGCCTTCACCGGCCAGAAAGAGTTGACGTCCGGGGCATCCCCCGGCCAACGCAAAGGCGAAACCTGCCACAACCATGCCCGCAAAATTCCAGAGCGCCTGGGTATGCGCAACCGGTTGACCGGTGAAACCCGGTTTGAACTGACCCAGGAAGACATTGGCCAACAGGGCGGTCACCACCAGAGCCAGGAGTCCTGAAAACAGATGGATCTGTCGAAAAAGAATCAGATCGCGCAACGCGCCCATGGTGCAGAATCGGCTCCGTTGGGCCAGAAACCCGACCAGCAGGCCGATCAACAGTGACATCAAAACCGAAGCATGGGCAGCCCCTGGCCCTTTCAGACTGTACCACAGAATACCGGATTGGGTCTGACCTTCCACCGGCGTGAAGATGAGCCGCAGGATCAGCAGACCCAGCATGATCAGCGGTAGCAGATAACCGGCTGCGGTGTTCTGACCGGCTGTCCGCCCCAGTGTATAGCCATTTTTGAAAAACAGTGTACCGATCCATACGCCGCCAAAAAGTCCCAGAAAGCCAAAGATCGCATTTCCGTCTCCACCGGCAAGACGAAGCATGACGCGCCAGGGGCACCCCAGAAAAACCAGTGCGCCAATCATGGCCACAACACCCAGAACATAGCGGGTCAGCGGGGACGAACCACCCCGTGCTTTGAATTCCCTGAACAGCAGCGCGGTCAAAAAGGACCCCAGAACAAATCCGATGATTTCGGGCCGCAGATACTGCACGACAGCGGCCCGATGGAGTCCGATACTCCCGGCGATGTCCCGCTCGAAACAGGCGACGCAAATACCCATGTTGACCGGATTGCCCAGATACTGAAGCAAAATTGCAAGTATCCCGATCACGCCTCCCACGGCCACCATCCCCATTCTTGAAGAAAACCAGTTGTGTTTCATTTCTTTGCCTTTTTGTGGTTTGGTCTGATTCCGGTTTGTCAGTCTCTGCGGTATTGCGATTACAGAAAATTCACGACAGTTTGGAACCCATGTAAAGTTGGAATTGATTTTTCTGCTTTGATTTATTAAAAGAACGGGAATCTGTCAAATTCAGAAAATTCATAATGATGGTCATTTGATTGCTTATGGTTATGGGGAGAATACAAAACGGTATGGCCTATGACACCTTCCAGAATATTACCATTCAGCAGCTTGAAGCCCTGATTCATCTGGTTTCGGAGCGAAATTTCAGCCGTGCGGCAAAAAAAATGTTTCTGACTCAGCCGTCTTTGACCAAACATATTCAAAAGCTGGAGGAAGCGGTCAATTCCCGTGTCGTGAACCGGGAAAACAATGGCATCACCCTGACGCCGGAAGGGAAAGTACTTCATGACATCGCCCGGAAAATTGTTATTCTGCGTGATGATGCCAGAGACCGAATCATGAAGCTGCAAAATCCGGAATCCGGCGTCATTCATCTCTGTGCCAGTACCATACCCGCCACCTACATCATGCCCCGGGTTCTGACGGCATTTAAACGCGCTTATCCGGAGATTCACACCCACATCATCAGCACCAACAGCGATGAAGCCCTGGAAATGGTCTCAAACGGATCATGTGATATCGGATTTGCAGGGAAAAAACCCCAGAGCCGGAAACTGCATCATGACGCCATCTGGCATGACCGACTGGTACTGATTTTGCCGGGATCGTTTCCGCAGGCGCAGAAAAAAACGCTTACACCCGAAGAACTTTTTCAGATTCCGTTTATTGTGCGTGAAAAGGGATCAGCCACCCGCGAGACCCTGGATCGGTATCTTCGGGAGCATGTCGGCCGGGATATCTCCGGCATGAACGTGGTTGCGGAACTGGGAAGCTCCGAGGCGATCAAGGAGGGCATCATTGCCGGGCTGGGTGCATCGATTCTGTCCATTTATGCGGTTGACCGTGAACTGAGACAGGGCCTGGTTTCAATGGCATCCATCGATGCCTGGGATATCCAGCGTGATTTTTATGTGGCCTATCGGAAAAGCATGGCCCTGCCGCCAGCAGTTCATCTTTTTCTGAATTTTGTGAAAACATTTTTGCTACCGGAATGAATCCGAAAAAGAACGCAAACCATCTTCAATTGACAACTGAAGCCTGTTTTGATAGATTGCGCTCATTTTCAGCCTGTTTCATTATTTTCATTCAACGTATCAGTTGACAATTGCCTGTTTGGGATGAAGAATAAAATTAACCATATTAACGGATTATCATCTGCCGAATGCATCGCTACCCCCCTTTTGAAAACCCCCGTAACACGGCATTTCCCATTGCATCTGCCGGTTATCCCATTATTTATGCATGTGCTTTTGTAACGACCATCTTTGCATTGCTGGGGATAACGTTTCCGGCGCTTATCGGCCTTTTGGCCACTCTGTTCGTCTGTTTTTTTTTTCGTGATCCGGACAGACTGATTCCACTCAACCCGGGCGCAGTCATATCCCCTGCGGATGGCCGGGTGGTTTATGTTGGCGCTGCCGATCAAACGCCGTTTGGCCATGAAGGCTGTACCAAAATCAGTATTTTCATGTCAGTCTTCAATGTTCATGTCAACCGGATACCCTGTGATGGCACAATTGAACGGATTGCCTATTATCCGGGAAAAAATTTCTCTGCCAATCTCGACAAAGCCTCAACCGATAACGAACGGAATGCCATTCAGCTTCGTACCGAATCCGGGCATGTCATCTGTTTCATGCAGATCGCCGGATTGATTGCCAGACGGATCATTTGTAACATTCAGGAAAATCAAACTGTAAACCGCGGACAGCGCTTTGGCCTGATCTGTTTTGGATCCCGTGTGGATATCTATTTGCCCAAAGATTCGTCGGTAACGGTTGTTTTGGGGGACCGGGTCAGGGCTGGCGCCGCCATCATCGGATATTTGCCGGAAAACAGGGCCGAGAGGTAAAGACTGCCGGAAATTGTTCATCGTCAATTCGGCAACTGCCGGAATTCAGATCACATCAAACAGGATTATTTATGAGAAAATCGTATTCAATTGCAGTCATTCCCGGAGACGGAACAGGACCCGAAGTGGTTGCCGAAGGTATCAAGGTTTTGCAGGCGGTATCCAACAAACTGAATTTTCATCTGGATTTCACCGAATTTCCGCTGGGAGGGGATCATTATCAGGCCACCGGAGAAATTCTTTCTGAAGCGACCATTGCATCCCTTTCCAAATTCGATGCCATTTACCTGGGTGCAATCGGTCATCCGGATGTCAAGCCCGGCATTCTGGAAAAAGGGATACTTCTCACCCTGCGCTTTCATTTTGATCAATATGTCAATCTCAGGCCAATCCGGCTGTATGAAGGGGTTGAAACGCCATTAAAGGACAAGAGTCCCAGTGATATTGATTTTGCCGTTGTTCGGGAAAACACCGAAGGATTATACACCGGTGCAGGCGGATGCCTGAAACGCGGAACGCCCGATGAGGTTGCTGTCCAGGACTCCATCAACACCCGAAAAGGTGTGGAGCGTTGTATCCGCTATGCATTTGAATATTGCCGCAAACGCAACAAAAAGAAAAAACTCACCCTGTGCGGAAAAACAAATGTCCTGACATTTGCGTTTGATCTGTGGGAGCGGACATTTCGGGAAGTTTCTTTGGAGTATCCGGATATCGAAGCCGATTATGCCCATGTGGATGCCATTTGCATGTGGATGGTGAAAAATCCGGAATGGTTTGATGTCATTGTCACCGATAACATGTTTGGAGACATCATCTCGGATCTGGCGGCCATGATTCAGGGCGGAATGGGTATTGCGGCCGGTGGCAACATCAATCCCGCAGGTGTTTCGATGTTTGAACCCATTGGTGGTTCGGCGCCCAAATATACCGGACTTCAGATCATCAATCCCATCGCAGCCATTCTGGCGGCTCAGATCATGATGGATGCGCTGGGAGAAACCGAAGCGGCGACGTTGATTGAAAATGGTGTTCAAAAGGTTCTTCGTCAGGATCTGAAAGGTGTGTCAGCCGGGAAAATGGGATATTCCACCAGCCAGGTCGGTGATTTGATCGTGGATTTTATTCAATCCGTATGATATAATAAATAAAAAAAGAAGAATTTGGACGGGGGAATGGATTCGGCATCATCCCTCGTTTTTTGTATCTGATTTGGTTATATTTTCCAGACGGCTTTGTAGAAAGATTCCACCGGGTAATCATCAGGAAGCCCTGATATTACCGCCTGAACAGAGAATCCTTCTATAAAGCCGTCAGTTTTTCATTTTTATTTGATGTGTCAGGAGAAAAACCATGTCTCAAAAATCCTTTCATGTGGCTGTGGCCGGCGCGACTGGCGCTGTCGGTAATCAGATGATCGCCTGCCTGGAAGAACGTCAGTTCCCGATCAAATCGATCAAGCTGCTGGCATCATCCCGTTCGGTCGGAAAAACCCTGAATTTCCGGGGAGAATCGGTGTCCGTTGAAGAGTTGACGGAAAAATCGTTCAAAGGTATGGATATCGCCCTTTTTTCCGCTGGAGGTGGGACCAGCCTGAAATATGCACCGGCGGCAGCAGGGGCAGGCTGCGTGGTGATTGACAATTCCAGCGCATGGCGAATGGATCCCCAGGTTCCGCTGGTCGTACCCGAGGTCAATCCACATGCCATTTCCGAATACAGAACCAAAGGGATCATTGCCAATCCCAACTGCTCAACCATACAGATGGTAGTTGCACTATCCCCCATTCATAAACAGTTTGGAATTCGCCGGATTGTGGTGTCAACCTATCAGGCGGTTTCCGGCACTGGACAGAAAGCCATTGTGGAGCTGCTAAATCAGACCCGCGCATTTCTGGCTGAACAGCCTGTTGAAGCCAATGTGTATCCACATCGGATTGCATTCAACTGCCTGCCGCATATTGATGTGTTTTTGGACAATGGCTATACCAAAGAAGAAATGAAAATGGTGCATGAAACCCACAAGATCATGGAGGACAGGACGATTGGTGTCACAGCCACCACCATTCGTGTACCGGTGATCTATGGACATTCAGAATCCATCAATATAGAAACCCGAAAACCGGCGACACCTGAACAAATCCGGGAAATTCTGGCAAACGCTCCGGGCGTTCGCGTGGTTGATGATCCGGCACAGCGCAGTTATCCCATGCCGATTGATGCCGCTGGTCAGGACTTGACACTGGTGGGTCGAATCCGGCGGGATGAGTCAATTGAAAATGGTTTCAATCTTTGGGTTGTTGCAGACAACATTCGAAAAGGCGCTGCGACCAATGCGGTTCAAATCGCCGAAATTTTGGGGCAGAAACATCTGTAGCCGATCACAGGTGCAACTTGTGAATGGATACCCCCTGCAGGAATGGTTGATATGAAAAGCCGGACGACTTGGCTGCTTTTCAAAATACATCCCGTATATATCTCAGGACTGATTGTAATTTCACGCTAAAGGTGATCAATCCCGAATGGGTTGATCAGAGACAGATTTAACATCCAGCCAATATTCGGCTATTTTTTCAGGAGCACACACGCATTGGATCGAATACCCATGACCCGAGAAGGGTTTGACACGCTCAGAAAAGAGCTAGAAACACTCAAAAAAGTGGATCGACCCCAAATAATCCGGGCAATAGAAGAGGCCCGTGCTCATGGCGATCTTTCCGAAAATGCGGAATATGAAGCCGCCAAAGACAGGCAGGGCTTTATTGAGGGTCGCATTGGTGAACTGGAATTCAAGCTGGCCGTGGCTGATATTATTGATCCTGGCAAAATGCCCAAAGATCGGGCCGTATTCGGCAGTCGGGTAAGGCTCGAAAACATCGATACCGGTGAAACGGTTCAATATCAGCTTGTTGGGCCGGAAGAATCCAATATTGATCAGGGTCGCATCTCGATTACCTCTCCATTGGGAAAGGCAATTATTGGTAAAAAGCCTTCTGATGAACTGGTGCTGACAGCTCCCGGCGGGAAACGCTGCTATGAGCTGGTGGAAATTTTGTAATAACCGGGATTATTCCGGCGAATTACGGATTATTTTGTATTTGCGTCCTGTCAAATCTGTTGATTTTGGCTGGCATTGGCCTGTTGGGCCGGTTAACCGGTTCGGTTTAATCATGGCTGGCCGGATCATATATCTCATGTCAAGGAGGTTGTTAAATTGGCACGTATAACGATTGAAGACTGTTTGAAACGGGTACCGAACCGATTTTTGCTGGCCAATATGGTTGCAAAAAGAGTCAGACAGATTCGGGAGGGATCGGAATACCTGATCAGCTCACCCAAAAATGAGGATATCGTCATCTGTCTTCGAGAAATTGCTGCCGGAAAAGTCAAGGCAATCGGTGAAAATCTCCCTGAAAATTATGATCTTTGATTTTTTTATGAATGCCAATTCCCATCAATGCCGGCAGAATTGCAAATCGTTTATCCATGGATATCAGGGGAAACAGCCGTGACAGAGCGATCCGCCGGTGTCAGGCGGATCAACCGGTCAGTTGGAAAAGCCATACATGAATATCACATGATTTCAGATGGTGATCGGATTGCCATTGGCTTATCGGGTGGTAAAGACAGTCTGACCCTTTTATGGATTCTGAAGGAACGACTTCAGTTCATTCCGGTTCAGTATGAGCTGGTTCCCATTTACATCGATCCCGGATTTGACAATGGTTTTTCCCGGCCTTTATCTGACTGGTGTAAGCAATTTGATTTTGATCTGATTGTTGAAGAAACCCAAAACGGCCTTCTGGCCCATTCTTCAGAAAATCGGGAGAATCCGTGCTTTCTGTGTTCCCGCCTGCGACGGCAGCGTCTGTTTGAACTGGCAGAGAAACATCACTGCAACAAGGTGGCGTTGGGACATCACAAGGATGATCTGATCGAAACACTTTTTCTGAATATCTGCTATGCCGGTCAGATATGTACGATGCTGCCATCTCAACCCTTTTTTATGGGCCGGTTTTCACTGATACGTCCACTTGCATACACCGATGAATCCCATATCGCCAAATTTGCAGTGGCAAACCGGTTTCCGACCTTTTTGAATCCCTGTCCGTCCTCGGGACAGACCCGGCGGCAGGAGATCAAGTCCCTGCTACAGACCCTATACAGTGGGAACCAGAATGTCAGAGGCAATATTTTTCGGGCCATGAAGCATGTTAACCTTGACTATCTGCTGAAACCGGATAACAATACGTCCGTAAAATTAAACCGTCATCAATCGTTATCAAACATGGATACTGACCCCACAAACCCAACAGACAAAATCGATGAACACTCCCTGTGATGCATTGAATCTGGATAAAAATCCACAGTTTTTGCCCAATGCCACGTTTATGAAAGATGTTCAGAATCAGCGGGACGACCGGAATATTCCCATCGACAAAGTGGGTGTTAAAAACCTGCGATATCCCATTATTGTTCTGGACCGTAAAAACAGTCGTCAGCATACTGTCGCTTCCATCAACATGTATGTGAACCTGCCCCATTCCGATAAAGGCACACATATGAGCCGGTTTGTCGAACTGCTGCACCTGTTCGGACCCGAGGTGTCTTTGAAAGGAATTACCGGCGTTCTCAAGGAAATGAAGGCGCATCTGAATGCCGCGTCAGCCCATATAGAGGTCACGTTTCCCTATTTTATCGAAAAACGCGCACCGGTCAGCGGACTTCCGGGCCTGATGGATTATACCTGCCGGATTATCGGGGCCAGCGATCCACAGGATCGAATCGATATCATATCCGAAGTGATTGTGCCCATTTCATCGGTATGTCCCTGTTCCAAGGAAATCAGCGATATGGGCGCACACAATCAGCGGGGGGAAGTCAGGCTTCGGACCCGATTTAAAAAGTTCATCTGGCTGGAAGATATGATCGAACTGGTGGAATCCTGTTCATCCTGCGAGGTCTATTCTGTTCTGAAACGGGTGGATGAAAAATTTGTCACGGAAAAAGGGTTTGACAATCCCAAGTTTGTTGAGGATGTGGTGCGGGATGTTTCTCAAAAACTGAATGACGATGCCAATATTACCTGGTTTTCAGTCAGCGCCGAACATTTTGAATCCATTCATAACCACAGTGCCTATGCCCATATCACGATGGGGAAAAACGGCTGATACCATAACAATTTCCAGACAATTCAGCCATTCAGGAATTGACTTCCAGAAATTTTCGCTTGATGCGTTCAACATGACGAATCAGCATGGATTTGCGCGCATCACTGGCCGTGGCGGGATTTTTTCCGGCCAGCGTATCGCGGATTGTTCGAATTTCTTCTGTCAGGGCATGGACTTCCTCTGTCCAGTCTCCCCGTCCCATGATGATATACCAGATTCGAAAGGTGAGATTGTAAAGCTGGTGTGAAATATCCCGAAGCACTGGATTGTTGGCCGCATCATACAAAATTTCACGAAATCGGCTATCAATCTGGGCCAGTCCCCTGAAATCCCGATGGTCAATCAGCGCCTGGCAGTCCTGTCGAAGATGATCCAGTTTTTCCAGGTGGTCCGGCTGGATCAGTTCTGCTGCAAGTCGTCCTGCCAATGCCTCTATTTCCAGCCGAACCTGAAACACATTCATCATTTTATGAAATTCAATTTCGGTTACCATGGTCCCGGTTCGGGGCAATATTCGAACCAGTTGTTCCCACTCCAGCCGATACAATACTTCCCGCAGCGGTGTTCGGCTGACACCAAATTCCTCTGCCAGAACCTTTTCGTTTAAAATTTGGCCAGATTGATATTCCAGAAACAGAATCCGGTCCCGGATGCGGGTATAAATCTCTGTCATCATGATTATAAATCCAATTGATAATCGGCTATGGTGCAATAACCAATTGTGCATACCAGTGATATTTTATTGAAATGTCAATTCATATCAGGCTGCAGCCGATTAATCAAGACTGTTTACACAGAGTCCATCATTTACCCCCCCCTCTGCGGGTTGGACTCCTTCAGTCTGTCGATCAGGTGCTGGTGAATATTCAATGTCATTGACTTAAGCCCGATGTAATTAAATTTACCTTGATTTATCAAGGAGTTGTGCTACTATGCCTCTATCGATTGTCATTAACAACTTTTTTTCATATGGAGGTAAAAAATGTCAGATTTTATCGAAAAAAGCGCACATGTTGGCATGGAGCCTGCTTTGCGAAATTTGTGCCAATCTAATTGATTTTCTTGGAAAAATCATCTCCTCTGATAAATTCCTGTCCTTATGCAAACAATCCCACAAAGATTTCATCCGTAACCGTCTCCTGCCTTTCCATCACATCATTTTCTTCCTGATGAACCTCATCAAAGGGTCCTATCAAGATGAACTCGATTATCTCTTCAAGGCCCTTGGCCATTCAGAATCCTTTGTTCGAAAGGTCACCAAGAGCGCTTTCTGAAAAGCCAGAAAAAAACTCAAATTCGAAGCCTTCACCCATCTGAATCTGAAAGCGGTCAATTATTTCTATGACCAATTCAATCCCCAAAAATAGTTTGGGTTTACCCTTCTGGCAATCGATGGATCAACTGTAAAAATCCCCAGATCCTCTGAAGCCGAAAAACATTTCGGGGTATGGAGCGCCAATAGCCAGAACCCCTGTCCTCTTGCCAGAATTTCACAGATGTTCGATGTCCTCAACAAAATCACCGTACATGCCATTATTGCGCCCAAATCCACCGGGGAACGAGAGCTGTGTGAAAGCCATTTTCTCAGCCTCATGCCAAACGATCTGGTTTTGTTGGACCGGGGATATCCAGCCTACTGGCTTTTTAACCTGAT
>JBFXFK010000146.1:0-12104 GCA_050179135.1 Desulfatirhabdiaceae bacterium | reverse complement strand
GGGAAAATGCATCATTCTGTTTCTCCATCATTTGTGATCTGTTTCATCCGTTTTGTCATTCCAGCTTTTGCCTGAGCGGCGATGTCGCCCATTTCATCACCAAAAAAACAATCCGGCCAGTTCAGAATATTGCCGTAGTCATCCAGTTGAAGCGACTCCAGCTTGGCAGGTGTCTGGGTGATATCTGCAAAATAGGAAGACACCATGTCACTGGATATCACGTTTTCTGCAATCCGTCTTTGAAGCCGGCGGAGGAAATGTTCTGAATGTGTTTCGATAACCAATTGAATGTTTCGGTCTTCACCGTTTTCCCGTGATTTGATCACATCGATCATCACATCGGCCAGTGCAGACTGGGCGCCGGGATGAAGATGAATTTCAGGCTGTTCCATGACAATGATCGAATGGTGCGGCGAATAAAAGGACTGAACCAGTACAGGTAACACCTGTGAAATGCCAAAGCCCACATCCGGAAGGTCGACCCAATCCCGTGATCCCCTGGTGCGAACTTTGACTTCGTATTCATATCGGTTATCGGAAATGGGGTCGACTCGAAATCCGTCGATTAACCCCATTTCTTTCAATTTTTGGGCGATGATCTGCTGAAAGGGTTTTGCATTCTTCTTGTATCCAGGACTTATTTTCCGGTTTTGGGCAGCCAGTATGGCAGCTACTGTATTTTCTCCCGAATATCCGACACTTTCCGGACCGATGCCGGTCCAGGAGTACAATCGATCCGCTTTGGTGCGCAATGGTCCCAGATAGAAAAGTGAATGAAACAGCTTTTCATGCCGCAAATTCAATTCCTGGACAAAATCTGCGTTCTGATGATAGGCGACCACTTCATCCGGAAAACCATAGAAACGAACCGGCGCACCGGGATACCATACCCGACCCTGTTTGTGTTTCAACACATAATTGGCGGATTCCACCTTGTACGATGTCGTGGTATCGGATTTGCGCTCCAGACCCACATTCAGCGTTTCTGTCTGATTTTCAAACAGATGATATTTCAGACGATCCAGAACCAGAACATGTTGATCCCGGTCGCTCAATCCCACTTGGGCTTCAAATGAAAGTGTGTCCCCGGAAAAGTTTTGCCGGGTAACCGGATCCGTGATTTTTAACGCTTCCTTGAAACACCATTGATACTCAAAAGAGATTTTATTCTTCGGATTGCGGCGAAACACCATTTCCTGATAGGAGCCAAGTTGAACCGCCGAGTTTTTGTCACCGGGGTAGAAAACGGCTTTCCTGTTTTGGGATTCAACCGTTTGTTTCAGCATCATCAAAAACTGACCAATGCTGGATTTTCCGGAACTGTTGGCTCCAAAAAAAAGGGTAATGGGCGCCATCCGGATGACGCCGGTATCCCGCCATCCCTTGAAATTTTGTATCCGTAAACGCTTTAGCATCTCTTGTTCGCCTTCCAGTTCAAGTCATTGAGTCAACCGGCATAAATCACCTTCCCATACTTGTTCGCCGGCCAGGCGATGCCGCCAAATATATCCTTTGTTTCGGCAAATCGCTCCGGAGTCATCATAAAGATATCCACGGGAATTTCCAAGTCACCCAGCGCCGATCGAATTCGGCTGTTTTCGGCGCGATGGCCGGTATATCCAGAATGGATGATCAAAAGATCGATGTCGCTGTCCGCGGTCATGGTGTCGGAAGCAGCGGAACCGTACAGAATGATCTGCTCCGGATCGATGACGGTCCGGATGCGTTGGGCAATTGTCTGGAGAATGCTGTCGTCGGGTTTCATTTCATGTTTGACAGCATTTTCGATTTTGCTATCATGAAGACAATCCAGTCATCTGGAGGTGGAAGGCGCATGCCTTCGCTCCCGAAAAGGTCTTTTCATCAATATTTCACGCTGTATTAGCAGGGGTTAAGTGTGCTGGCTGAGACAACGTTCCGCTGCACCAAACACCCCTTTTTCTTTTGGGTTTTTCGATGTCCTAAAAATTTCATTTCGAATCTGAATCTAATTTGAATTTCAGTTTGATATCCCCGCGCCAATATGTAAATCGTTTTACCCCTGCAGCACTTCATGAATGGTGGTTGCGTCCCGGAAATTTACCCCCAGTGCATCAAAATGGGCTTTGCCGCATTTGACCTTTTTGTTTTCACTTTCCCGGCGTTTGTCAGGATATAAAGTGCTTTTGGTCTCCCGGACCAGATACAGTTTCTGGATATCCTCGACCACCACGGCCCAGTCTGGATTGTACGTCCCCAAAGGTGCTACGATCTTGAACCAGCGGGGAAGTTTGCAGAAGAATTTCACTTTGTCATCACCATCCAGCCGTTTGGCGATCTCCACTTCGGTATCACTGTCATAGGGGATAAAATCAGACAGAATTATTTGCCGATGTGAACTTTATCTTTTATGTCCGAAGGATGAAAAGAAACATCCCAGCGCCATTTTCCAAATCCCCCGTGTTCATTTACAGCCCCAACCCATTCATTCAAAAATTCGCGTTTGATCCGGTCCTGCTGAGTGTCCTGACCCTTTGTTTCCAGGATCAGATATTCTCCATCGGTCAGACGGACGATAAAGTCGGGATAGTATTTTCGAATGACCCCTCTGTAATTGTAAAGAATGAAAAATCCCAGGTGATCATTTTTGACAAATGATTGAACCCTGTCGTATTTATCAAGAAAATACGCCTCGCTGGCTTCCCAGCCACTGTCATACACACAGTGGCTGATATGGGACTTTTCCGTCCATTCACAGGGTTTACTGGTATGCCAGGTTCGAACATCCGCTGTGGATCGTATCGGGTTTTCCCTGTCAAAGACTGGCGTCAGCTTCTTTGTATTCTCTGATCGGATTTCTGTCCATATGTGCTGAATGATCCGGTTCATATTCAGAATCATCAAAACCTTGCGTTTCACGTCATCCTGTTGAAACAATGTGTTTTTAAACCTGATTTTGTCTGATTCGATAAACTGTTCGACCAGCCTGACCACCTGTGCCAGAAACAGTGCTTTGTTTCCTTTCCAGTCCGGCTTTTTTTCGGAATTGTAAATACTGGAAGCGATTCGAAATACGATGGTCTGAATCCGTGTATCTTCGGCAATCTGTTCCAGACCGATAGCTGTCTGTACTTTGGGATTTGGTTTTCCGGCAATGATCCCGGCCAGTTCCGCCTCAGTGATGGATTCGTAAGGATCAATTTCGAGTGTTTGAACCTTTTCCCAGTCCAGCATTAGTTTGGGCTGATACACGTGGTCGATTCGAACGATATTCGGCCAGGAGATTTCATGCCGTGATTTTTCGGCAGCGGGTTCGATCTTTGTTTTTGGCGGTGGGGGAGGTGGCGGTGGCCCGTCTCCGCCTTCGTGGGGTAGAAATGTAAATGGCACGCCAAAAATATTGACATATTCCGGCTCAAACAAGCCATCTTCTTCAACATCATAGGATACCCGCCGGAGCCCTCTGCCAATGACCTGTTCACAAAGCAATTGGCTTGAAAACGCACGCAGACCCATGATATGCGTGACCGTTTTTGCATCCCAGCCTTCGGAAAGCATTCCGACAGAAATGACATTTTGAACCTGTTCGCCGGGAGTGCCTGGTTTTCCTACCGTATCTACGGTTTTACGCAACAACTCCGCCTGTTGCTTTTTTGTAAGGCTGGGTAAGGTCTCTGATGAATCATCTTCGGTTTCAATTTCAAGTGCTTCGGTCTCCGCTTCTGCACTGTTCAGAACGTTGCTGTCAATCTGTAGTGTCCTGTCTGAATTGCAGAGTTCGGGTATGAGAATCTGATGGTGATCAAATGCGTATTTAATGCGTGATGATGTCTCGGTCCGGTTTGCAACCGTAATCATGACCGGAGGTATGGTATGGCCTGCCGATTCCCAATTCTTTTTGGTCTCCAACCAGTCTTTACCTAACAGATAATATGCATTGATCAACAAATCGGGGAGTGGTTCGGTTTCATCTGCACTGCGGTTGATATCGTCTTTGACTTCGATATCCTTGTAAATATGATACAATCGTGATTTCAATTCCCGGGTGCGAATGCTGTCATCCCGCACCACAACCCGTGGTGTTTTCACCAGTCCGGATTCAATGGCGTCATTCAAGCCAAAATCCGAGACGATCCAGGAAAACAAAGCCTCCTCAGCCGCTTTTTTTCCGGATGGTGCAAACGGAGTTGCCGACAAATCAAAACATCTCAGTATACCCCTGGTCTGGTGAATCCGGTCAAGGCCTCCCACCCATACCGTCGCCTCTTCCGCACTGTCTTTCATGTCCCGCATCCGGGTGTATTTTCCTTGGGCATCCGGATTGATCCGCCAGGCATGATGGGCTTCGTCATTGATGACAATCAGATTCCGGGCATTCCCCATATCACCCAGGACATCCCGAATAAAGGCTTCTCCACTGATTTCCATACGTTTTCGTTTATCAACGGAACGAATCTGGCCTTTTTGAATCTTTGCATCTATTTTTTCCTGACTGTCCCATGCCAGGCTATGCCAGTTGTGAATCAGCACCTTCCCCTGTCGGAGCTTGTCCATCATGGAAGCCGGTACAATATTGAAAGCTTCGTAATAGTTCTCCGGATGTGTCGGCTGCAAAACCTGCAGGCGGCTTTTTACGGTCAGGCCGGGGGCTACGATCAGTGCATTTTTGCTGAAACGTGAATCCGTGGAATTGGTGACCTTGTTCAGAAAATTCCACGCCACAATCATGGCCATGATGAGGGTTTTTCCGGAACCCGTTGCCATTTTACTGCACCATCGCTCAAACGGGCCGCTATCGCCTTCGATAATGATGCCGACTTTATCGGCCGCAGGCGCTTCCGTCAGCCATATCAGGGTTTCAATTGCCTCCAACTGGCAAAAGAAAAACCGTCGGTCCTTTCTTTCTTCCGGGTCCCGCCAATGTTGCAGCAGTCGTCTGGTGATTCCGCTGACACCAGGGTATCCAGCCTCCTGCCACGTTTTGACTCTTGGACGAATTTTGTTGACCAGATCGATTTCCACAAATATGCCCGGATCGTCAAATGCCTTGGAATCGGGCGTTGCCATTACATAACCCGCTGGACGTCTGCCGTCTTTGATGAAAAAGTTCCGTGTTTCCCTTTCATAAAACCAATGATGTTGCGGTTCGGAATACGGGCTGTTGATGATCAGTTTGTCAATGACCGATTTCATGGTTTAGCCTCGCAGTTTCATAACCCGCAGGCTTTCGATCCCGCGGTCGTCAACAATTTTGACGGCAATGGCGCTGCCGGGCGTAAATTCCAGTGAAATGGTTCCTGCAAAGGCTTCTATCTTTTCTTCATCTATTTCTGCTCTCAGATTTTTGGCCAGTTTGGTCCAGCCCTCTTTCTCACCGGCAAGAGGTAAAAAGACCTGCCGGGGGAACAGGCTGCGGCCGTCATAATCCGTATCGAGCATCCACATGGCGATGTTCTTTTTGCTTCCGCTTTCCACATTCCCTGTTTTGGTGTTGTAGTAGTCAAAGCCCATGACTTCGACCTGAATTTTTCCTTCTTTCAGTTGATGAATTTTGACATCCGGCTGACCCACCAGCCAGAAGCTTTCGTTGCTGCTGCGCTTTTTGCGTAAATCGTCTGTAAACAGGTCGGCATTCATCTGGGCTTTGAGAAGCTTGAAACCGATCAGCCGTTCCGGTGTTTCATCGATGTCTTTGGCTGCTTCTTCATCAAACTGGAAGGCACAGAACAACAGGATATCCGGTTTCAGCCATCGGGCTTCCTCTATGGCCAGTTCGACCTGCCTCTGTTCCAGTGGCGCATGTTCAGGGCCAAAAACCACCAGCATTTTTTGGGGACGCCAGGCGGTAGTCGGCTCTGCCACCGTATCTGCTCCGGCATCACTCCATCGGGTTTCGGCCTCTGCCTGGATGTATTTGGTTCCTGCCATTGGCTCGACCCGGCTGAACATGATTTTTTGTCCGTTTTTGCCACGGATACCTGTCCTCAGCAATTCATCCCGCCATTCGCTTTGACGAAGGGTTTCTCCGGTGCGGGCAATGGATGTGTCCGAACCGCTGTCTTCTTTTTCCAGTTCGTCAAAACTTCTGGCATAGGGTGCTGGTACGGCCTCTACGGTAAAAGGACCTGTTACCCGGGTTCGCTTGTTGTCAATGAAGGGTTGGTCATACAGGGTTTCTGTGGCGGGTGGTTCGTTGTTAGCAATGGATTTCAGGGTGATATGTGGTACGGTTTTATATTCAAATCCGCTTGAAATGCCTTCGTTGGGGTGGGCCAGTTTGTAATAATCGAAATTGGCGGTCATCAGCCGCTGTTTGGCAAGGGTCAGGGCCACGCGGGAGGTATCGCAGGTCATCCAGCGCCGACCCCATTGTTCGGCTACATATGCCGTGGTGCCACTGCCGCAAGTGATGTCGAGAACTATGTCGCCGGGGTCAGTTGATAACAGGATACAGCGCTGAATTGCTTTTGTTCCAGATTGAACAACATATATTTTGGGGTCACTAAATCCTGTCATTAAAGTATCCATCCAAAGGTTCCCAATTGGATAAACCGGAAAATCTAGTAAATATCTTTTGTACATCAGGGTGTTACCTATTGGAAGAAGTCGATTTGCTTTTTCAATATTTTTCATCCCTTCTATGTTGGTTTTCCAGCCACCTTTACCTGGTGAAAAAATTTGATCTGCAAAAGAGTACTTATAAAGGGTTGTGGAACTTGAACTTTGCGATGTTAAATTATCTGCTGCAAAGATTTTGTATCCAGTATTCAATACATCTGAAACATTGTTTTGAGTAATTCTACCTGTGATCCCATCAGCAGATTCAAAATTCACATACTGGCTTGCACCCTCTTCACCTAATTTTTTTTCATAATATAATGTCCTATATTTTAATAATTTCTTATCCTTAGCGTAGTAAAGTATAAAATCATTTATTGCATCAAGATACATGCTTCCCTTTGAAGATGTTTTTTTGTAGATGATCTCAGTTATAAAATTCGTTACTCCAAACACTTCATCCATGATTTCCCGGACATGATGCACATTCTCAGCAGAAATTTGAACAAAACAGGAGCCGGAATCCGCCAACAACTCTTTTGCCAGAAATAGCCGATCCCGCAGATAAGTCAGATACGAATGAATACCCAGTTCCCAGGTGTCCCGAAACGCCTTGATCATTTCCGGTTCTGCCGATATGTCTTCATCCTTGCCGTCTTTGACATCCCGTTTGTTCACAAATGGCTGAAAATTGGAACCGTACTTGATGCCATAGGGCGGATCAAAATAAACCATCTGAACCTTACCGGCCATACCCTCTTTTTCAAGCAGCGAATTCATTATCAACAGACTGTCCCCGGCAATCAGACGGTTGGTCCAGCCTTCTTTGTGTCTGTAAAAATCTATGGCTTCCCGAAGGGGTTTGCGTTCCGCAAACAGGCTCATCTGTCTGTGGCTTTTGTTTTCTTTCTGAACAGATGCGATTATGGTTTTCGGGTCAATACGCTCATGAACATGAAGGCTAACCGTCGGCACCTCAAAGCTGGTATGTTCGGTTTTACCTGCCCATTGCAGTTGCGGATCAAGATGGGGATCATACAGAAAGGTTTTCTTTTCACCCCGTTCCGGATCGGTCTGCGGATTCACCAGTCCGACCGGTGGGTTATTCAGGCGTTCTTTGTCGGGATGTTCGTACTGTTCAATGGGTTTAGGATGATTCGGTTTCATTTTTGGCATCTGAATGTCCCTTCACAAATAAAAAACCCCATTCCTGCGATCCGCAAAAACAGGGTTTTTCAATCCATCCCTTTCATGGCAATCGCCTGAACAATCGGAATCATCCAAGGATCGCCGTCTGGAAAGTTCATGGGCGAAATATATGGCGTGGAATTTTGTCATGGCACCGTTGCCGCTGTTTCAATTTCGGGAAAATTGAAAATTACAGGGTTGATGTGATGTTCAACAGGAAATCCGGACGCCAAATGATTTATTGATTCATACCTTCCGTGTCAATACAATTCGGGATAATGGGGGGTCCGGCTACTGATAAATTTTTCAGAAAATTGGCGGATCACCCCGCCAACGATAGCATCGTCGGCCCGACGCCCCGAAAGGGGCGTTTCTATTTTCTGCCGGATGGCTTTTACCCTGCAGATATCATCTCCTCACGAGCCAATAGTTTATCCAAATCCATGTTGATACTGCTGACTGCCCAGCCAGGTTCGGCATTAAAGGGATTGCGCAGATAATAAGTGCCCTCGTAGCGTCCACCATCAACAATCACTATAGCCAGACAAATTTATCGGCCTGGTTCAGGGCATAGAGCATTTCATTGCGTGTGACGGTGATCGTGGTTGCACCTTTCATCATTCTGCCCAAGTGTTGTTACAAATTCCATCCTCCGATCCACCGACACCGAAACAGGGCGTCAACGCAGACACCTGCGCCTGAAGAATCACTTTCTGGTTTTCATGACATCCGACCAGTAAAAATCAATCATCCGGATAACGTTCATCAAAATCCAGCTGCCTGGCTGTACCCTGATTAACTGCGTTCATCGGATTTCTGACTTCGGCAATCCAGGATTTTCAAATACCCTCATTGGCCTGCGCATATCGTTTCCGGATGATTTCCCAGTCAATCACCTCAACCTTCCCCCGCAGATAGGCCGCATACCGGGCTTCGGATTCGGCAACCCACGCTGTTTCAACTTCCGGGTCAGGCTGATGCAGGCTGGACAAAATTGCCTCGACCAGCCGGATTTGGTCCGCCGGTTTGCGGATAGCGCCTTTAAAAGCCACAAGCGTATGGCTTTTTCAGCCAGTTGGTCCACGGTTTCCATAAATCGGCTTTGAAATCCAATCGCAAAACTGGGTATCAGGAACGGGGTATCAGCTTTTTTGGGGCTTGTTCACTCATTTGCCAAAACAAGAATTCGTTCTTTGATTTCAGCAGAAAGCCACATTCCCGCATCATTCAGCTTTGCGACAAATGGTTCCACTTTCCCAACACAACCGTTGGCTTTGGCTTCCAGTAACACCTTGAGCGTACCCCAAACTTCCAAACCTGCTGCCTGTGCGGTTCGACGAGCCAACATATCATCCAACAAAATGATATGCCGGGGATTTTCCAACGCCAGAGCAATTGTCGAAATCTCACCAGCACCGAGATCCAGTACAAGCCATTCGGAGGGCATGGATTTGGGATTGACTATTTGCAGCCAGTTGAAATCGGCAGGGTTTGGAACATCATATCCCTTATTGCTTCCTGCCAACAATTCGTCTTTTACAGCATCAGATGTCCATATTTCATTGAACAAACATGGAAGCCAATCAATTCCTCCAATTCGATAAAGATAAAGCAGCGGCGATGTATTGCTGATGACGTCAGTCATGTTTACCTCTTTCCAAATCATTTAATTCAGAAACAAGAGGAAATACCTTGTAACGATTGAGGCTAAGCAGGAACTCCACTCTGGGCATCCCTGCAAGTTCGGCTGCGCGCCCGGAGGAAAGCCTGCCCATTTCAAACAGTTTGACTGCCGCCAATATGCGCAGTTCACGCCCAAAGGTCACACTGTCTGTTTTTTCAGCCAGCAAAACCTTTTCAGGAATTTCAATCATAACTTGCTGAAGCGTCATTGTTTGCTCCTTTGTCGTTCTGCAGGATAAAGATCATCAAAATCCAGCAGCCTGGCTGTACCCTGATCAACTGCGTTCATCCGATTTCTGACTTCTGCGTTCCAGAACTTTCAAATACCCTCATTGGCCGGCGCATATCGTTCCCGGATGATTTCCCAGTCAATCGCCTCAACCTCCCCCCGCAGATAGGTCGCATACCGGGCTTCAGATTCGGCAACCCGGGCTTTTTCAATTTCCGGGTCAGGTTGATGCAGGCTGGACAAAATTGCCTCGACCAGCCGAATCCGGTCTGCCGGTTGCAGACGCATGGCTTTTTCTGTCAGTTGTCTGAGGGTTTCCATTTATTCCGACTCCTGTCATATCGCATAAAAAGGGCTTTCCGCGAACAATCGTGCCCCATGAAGAACGGTCAATATTTCAATGGTGTCAAATCTGATGCGATAAATAATTCGATAGCTTCCTTCAATGATTTCACGAATATCAGACCGATTCATTTCAGGAGTTTTTCTTCCTGAGAAGAGAAAACGGGAAATCTGATCACTTCGTTGAATGATCCGCTCGACGACACGTCTGGCATATGTCACAGAATCATTGGCGATATATTCATAAATCGCATCCAGATCCTTCATTGACTCCTTCGACCATGTGACATTCATGATTTATCGGCAAAATATTGCATGACCTGTTCGCTGGTAAATACTTTGCCCTGTTCACAATCCGACAAGCCTTTCTCAATTTTTTGCCGAACATAGATCCGGTACATTACGTCATCCCACGATGTTTCGTCGGGAAGGTCATCCAGCAATATTTTCGCTTCCTGAATCAACGCCTGTTTGTTCATTTGTCGCCTCATTTTTCAAATTCGTCAGATTCATGACATATATCCCTCAAAATCAACCAGGTGCTTGTCATCTTCAATCAGCACCTGCAGAATTCCTTTTGCGCTACCGGCTTAACGTTTCTTTTTTGAATATGTTGCCTTGTCAGGAAGAAGGATAATCAGACGGGCCGGTTTGCCATAGATGTGCTCGTACACTCTCGGCAGGTCAATATGTCCATTTTCATCAATATGCGTTTCAAATTCAATTGCTTCCATAAAATATCCTTGTTGTTTTCATTAAATCTGCCCAGTAAGAATCAATCATCCGGATAACGTTCATCAAAATCCAGCAGCCTGGCTGTACCCTGATTAACGGCTTTCATCCAATTTCTGACTTCGGCAATCCAGGGTTTTCGGATATTTTTATTGGTAGGCTCATATCGTTCCCGGATGATTTCCCAGTCAATTACCTCAACCTCCCCCCGCAGATAGACCGCATACCGGGCTTCAGATTCGGCAACCCAGGCTTTTTCAATTTCCGGGTCAGGCTGATGCAGGCTGGACAAAATTGCCTCGACCAGCCGAATTTTGTCTGCGATTTTCAGTCGCAGAGCTTTCAATCCGCAACGATTCAGATCCAAATATGAACGTGGCAATGACACAGAGCCTGAACCGGGCAATTATTTTTTTGGCAGAAATCCCGATTCATCTGCCATTCTTTAACTATTCCGAAACAGCAATGTCAGACGGTTCAGCGGATGTTAATTCTGATTTACCCAGCCAGTAACACGCAAGGGGAGCCGGAATTTTTAACAGCATTGTTTTTACGGGTGATTGATCAACCGGCAGCAGGCCGAAATCGTTCATTTCCCTGGTAATAACATATCCGCGCTCAATTTTTTTCTGACTGCAGAAGGTAGCCAATCCTTTCAAATCTGAGATTCCTGTATGTTGATGACGATATTTCACTTCAAATGGAATTGTGCGCCCTTGCACCTGGGCGATGATATCGACTTCTTCATCCTTTTTGCCGCGCCAATAGCTGAAACCGATGCCGACATTATAATAGCGTGTGAAAACGTGTTTGAAGAAGGCGGTTTCCACCGCTTTTCCCAGGGCCGTATCATCATAAAGCATTGTTTTCCCTTTTAGCAGTACGCTGCCGCTTATGGCTGCATCCGCCAAATATATTTTATACCGGGCACGCAAAATTTCTTTGCCATAACCATATGGTGGCAGGCGATGAATCAGGTGGACTGCTTCCAAAAGATTGATGAAGTTCATCGCTGTGGGTTTTTTTGCCTCAAGATTTTTGCATAAATCCGGTATATCCAGCAGCCCGCCGTCATGCAGACAGATGTAAAGGAACGTCTGCTCCAGTTCAAGAACCCGTCGCACGCCAAACAGGGCTGTCATGTCACGCTTGAGAACCTTGTCAACAATATCCTCACGTAACAATTTCTGGGCTGTTTCAACTGTTGGCACCATGGCACTCTGCGGAAACCCGCCCCGCAGGAGATAATCATGAAAATGCCCCACCAGGGGGCGTGCAAGTTCTGCAACCCGGTTGAATTGGCCTGGAGACCAGGAAAAAAGCTGTGCAAACGAGTTTACCTCCGGAATATCCGGAACAGACAGCATTTTGATCCGTAAAAACTCATGGAAAG
>JBFXFK010000145.1:7360-12309 GCA_050179135.1 Desulfatirhabdiaceae bacterium | reverse complement strand
GTCCCTTCAGCCTTCCACCTTCAGCCTTCAGTCTTTAGCCTTCCACCTTGACTTTTAATGACATCATGCCATATGGTATCGAAACAAGGGAGAAACATCATGGACAGCCATCAGATTCATTGGGGGAAAGCAGTCGCCGATAAAATCATCAGAAACCTGGAAAAACGCAGAATGGCAGGCAGTTATGCCCCGACATCCGCACAGGCCAGGGATGAGATCATTTCCATGATTCCAAAAGGGGCCGTGGTTTTCCGATGCGGCTCGATGACGGCAGCAAATATGGGACTTTGGGAAGAAATGGCCCGGTTGCCGGGAATCGAAATCATAGACCCCTACCTGCCGGGGATATCCCCGGAGCAGGGTCTGGAACTCCGGCGAAAAGGCATGACAGCAGATGTCATGATTGCCAGTTCAAATGCCATTACGCTGGATGGGAAACTGGTCAACCTGGATGGTATGGGAAACCGGGTGGCCGCCATGTCGTTTGGCCCCCGGAAAGTCATCCTGGTGGTCGGGATGAACAAGGTGACCGCGGATGTGGAATCCGCCATTGCACGGGTCAAACACTATTCCGCGCCGGTCAATGCAAAACGGATTGGTGTCGATACCCCCTGTGTTGAAACCGGATTGTGTTCGGATTGCCGGTCTCCCCAGCGTATCTGCAACATGTGGAGCATCATTGAAGGGCACATGATCAAGGACCGGATTCATGTCAAGCTGGTCGGTGAAAATCTGGGCTATTAAAATGGAATCAGATAATTGTCAACGGAGGTTTCCATGATCCCGCTACATCAGACTGTTTTGCATGACAGCCATCTGGAATTGGGCGCCCGGATGGTGGATTTTGGCGGATGGGATATGCCGGTGCAGTATCCGGCCGGCATTGTGACCGAACATCTTCAAACACGGAAACAGGCGGGAATTTTTGATGTGTCCCACATGGGCCGGTTGGTGATACGGGGTCAATCCGCTCTGGATTTTCTGCAGCATGTCCTGACCAACAACGCAGCCGGCCTGGAGCCCGGAGAAAGTCAGTACACCCTGATTCCCAATGACTCTGGCGGGGCGGTGGATGACGCCTATCTGTACCGGTTTACCCCGGATGAATATCTTCTGGTTGTGAATGCCTCCAACCGGGAAAAAGATCTGGCCCATTTTGCCGGTTATCAGAACCGGTTCGACGATCTGGTCATCGAGGACCGGACCTTTGACACCGCCATGATCAGCCTTCAGGGCCCGGCCTCAAAAGCCATGCTGTATTCGATTCTTCAATCCGGTTCCCTGCCCGAGCCCATGAAAAACCGGCTCAGCATTGCGGTCATTGACGGTGGCCGCGTCATGATCAGCAGAACCGGATACACGGGTGAACCGCTGGGATTCGAGCTGATTCTGGATAGAGACCATGCTGTAGGGGTATGGAACAAACTTCTGTTGCAGGGGGCTCAACCCGCCGGACTGGGCGCACGGGATACATTGCGGCTGGAAGCCTGCCTGCCCCTGTATGGCCATGAACTGGGGCTGGATGCCGAAGGAAATGAAATCCCCATCTATGCCAGTCCCCTTTCCCGGTTTGCGGTCAGTCTGTCCGGTCTCAAGGGTGATTTTGTGGGTCGGCCCGCACTGACCCGACAGTTTGAATGCCTGCGGACAATCATCAACCGGGTGGCGATTCAAACCGATTATCTGCCCAAAATGATCATGCCGGTGGCCCTGACAGACCGGGGAGTGCTCCGTGCCGGCTGTCTCGTATATCATAACGGCAAACAGGCAGGCGCCATCACCAGCGGCACCATGGTCCCATACTGGAAAAGCGCGGGAAGCGGACTGTTATCGACCCTGACCGATGAAAAGGGCATGCGGTCCATCGGTCTTGCGCTGCTGGACAGTCATCTGGTGGAAGGTGATGCAATCGATATCGATATCCGGGGAAAGATGGCCCGTGGCATTGTGGTTCCCTATCATCTGCGAAGTGAGGCGCCACCCGCTGCCCGGCCCATTCCGCATGACATGATTTATGCGGAAGAGGCATCCGGCCCTTTTCCGGAAAACCGGAAACAGGCGGTTTTATCCCTTGTCAAATCAGCCATTGACAATACCCGGTGGCGTCAGCAGGAATGCATCAACCTGATTCCATCGGAGCAGATATCCTCTTCCGTTTCCCGGATGCTGTCCATTCTGGACCCCTGCAGCCGGTATGCCGAACATAAAAAAGTCCGGGCCTTCAACCAGGCCGATGTCTTTTATTATCAGGGAATTGATTTCATTGCCGGGGTCGAGGCCCGGCTTCAGCAGGAGATGCGGCATTATCTGGGCTGCAACCAGGTCGAAGTCCGTCCGGTTTCCGGACAGATGGCCAATGTGACTGTCTTCAGCGCACTGGTCGATTATCTGAATCAGGCGGACCGGAAATCCGAGCAGCGCCGTTTGACATGCGTGATGAACAATCACATCATCAAGGGCGGGCATCTCAGTGCCCAGCCCATGGGCGCGTTGCGGGATTTTGTCGCCCGGGACCCTGCCACAGACCGGGCTGCGGTGGTCAACTTTCCGGTTCTGGCCCAAGATCCGTTCAAAATTGATATCGATGCGTCTGCGGAACTGATCGCGCGGTACAGACCCGAACTGATCGTATTGGGAAAAAGCATGGTGCTGTATCCGGAGCCGATTCTGGAAATCCGGCAGATTCTGGATTCGCTGAACATCCCCTGCGTTCTGATGGTCGATATGGCCCATGTACTGGGGCTTGTCGGGCCATGGTTTCAGCAGCCGTTTCTGGAAGGCGCGGATGTGGTAACCGGCTCGACCCACAAAACCTTTTTTGGCACCCAGCGGGGGGTGATCGCTTCGGATCTGACACGGGAACACTGGCAATATCCATTATGGGAAGCGGTTGAGCGGCGGGCATTCCCCGGCAGTGTCAGCAACCATCATCTGGGCACACTGCTGGGATTGCTGATGGCGGCCTATGAAATGAACAACTACAAGGATGATTATCAGCGACAGGTGATCGCCAACGCCAAAGCGTTTGCCGTTGCTTTGAATGATTCCGGATTTCAGGTTGCCGGTGATCCATCGGTTTCCTTTACCCGGACCCACCAGGTGATTCTTCAGGTCGGTTATGGGCGGGGGCCGGAGGTTGCCCGGCGCCTCGAGGATAATGGCATCATTGTCAATTATCAGGCAGGGCCGGATGAAGAGGGGTTCAGTGCAGCCGGATATCTGAGAATGGGGGTATCCGAGATGACCCGTTTTGGCATGAAAGAAGATGATTTCAAGGTATTGGCCGGGCTGATGCAGGATGCAATCATTTTAAACAAACCGGTTAAAGCCAAAATCACTGAATTTCGAAAAGCCTTTCTGTCCATGCAGTACTGCTTTACGGATCCCGAACTGGATTCTTTGATTCAGGCCATGCATGGGCTGATATGAATGGAAGAGGCTGAAGACTGAAGGATGAAGGATGAAAGCTGATTACTGATGACTGATTCTGAAAACTGTAAATTCAAGGATTTATCGATGTCTTTCAAAACATTTATTATATTGTTGTTGGTGGTGACCCTGCCAGCCGTTCATGCATGGCCGAATGACGGTCCAACCGTAACGGAAATACCGGTTTCAGCGGAAGTGAATACCGGCCTCGATTACCTGCTGGCCCGAGTCGGCGCCAACTCGTCAAGCGACTTCGATATCCGGTCCATCGAGCCGGTAATGGCGTTCATCCAATCGGACAAAACACCATCCTCCCGATATCATATGAAAAACAAGCCGGATATGTCTTCTGTTTTTTATCAGTTTGATGTCCGCAGCGATCTTCGCCGCATCCTGGATGTGGGGTATCATCCGGATATCCCGTCATTTATTCTGTCGCCATCCTCGGTCAGGCTGTCGTACTGGAAAAGCATTAACGGAAAGCAGCAGCCCTTGCCACGGCTGAGTGAAAAACTTTCCGGGCCGGATCAAACCTTCATGATCAAAGGCGTGGAGCATGAAGAAATTACACCGGATCAGTTTACCGGAACCTATTATGCCTATGAATTGGACCGGACCCTGATTTTGACCCGATATAACGGCAGAAACATGCTGATTTCCATTGCCAGGCAGGAGAATCTGTCCGAAGTCGGGAAAAAAGGACTGGTTGTGGGCAAGGATGAGAACTGGAACTATCTCTACTCAAACGATAAAGGCCTGAATAAACCCGGGCTGGGCTGGGTCAGCTCCTATATGTATGGGGCCAGTTCCGTGATAATTCTGGAGGAAATCGATTCTAAAAAGCCACGGGTAAGATGCAGCATGTTCAAATGGCTTCGGGCCGGATGGTCCGGAATAAACATGGTGCAAAACCATCATATATATTCCGGTATGGAGCGGTTTGGTACAACATTTCAAAAGATTATGGATAATCCATCACTCCCGTCCCATGACGAGATGGCTGATGTTTTTGTGCGGATTCAGAACCTGACTCGCGATGAGCTTCAAAACAAAACGCAACTTTATTTCAGCCAACTTCTGGAGAAATATGGTCGGGACAGCTCCGAAGCCGGCAAATTTATCACCGGCCTGATGAAGGACAACACCTACCTGCCCCAAATGACCATGGCCCAGATGCGATCCATTCTGGAACTGGAATATATCAAGCTCATTATGGGAAAAACCCGGATCATCAACATCAGCGACATGATTCCGTTGTCTTCTGAAAAAGGGGTTGGGTAAATGCAAGCCGCTCCGGTGCCCGACCGGGTTGATCCGATTTATATTTCCTGCCATCGGAATGGCCGATTGACAATCAAAATACATGAAGCCCGTTCCCGTCTGGAATGCTGCGATCTTTGCCCCCGCAGATGCTCCGTCAACCGCTTGAAAGATGAGACCGGAATATGTCATACCGGCTTGCTGGCCCGGGTGTCGGGTTATGGGCCACATTATGGGGAAGAGCGTCCCCTGGTCGGAAC
>JBFXFK010000145.1:0-7260 GCA_050179135.1 Desulfatirhabdiaceae bacterium | reverse complement strand
ATGGCCTTTATTGCGTCATCCGTATCACAAAACACATACATCAACATCATGGGGCAGTATCGGCCCTGCGGACAGGCCAGGGACGTTGATTATCTTCGGGGTTATCCCTCGAAACAGGATATGGACGATGCGACCAAAGCAGCAAAGGATAATGGATTGTATCGACTGGATTAAATAAACCCGGGCGCATATTCATGATGGTCTGAAAAATTGGCGACAGGCCTGATACAACGACAGTTAAAAACCATATGACGCCATAATAAATAACCCAAAATGCCTTTCAATTGAATGAGGATTGAGACCCGATGAAACGGACCGCAAGAGATGTAATGGTTACAGAATTCAACACGATACAGTATACTGAGCCCATCACTGAAGCTGTCAAATTGATCTATCATGCCGATGCCAGGGAAACCGGATATAAAACCATCAGTGTTATGGTTACAAACCATTTTGGAGATCTGGTGGGGGTTGTTTCAATGTTCGATATACTCTACCATTTAAGACCGCCCATTTTGAATTATTTGGGTGACAATATTCATCTGGGCGAACAGGAGCTTGAATCCTATGGGAAACGATTCAAGGAAATGACGGTTGAAGAGGTCATGAATTCGCCCGTCAAGTATGTATCACCGGACACCGATATCATGGGAATCGTGGATCGCATGGTGAAAGACAAATGCCGCAGGCTGCCCGTTGTGGAAGGGTCCAAGGTAATCGGGATTGTGTATCTTTCTGAAATATTCCTTCACCTCTGCGCCAATTGGCTTGATATTGATTTGTAAGACATTGCCTTATGTTTGGCCAACCTTTTTTTAATCTCACAGGCAAGATAATGATTTCATATAGAATAGCCGCTTTTTCAATATGGCTTTCACGATAAACGATCATGAATCATTCCGGATGGATTCACCCCCATCTATGAAAATGACATCTTCTCCAAAAGCCCCGTAGGGGCGACCTGTTTGTAGAAATTGATGCAGTTAATCCCATCAAGCCCCGTAGGGGTGGCCTGTCATCGTAAAACACAGGCCGCCCCTACGGGGCTCGATGGAAATTTTTATGCGTCATTCTACAAACAGATCGCTCCTACGGAGCTTGATCCGCTTCCGCCTGGCCCGGAATGGATTGAAACGCAATGGCGAATGACAGACTGAAATACCATAAGAACCGTCATACCCAAATCAGTCCACATCGATGTGTGCGGACAGCCCGGCAACGGATGCAAGCTCCCGATATCGTTTAACCCCATGCTTTTCAGAATCTGCCTGAGCCAGCACCCATTCGGACAGTTTGGCCAGGGCCCGGCCGCTTTCAATGACTTCCCGGCTCATCGCAACACCGGTTCGAATATCCTGGACCTTGCCGATCAGATATAAAATGGCGCCGCTGTTAAAACAGGTCAAATCCCGGCATTCCGGATATCCGGTCCCGGCAATCACCTGCAAAAACCGGACTGACTCTTTTTGCACATTGCCAAAGGCTGCTATCGTCTCATACCGGGTGCGTTTCAGCCCCACATCTTCCGGAGCCAGCGTATAGGTTGCCTGATATCCATCGGCCCCAAATTCATGAACCAGGCTTTCTCCAATCGTGGAAAACTCATCCATTCCTTTTTCTTTGCAAGCGTCAAACCCATGCACCACCATGCCGCGCTGATAACCGATTTCACGCATGACGTCTGCGACAGCGGCCAGAATATCCCTGGAATACACCCCCCGAAGACCGTGGGTCGGCCGACAGGGGCTGGCCAGAGACGCCGCAATGTTCAATGTGGAGCCAAACCGGATCTGTCCCAGTATTCTGGCCAGTGAATTGGGATGCACCTTTGCACTCATGCCGTTGAACAGACCAATCCCGGTCTTTTGAATGCTTTCGACAGTTGTTTTGACCTCACAATTGACATCGATGCCAACCGCATCCAGCAGGTCAACCGTTCCACATGTCGATGTGAGCGCCCTTGCGCCATGTCTGGCCAGACAGGCGCCACCGGCTGCTGCCACAACCGCTGCGGCGGTACTGACATTGAATGTTTTCAACTGATCCATTCCGGTTCCCGAATTTTCAACCAGGGGAACCCCCAGGTTTTCCGAAACCCGGGCCGTGTCCGTCTCCATGATAGCGCGCCACGCGCCTGCAATTTCCTGAGGGGTTTCGCCCTTGGCGGTCAGCGCGGCCAAAAAAGCACCCTGTTGCAGATCCGGCTGGCGGTTCAGCAGAATTTGCCTGAACATATGATCACTTTCTTCTGCACTCAAATCCTGTTTTTCGATCAGCCGCTGAATGGTCCAGCCAAACTGTTTCAGTTCTTCCGGCGTACAGTTCATTTCAATCTCCTCAATCCATCTTTCATTTATGAAGGTGATCCGTCTGATTTGGGCTGTTTTCATCCGGATAAAGCAGTATTTTCATGCATTGACGGGTTTCAACCATCAAAAGCGCCTGTTCCAGGTCATCCAGCGCCATTCTGTGTGAAATCAGATCGGCCACAGCAACGCTTCCGGATGCAATTCGCTCAAGTGCCTGGTGACCATGCCGGTAACAGCAGCCATAGGCCCCAACAAGGGTCTGCTCATGGTAATGCAGTTGGTTGAAACTGACAGACAGCCGGTCTTCATCCGGATGCAGGCCGGAAAATACGACCAGCCGCCCCCGGGGACCCAGCCTGGACAAAGCCGCCTGGTAGGCATCAACAGATCCGACGGCCACAATACAGACATCAACGGTTTTCTCCGGACAGGTTTCATGGCCCTGAATCCGGCTGCGTCGCTCCGGATCGGGATCGATACTGAACGGCTCCGCGCCCATGGCCTTTGCCGCCCGGGCCAGGAGAGTGCCTGCAGGCCCTGCACCCCAGATCGCCACCGTCTTCCCGGGTCCAACCTGACCCAGCTCCAGTGCATTCAGACAGCAGGACAGGGGTTCGGCAAATACGGCCAGCTCGGCAGCCAGCCCTTCCGGCACAGGAATGACACTTTGGGCAGGCGCCGTTACAAACTGGGCAAAGCCGCCATCCCGGTGAAATCCCATGATCTGCATGTTCCGGCACAGATTTTCCGCCCCGGCCCTGCAAGATGGGCAATGCCCACACCACATGCCCGGATACACATATACCCGATCCCCTTGCTTTACCGATTTTACATTTTCTCCGGTTTCGCAGACCACCCCCACCACCTCTTCTCCGGGAATCCGGGGTAAAACCAGATCCCGATGGCCAACGCGAATGAGTTTGAGGTCTGTTCGACACAGACCGGTCACCTCAACCCGAATCAGGATCTCATCCGCATGAGGCATTCTGACCGGCACATCGATAACGTCAAATCCGCCGATTCTGTTCACCATGATACATTTCATGTTCATAGGACTCTCCTGTAACGAAAGGATGTTGCGATTTTCTATACCGAATTCGTTTTCACGGTAGACGATCATGATCAAGAGCTTGCTCACCCCCAGATATGAAAATGATATCTTCCCAAAAAGCCCCGTAGGGGCGACCTGTTTGTAGAAATTGATGGTGTTATTCCCATCAAGCTCCATCGGAGCGGCCTGTAACCGGAATACACAGGCCGCCCCTACGGGGCTTGAGGGGAATTTTTATGTGTCATTCTACAAACAGGGCGCTCCTACGGAGCTTGATGGTATATGTCTATTTTTAACTGCATTTTCACGGTAAACGCTTCACCGCAGAAATAAAAAAGGGTTCTGATGAATACATTCATTCATCAGAACCCTTTTCCATCAGATTCCATAACCTGCAAAAACCCGTGTCGTCTTCTGACTCTCGAATCTGCCGCCTGATCACAACCTTCCCGCAGCAGTACGAAAGATGTCGTCTGACGCAGTGGTCATCCATGTGAAAGGCGTCCCCGATTACAGCGGCGGGACCGTCACGGATTTTTACCGTGTTCCGTTACGCGGGTTTTATTATTTTACCTGTTACACTGAGTCCGAAATTTTTTCAATACAAAAAGTCTAAAGTGTAAAGACAGAAGGCTGAAGACTGAAGGTGCCGCAAACAGCATTCAGGCAGTGCCGCCGTTGGACGGTCAGGCGGCCTCTCGTGACTCATTTCTCAATACTGTAATGAATTTTCACGGTAACCGCTCATAAATCATTCCGAGATGTTCACCCCCAGGAATGAAAATGTATCGGCTATCGTAGTTCAGCTTTCCAAAGCCGGGACAGGAAATTTACCGATCAAACTTTGTGCCTTTGCCCCTCTGCCCCTCTGCCCCTTTGCACCTGAATCAATATTTTCACGGTAACTTAAACGATGCTCGCGCCGCCATCCACAATCAGGGTCTGTCCGGTAATAAAATTTGCGGCATCCGAGCATAAAAACAGGGCGGGATAGACCACATCAATGGGTTCTGCCAGCCTTCCGAGGGGAATTCCCCTGACGATTTGATCATACAGTTCCGGGTTGGACCAGAACGGCTGGCTGAACCGGGTTTTCACCATGCCCGGCGCAACCGCATTGACCTGAATTTGAAACGCCGCCAGTTCATGTGCCAGAACACGGGTCATCATCTCGATGCCGGCCTTGGCCACACCATAAATACCCATGACCGGCATCGAACGGTGCGCCGCAATTGAGGAAATGCTTACAATTTTTCCACTTTTTTGGGCCTTCATGATCCGGGCCGCTTTTCTGGAGCAAAGATAAGCGGCATTCAGGTTGGAATCGATAATTTTCTGCCACACACCGATGTCCGAATCGGCCAGACCGGTGATGAGGTTCATGCCGACATTGTTGATCAGGGCATCCACCCGCCCAAACCGTTCCATTGCCTGGTCAAAAAGATTCTCGACATCCTCTGGTCTGGCCACATGCGCCGGAATGGATATCAGGCGGTCTCCGGCATTCAAATCGGCTGTCGCTACCGCCAGTCCATCCACCTTTCTGGCACAAATCGCCACTTTGGCCCCCTGGCTGAGCGCAATTCTGGCCATTTCCAGGCCGATTCCCCGGCTGGCGCCTGTTATGACAAATACTTTGTCGGTCAGATTGAAATTCAATGTCTCCATTTTGGTTTTCCTTTTCATCTTGATTTAAGGCTGAAGTCTGAAGGCTGAAGACTGAAGGCGCCGCTACCAGCATTCAGGCAGAGTAGCCGCCGGGCGGTCAGGCGGCCTCTCAATACACACTACTCATATCCCAATACTGAATGTTTTTTCACAGTAAAACAGTTGACAACATGACCGGATATCAATTTCTTGAATTTTATTTGAGTATATGCGATAGATGAGCCTCGCAAAAACAGACGTTCGGTCAATCATTTTTTATGATGTCAGCGGTCAGGATGCAGGATTGCAAATCATCTTCCCCCGCTGACCTGGCCCTGGAAAACAAATCTGAAAATCGGTCGCGATATCCAAACCGGCAGACTGAATTCGGATGGCAATTTTATCACAAAGGAATTGTTTAATCGATGGATGAAAAATACGACCCCAAAGCCATAGAAGCCAGATGGCAGGCAACCTGGGAATCGGCCAACCTGTTCACGGTCAAGGAGGACCCGGACAGAAAAAAATACTACCTTCTGGAGATGTTTCCCTATCCATCCGGAAAAATTCACATGGGCCATGTCCGAAATTACACCATCGGGGATGTGGTTGCCAGATATAAAAATATGAAAGGGTTTAATGTTCTGCATCCCATGGGGTGGGATGCCTTTGGCATGCCGGCAGAAAATGCGGCCATTGCCAACAAAACCCATCCGGCCCGCTGGACCTATGATAACATCGAAGCCATGAAACGGCAGTTGAAACAGATGGGATTCTCCTATGACTGGGATCGGGAAATAGCCACGTGCAAACCGGAATACTATCGATGGGAACAGTGGCTTTTTCTCAAAATGTATGAAAGGGGCATGGCGTATCGGAAAGAGTCCTATGTCAACTGGTGTGAAACCTGTCAGACGGTTCTGGCCAATGAACAGGTCGAGGCCGGAATGTGCTGGCGATGCGGCAAACCGGTTCTGCAAAAAAAACTGTGGCAGTGGTTTTTTCGCATCACGGATTATGCAGAAGACCTGCTCATTCACTGTGATCAGTTGCCGGGATGGCCGGAAAAAGTCGTCACCATGCAGAAAAACTGGATTGGCCAGAGCATCGGCGCTGAAATTCAGTTTCCGATTGAAAATTCATCCGAATCGATCACGGTATTCACCACCAGACAGGATACTGTTTTTGGCGCCACATTCATGTGTCTGGCTCCGGAACATCCATTGGTTCAAAAGCTGTCGAGAGGCATGCCCCAGGAGGCGGAAGTGGATGCGTTTGTCACACGGATATCCATGCAGGACCGCTCTGCCAGAGGACTGGAACACTACGAAAAGGAAGGCGTTTTCACCGGCGCCTTTTGTATCAACCCCCTGAGCGGCAGACGCATGCCGGTTTATACGGCCAATTTTGCACTGATGGGCTACGGAACCGGGGCTGTCATGTCGGTCCCGGCCCATGACCAGCGGGATTTTGATTTTGCACGAAAATACGGTCTGGATATCATCGTGGTGGTACAACCCGAAAATTCCGAACTGAACCCCTCGGAGATGACCGTGGCGTATCCGGGGGATGGATGCATGATCAATTCCGGAAAATTCGATGGTCTCAAAAGCGCCGACGCTCTGGCAGCCATTGCGGATTATCTGGAACAGCACCAGATCGGCAGGCGAACCATCAGTTATCGGCTCCGGGACTGGGGAATTTCCAGACAGCGCTACTGGGGCGCACCAATTCCCATGATTCACTGTCCGACCTGTGGCATAGTTCCGGTTCCTGAATCCGATCTGCCAATCCGGCTTCCCGAAGATGTCAACCTTCTGGAAGGGGGCCAGTCTCCCCTGCCGGTTCTTGATTATTTTGCCCATACCACCTGCCCCGTGTGCAACAACACCAACGCCCGCCGGGAAACCGATACCATGGACACCTTTGTGGAATCATCCTGGTATTTTGAACGGTATTGCAGCCCGAAATGGGATAAAGGCATGTTTGATCCGGCAGCGGTCGATTACTGGATGCCGGTTGACCAGTATATCGGGGGGGTTGAACATGCCATCCTGCATCTTCTGTATTCACGATATTATACACGGGTGTTGCATGATCTGGGTCTGGTTCATTTCAAGGAACCTTTCACCCGGCTTCTGACTCAGGGTATGGTCTGCAAGGAGAGCATTCAGTGTCCGGAGCATGGCTTTCTGTTTCCGGAAGAGGCCAGTGAGGGATCGCCCCGTCAGTGCCTGAAATGCGGGCAGGAAA
>JBFXFK010000144.1:9654-12346 GCA_050179135.1 Desulfatirhabdiaceae bacterium | reverse complement strand
ACTATCCAGGAGATGAATGCATGGCACGGGAAAAAATCCTGATTGTGGAAGATGACTGGATTCTTGCCGCTCATTTGCAGGAAATGCTGACCAGAATGGATTACATTGTCATTGAACCCGTGATGTCTGGTGAGGAGGCTCTTCTGTCGATAGCTGATCAAAAACCGGACCTTATTTTGATGGATATCCAATTGTCCGGGAAAATGAACGGGATTGCCGCATCCCGACAAATTGTGGAAATATCGGATGCACCCATCATTTTTTTGAGCAGTTATTCGGATGACGATCTTGTACAACAGGCCAAAACCGTATCGACTTACAGCTATCTGATCAAACCCGTATCCAGTCAGGAATTGTCGGTAAGTATCGACATGGCACTCTACAGAAACAAGATTTACCAGCAACTCAAAGAGAGTGAGGAACGTTTTTACACCCTTTTTCAAAATGTCACATCCGTGGCGGTCCAGGGTTATGGCGCTGACGGCGCCACCCAGTACTGGAACCGGGCATCCGAACATCTTTATGGATACACGGCGCAGGAGGCCATCGGACAAAAGCTGACAGATCTTATTATTCCACCCGAAATGACGACAGAGATCAACCAGGCCATTCAGCAAATGGTGGATACCGGGGTGCCCGTTCCTCCATCAGAACTGTCTCTCATGCGAAAAGATGGTACGCAGGTTCCGGTCTATTCCAGTCATACCATACTTCAAAGGTCAGGACGCGCGCCAGAGATGTTCTGTATCGATATTGATCTGACCGAACTCAAGCGGGTTGAAAAGGAAAAAGCAGCACTTGAAGCCCAAAACCGGCAACTTCAAAAGGCCGAAAGCCTGGGCCGCATGGCCGGTGCCATTGCCCACCATTTTAACAATATGCTGGGAGCGGTGATCGGTAACCTGGAGTTGGCTGTCATGGATTTGCCTCCGGGATCAAAAGCAATTTCTAGTCTGAACGAGGCCATGAAAGCCTCCCAAAGAGCAGCCGGGGTCAGCAGCACGATGTTGACCTATCTGGGGCAATCACCCGGTAAACGTGAGGCAATGGATCTGTCCAGGACCTGTCATATGGGTCTTTCCATGCTTCGGGCGCTTATTCCGAACAAAATACAGATGGAATTCGAGTTACCCTCACCCGGGCCAATCATTTGGGCGAACACAAATCAAATTCACCAGATTTTTACAAACCTGGTCACCAACGCCAGGGAGTCGATTGGTGATAATCCGGGGATTATTCGTGCAGCGATCGATACGGTTTCCCATCATGATATCCCCTTGTCCCATCGCGTTCCTGTTGACTGGAAGTTTCAGAATACTCACTATGCCTGCATGACAATAAGCGATACCGGTTGCGGCATTGCAGAAGAGGATGTCGAGAAGATATTCGATCCTTTTTTCACGACCCGATTCACAGGCCGGGGATTGGGCCTGCCGGTGATACTGGGCATTGTCCGGTCACATGACGGCGTTATCTGTTTGGAAAGCAAACCGGGAAGAGGAAGCACATTTCGGGTTTTTTTACCGATATCGGCTGAAGAACTTCCGATCCGGCAGGCGAAAACAGTTTCAGCCTCAAAAACCGAAACAAACGGTACGGTGCTTCTAATCGAAGATGAGGAGCAGATGCGCAGCATGTCCAAAATGATGCTGATTCGCCTGGGATATTCGGTAGTTGAAGCAAGTGATGGCATTGATGCACTGGAGAAATTTCGACAGCATCAGGACGATATCCGCTGTGTTATTTCTGATTTGACAATGCCACGAATGGATGGCTGGGATACGCTGGCTGCGCTGCGCAGAATTTCACCAGGTATTCCGGTAATCCTGTCAAGCGGATATGATGAGGCGCTGGTTATGGCAGGCGAACATCCGGAGCGACCCAATGCATTTTTGGGCAAGCCATATCAGCTTCAATATCTTGCAGACACGCTGCGCAGTGTTTTGTGTGCCTGAAGTCACTATGGGTTTGTGAC
Source organism: Desulfatirhabdiaceae bacterium (assembly GCA_050179135.1). Taxonomy (GTDB): domain Bacteria; phylum Desulfobacterota; class Desulfobacteria; order Desulfobacterales; family Desulfatirhabdiaceae; genus UBA4064. The sequence continues at coordinate 10,371 of JBFXFK010000144.1, read as the reverse complement.
CATTACCGTACACGCGCTAAAAGTACATCGTAAAATCGGGAATAGAAAAAATACCGGTATGCCATAATGCCGGTATAGCGGCATTATGGCACATCAAATTTTCATCTCTGGGTGAAAAACCTAAAGCCCGAAATTCAGCACATGGGTCAGACCGGTGTCCATTTCAAGAATCTGTACCCGAAGCTGATGGGCGGTTATGGCTTCAGCCGGAAAGAAGAGAAATCCGTGGGCCAGGTTACCCGGTTGAATGGGTTTGTTCTGGAGGGATTTTTCACGCATATCCGTGGTGACAGATTTTCTGGCTTCATCTCCGGAATACGCGCCAACCCCGCCGATCACAGCCCCTGCCGCAGCCCCTGCAGCCGCGCCTTTTCCAATACCCTCTCCCACGCCGCCACCGCCTACAATCGCCACAGCAGCACCCACCACAGTTCCGGCTATCGCACCCAACAACCCTTTCTGTGCGCCTTCACTTAAAACTTCTGTGGACTGTGCATATCGGGTGGACCGGTCATAGGCTTCCTTATTGGTCAAAATCTGCCACATGCTGCCGGATGCATCGGTTATAAATGTCTGATCCGGTACAATTTCAAGGGGATGGGTTCCCTGATTGTCAAAAATGATCTGAACCGGCAGCATGCCGCTGCCAATGATATCAAAACCGAATGCGACTTTGGCCTCTTCCGGATTATAATATGCCTTTGCCGCAATCTGTGC
>JBFXFK010000144.1:7827-9554 GCA_050179135.1 Desulfatirhabdiaceae bacterium | reverse complement strand
AGAAGATAAGAATTTCCCCGGGAAAGTCCATCCTTGACAGACATGGATGCGCTGACCTTGTAGGCCAGTTCGGTCCCCTGCCCTTCCCGATGATTGCCGCCTGTCAGAAGGACTTCCACATCCACCACCGGATACCCCATCAGGCTGCCGCTTTGAAGCGATTCCATCACACCCTTTTCGATTGCCGGAATAAACTGCGGGGGGATGACATCTTCGGTAACACGGGATTCAAACCGGTTTCCGGTGCCCCGCTTCAGGGGTTTTAACATCAGTTGAACTTCGGCAAAATGACGCTGGCCCGCGATCTCCCGATCAAATGCAACAGATGCGGATGTTTCGGACCCGATGGTCTCCCGATAAACAACCTGGGGTTTTCCAACATTCACATGGGTGTTGAATTCCCGCGTCATGCGACTGATAATGACCTCGAGGTGAAGTTCCCCCATTCCGGAAAGAATTTTCTGGCCGGTATCCTCATCCTCCCGAACCCTCAGCGTGGGATCTTCTGCCAGAAATTTTTCCAGAACCTGATCGAGTTTTTCCTGATCGGATCGGGATTTCGGCTCGATGGCAACCGAAATAACCGGTTCATAGGTATCGATGTTTTCAAGCAAAACCGGGTGATCGGCCTGGCACAGCGTTTCTCCGGTCGATGAATCCTTCAGTCCGACCACACCGACAATGCTTCCGGGACCGGCCTCATCGATTCGATCCCGCTTGTTGGCATGCATGCGCAGGATCCGGCTGAGCTTTTCCTTTTTGTTTCGAAACGGATTGAAAACCTCGTCTCCGGCAGTGATTTTGCCACTGTACACCCGAACATAAGACAGTTTTCGGCCCTCAACAATGGCTACTTTAAAAATCAGTGCGGCCAGTGGTGCTTTTTCCCGGGTTGGACACACGATGGTCTCTCCGGATTTGGGGTCAACCCCCTTGATCGGGGGCACATCCATCGGGCTTGGGAGATAGCGGACAATGGCATCCAGCAGTGGTTGAATACCCTTGTTTCTCAATGCCGTGCCGCACAACACCGGGGACAGTTTCAGATCGATGGTGGCCCGCCGGATCGCGTCATGCAGCATATCGGTATCGATTGGCTGTTCGGAAAGCCACAATTCCATAATCTGATCATCGACTTCGGCAATGGCCTCAATCATGCGATCCCGAAATGGCTGGGCCAGTTGCCGGTCGAAATCGGACAGATCCTCGATTAAAAACGCTGCCCCCATTGATTCATCATCCCAGACGATCTGCTTCATGCTTATCAGATCGATGACCCCCCGAAATGATTCTTCCTCACCCAGCGGGAGCTGAAGGATCAGCGGCATGGCATGAAGTCTCGTTTTCATCATGTCAACCGTGACCTGAAAATTGGCCCCGATTCGATCCATTTTATTGACGAATGCGATTTTGGGTACATGGTATTTGTCGGCCTGACGCCAAACCGTTTCCGACTGGGGCTCGACACCGCCCACAGCGCAGAATACGCCGATTGCCCCATCCAGAACACGCAGTGACCGCTCCACCTCTATTGTGAAATCAACGTGTCCGGGTGTATCGATCAGTTGGATTTCCGCCTCTTTCCAGTGGCAGGTGGTGACAGCAGAGGTGATGGTAATGCCGCGTTCCTGTTCATCCGGCATCCAGTCCATGATTGCCTCGCCATCATGGACTTCTCCAAGTTTGTGGGATTTGCCCGTGTAGTATAGAATCCGTTCGGTAACGGT
>JBFXFK010000144.1:0-7727 GCA_050179135.1 Desulfatirhabdiaceae bacterium | reverse complement strand
CGGGTTCGAATGCCATCCAGTGTTCCGGTCTTGAACCATTCCCGGCCCTCATGACGCATCAAGTCAATATGGGGTTCAAACAGTTTCAGAATACGCCCCAGACTATCGGCTGTCATATGATTTTGGCGGGAAATGCCGGAGCCTTCCACCATGTGTATACCATTGGACAATCCGAGCTTCTGACAAAATGTTCCAGCGGCGGCAACAGCCTTCTCAAGCGTTGCCGGTGGTCCATAGACCCGTGCGCCACAGGTCAAAAATAGCTGATTGGCAATGAAATTGCTGGAAAATGCCAGCATTCCGGAAGCAATATCCGCCAGCGTATGGGGCGATTCAAACCGGACAATCAGCCTCTCTGATGATTCAACATCGTTGGCGACACGGATCCGATTTGAAAATGTCACATCATGGCGATTCAGAAAATACGCAACCAGATGACCGGCATACCGGGTGTTTTCAATCTGATCATGGGACAATATGATCCGGCCGGATTGAATGGGCGTCAGCCTGATTTTTTCAATGGCAGCGGGAAGCAGCGGCGTTTGAGGTTCATCGCTGATATAGCGGCCTTTATGATCTTTTTTAAATGCGATGGTGTTGAAATTGGCACAAAAGGCACCGGCTATGGCGTTATAGGGTTCGGTATTTGTTTCAAGCCCGGGAATGTCGATGGGGTTGTCAAAATATCGCGTATCCAGAACCATATCCTGAAATTTCCGGGTACGGAAACTGATCCGGCGGGCCAGCTCGTCCAGCATTTCCGATGTCAGCAGCGGATCACCATATCCCCTGATTCTGAGATTGTTTTTGGAATCCAGACTGGCATCGGTCGCAAACCGGTAATCCGGACCCATATCGTGTATCGCCATCAGGGCCGTCACCAGTTTGAGCGTGGATGCCGGTATTCGCGATACATCGGCATGAATGGATACCAGTGGCTGGTCATTTGAATCCACAATCAGAAGTGAATCCGAATGTCCGATAAGCGGATAATAATCTTCCGGATTCAAACCGGTTTTGGCCGGGATGTCATCCGGATTGAGTAAGAGCAAGCCCGAAAGGAGAAAAAGAAATTGAAAAAATTGTCTCATCTGGTTTCAACAATCAGGGTGACCGGTCCGTCGTTGATCAACGTCACATCCATCATGGCGCCAAATTGACCGGTTTGAACCGGAATACCGGTTTTGCGTATCCGGTCAACAAACTGTTCATAAAGAGGAATGGCTTTTTCAGGACGCGCAGCCGCAGCAAATGACGGACGTCTGCCTTTTTTACAGTCTGCCAGAAGTGTAAATTGGGACACCACCAGCATTTCTCCATGTGTTTCCAGAAGAGACCGGTTCATTTTACCGGATTCATCCTCAAAAATTCGAAGATTGACAAGTTTCTCAGTCAGAAATGCCACATCATTGGCAGTGTCCGGTTCGGCAATTCCCAGAAGGGTCAGCATGCCGCAGCCGATCTGGCCGACAATTGCACCGTTGACCGTCACACGACTCTGTTTCACCCGCTGAATCACGGCAATCATGGTTTGAACCTTTATCCGGATGTCAGGAATGTGACGAAAAGATGTTGAATTTGGGCGGAGATATCAAATGTTTTTTTACAAAACACAATTCTGCTGCCTTGACCACAGCCTTTTTGTATTTGGGGGGAAAGTCCGGGGGAAGCTGAATCTCGATATCGATCTGTTCCACCATATAGGTGGTTTCATGCCGCTGAAAATTCAGGATAATGTTCAAACCGGTTGTATCGATCTGTCTTTCCCTGCAGAAGGAGTACACATAAATTCCGGCACAGGTCCCGATGGATGCCAGAAACAGATCAAACGGTTCGGGCGCGGTACCGTCACCGCCTTCATCAACGGGCTGATCCGTTTTTACCGTAAAGCCCTTATAGGTGGAATTGACTTTTTTTCCGCCGGGAAAGGTGATGATCATATCCATGTATTTTCTCCAGAAAGATTAACAGATTTCAATTAGTTAAATTCAATTCCCAATTTTTTGCCGATATTGACAATCCGTCATATCAAGCGGACACCATTTTCCTCTCAGGGTTTCAGAACGCAATCCTTTTTTCAACTCGATCAGGAACTCACTTCGGGGAATTTCAACGGCGCCCAGACTGATCAGATGCCGGGTTCGAACCTGGCAGTCAATAAACAGCAACTGGTGGTGACGTGCAAAATGCACCAGTGCCGCCAATGACACTTTGGAGGCATTGCTTTCCACCGAGAACATGGATTCACCAAAAAAACAGCCTCCCAGAGACACCCCATACAGCCCCCCCACCAGCCGGTCCTGTTTCCACACCTCGATGGAATGGGCATATCCCATGTCATGCAGCAGACAATAGGCATCGATCATGTCATCCGTGATCCAGGTTCCCTGTCCATTTTTCAATCGGGAGTCTGCGCAGAGACGAATCAGTAACGGGAATGCGGTATCCATGGTGACATTGAAAATTTGTCGTCGAATGGTGCGGCTGAGGCTTTTGGAAAGATGAAACCGGTCCGGGTACAGAACAAGTCGGGGGTCCGGTGACCACCACAGCAGTGGCTGATCATGTGAATACCAGGGAAAAATCCCCATACGGTAGGCAGCCAGCAACCGTTCCGGACACAGGTCGCCGCCCACGGCCAGAAGACCATCCGAATCCGACAGATCCGGTGATGGAAATCCGCAATGACTGTTCAGAATAAAAATTGCCATCGTCAGCCGGTTTCATCATATTCAAACGTGAGCGTGTCATTTTCTGTTGCCACCGTGACCCGTCCACCTTTTTGAAGCCTGCCGAACAAAATTTCGTCGGACAACGCATCCTTGATGTGGGTCTGTATCAATCGCCCCAGCGGTCTGGCGCCATACTTGGGATCATGACCCTTTTCAGCCAACCAGGATCTGGCCTGAGCGGAAAGTGTCACAATCACCTGTTTGGGTTGAAGCTGCCCGTTCAGTTCGGCCAGAAATTTGTCCACCACCTGTTCCATGACTTCAGATGAAAGGGCGTTGAAATGGACAATGGCATCCAGGCGGTTCCGAAATTCCGGGCTGAAGGTTTTTTCAACCGCTTTTCTGCCCCGGTCTTCCGAATCTGCCGTAGGTATTCCAAATCCGATGGCGGCTGCGGTCATTTCACGGGATCCGGCATTGGACGTCATGATGATGATGACGTTTCTGAAATCCGCTTTTTTTCCGTTGTTATCGGTCAGGGTTGCATAATCGAGCACCTGAAGCAGGATGTTGTACACATCGGGATGCGCCTTTTCAATTTCATCCAGAAGCAGTACCGAATGGGGATGTTTGCGGATATCATCGGTCAAAAGCCCGCCCTGATCAAACCCGATATACCCGGGCGGCGCACCGATCAGTCTGGCCACCGCATGTTTTTCCATGTATTCACTCATGTCATAGCGGCTGAAATGGATTCCCAGCAGATTGGCGGTCTGACGGGCGGCCTCTGTTTTTCCAACACCGGTGGGACCGGTAAACAGAAATGTGCCCACCGGCCGATTGGGGGCGGCCAGTCCGGCCCGGGACCGTTTGATGGCCGTGACAACGGCTGCCAGAGCCTGGTCCTGACCAAAGACAACCTGCTTCAGGCCATCTTCCAGATTCTCCAGACGGGTTTTATCGGATGAGGATACCCGGATGGCCGGAATTCGGGCCATTTTTGCCACGATTTTTTCAATATCTGACGGACGGATGCGTTTTCGTCGCCTGCCTTCGGTAAGCCGGATAAAAGCGCCGGCTTCATCAATGACATCGATGGCCTTGTCCGGAAGGTAGCGGTCGTTAATGTGCTTTGCTGACAGTTCCGCTGCGGCCTGTAATGCCGAATCCGTATAAAGAATCTGATGATGGGCCTCATACTGGGATTTGAGACCTTTTAAAATCAGAATCGTCTCGGGCACGGAAGGCTCCAGGATTTCCACCTTTTCAAAACGCCGGGACAAGGCGCGATCTTTTTGAAAATGGTTCTTGTATTCTTCATAGGTGGTGGAGCCAATACACCGGATTTCGCCACTGGCCAATGCCGGTTTTAAAATGTTGGATGCATCCATGGAACCGCCACTGGTGGCGCCGGCCCCAACAACCGTATGAATTTCATCGATAAACAGAATGGGATTCTCTTTTTGTTTCAGGGATTCGATGACCCCCTTCAACCGCTGTTCAAATTCACCCCGAAACTTGGTCCCGGCCAGCACCGCACCCATGTCCAACGCATAGATATGGATCCCTTTCATGATATCCGGTACCGCATTTTCATATATTTTCAGGGCCAGGCCCTCGGCCATCGCAGTTTTACCCACACCCGGATCACCCACATAAATGGGATTGTTTTTTCGTCTGCGGCATAAAATCTGAATGGTCCGCTCGATTTCGGTTTCCCGATGTATGAGTGGATCGATTTTCCCGGAAGCCGCCTTTTCATTCAGATCAATGGTGAAAAGGTCCAACGGGTCTGTTTTTTTGGGCTTTTCCGAGGGTTCGGATTTGGGCGCAGTTGTATTATCCCGGGTAAACAGGGGAGGCTGGGTATCATGGGAAATGTAGCTGAGAACCGCGAGCCGGGTAATGCCCTGTTCGCTGAGAAAATAGGCGGCATATGAATCCTTTTCCAAAAATATGGATGCCAGAATATCACTGATTTCCACCTGCTGTTTTTCTGCAGAACGAACATGATTGACCGCGCGTTGAATGACCCGCTGAAAGGCCAGGGTCTGCTGAAGCGTGTAATCGCGATTGTCCGGAACCCGGGAGATCCGTTCTGTGAAAAAGCCTTCAATCGCGCCAATCAGGCTGGCCACATTTCCACCGCAGTTTTCGATAATCTCGATACCGGTACTGTCATGCAGTACCGCAAACAGGATATGCTCGACCGACACATATTCATGTCGTCTCTGTCTGGCTTCCTGAACCGCCTGACCAAGACTTTGACTCAGTTCCTTGCTGATCATGATTCAATCCTTCTCAATGGCACACCGCAGGGGATATCCGTTCTCTCTTGCCACGGAATGTACAATTTCCACTTTTGTCTCTGCAATTTCAAGGGGATATACCCCACATACCCCGACCCCTTTTTTATGGACATTCAGCATGATGGCCGTGGCTTCGTCCAGAGGCTTGTGAAAAATGGTCATCAGAATCTCCACCACAAACTCCATCGTGGTGTAGTCATCATTTAGCAGAATAACCCGATACAGGGGAGGCTCTGTAACCCTCTCCTGATTTTCGGTTATCGTTTCTTCCGATGTTCGGGTGTCGGGTACGCTCATGGTCCTGTCATTTTCCACAACATTTTTTATATTTTTTTCCACTGCCGCACGGACAGGGATCGTTTCGTCCAATCTTGTCCTGGGTCCGTCTGACCGGCTCCTGTCTGGGTTTGGAACCGTCTCCGCTTCCGGAAAAAACCAGATTCTGTTCTTTGGGCTTATGGATCGTTTCAAGCTGTTCCGGTTCAGCCGGCTGAATCCGGTATAAAATGGAAAGGGTTTCTTCCTTGATCCGGTCGATCATGTTCTGAAACATTTCAAAACCCTCTTTTTTGTAAATCAAAAGCGGATTCTGCTGGGCATATCCCCGAAGACCGATGCCTTCCTTGAGATGATCCATGGACAACAAGTGGTCTTTCCAGAGATTGTCAACGGTTTGGAGCATGACATACCGCTCCAGATACCGAAGGGATTGTTCACCAAGCTCAAGCTCTTTTTCGGCATATCGTTTCATGGCCGCTTCGAATATCCATTCCCCCAGATTCTCCGCGTTCATTTCTTCCAGCGTATCCGGCCCCAGGTCATCTGCCGGAAAATTGAACTGTTTGAAGACCGCTTCCCTCAGTCCCCTGAAATCCCATTCTTCCGGCGCCGCCTTTTCATCGGCAAAGGCGGCCGCAATGTCCTCGGATTTCTCCCGGATCATGTCTTCGACAGACTGCTTCAGATTGTTGCCAACCATGGCCTCGCGGCGGTGCCGGTAGATCACCTCACGCTGCTGGTTCATCACATCGTCATATTCCAGGAGGTGTTTTCGAATATCGAAATTGTGACCCTCCACTTTGGACTGGGCATTTTCAATGGCCCTGCTGATCAGGTTGTGCTCGATCGGCTCACCTTCTTCCATACCCATTCTGTCCATGATGGCGCTCATGCGCTCACCACCGAATATCCTGAGCAGATCATCTTCCAGGGCCATGTAGAACCGCGATGATCCCGGATCACCCTGCCTACCGGACCGCCCCCGAAGCTGATTGTCGATGCGCCGGCTTTCATGTCGTTCCGTGCCCAGAATATGCAACCCACCCAGATCGGTCACGCCCGGACCCAGAACAATATCCGTACCTCGACCCGCCATGTTGGTGGATATGGTCACAGCCCCTTTCTGCCCCGCAAGGGCCACGATTTCTGCTTCTTTTTCATGAATCTTGGCATTCAGGACCGTATGGGGAATGCCTTTTTTGCTCAGCTTATTGCTGAGACTCTCCGATACATCGATGGAAATGGTTCCAACCAGAACCGGCTGGCCTTTCTGGTGCAACTCCCGAATTTCATCAATGACAGCCTCGAATTTTTCTTTTTTGGTTTTATAGATGACATCCGGATGATCGATTCGAATCATGGGCTGGTTGGTTGGAATGATTGTGACATCCAGATTGTATATCTTTTTGAACTCGGCCGCCTCGGTGTCGGCTGTACCGGTCATTCCAGCCAGCTTGTTGTACATCCGAAAATAATTCTGAAAGGTGATGGTGGCAAGGGTCTGGTTTTCATTTTCAATTTTAACCGATTCCTTGGCCTCGAGCGCCTGGTGCAGTCCCTCGCTGTAGCGCCTGCCCGGCATCAGTCTGCCGGTGAATTCATCCACAATGATGACTTCCCCGTCTTTGACGATATAATCCACATCCCGCTTGAACAGGGAATGAGCCTTTAATGCCTGATTGATGTGATGAAGGATCTCGATATTCCGGGGATCATAGAGATTGTCGATCTGCATCAGTTTTTCGGCCCGTATCACCCCTTCTTCGGTCAGCGTCGAGGAGCGGGCCTTTTCATCGATAACATAATCCGTATCCCGCGTCAGACGGGGTATGATATGGTTGACATCATAATAGAGGCTTGTCGATTTTTCGGCAGGACCGGATATAATCAAAGGTGTCCTGGCTTCATCGATCAAAATGCTGTCCACCTCATCCACAATGGCGTAGTTCAGCTCCCGTTGCACGACAGATTCCAGATAGAATTTCATGTTGTCGCGCAGATAATCAAATCCGAACTCGTTATTGGTGCCATAGGTGATGTCAGCGCCATAAGCGGCTTTCCGTTCACGGTCATCCAGGCCATGAAGGATGCAGCCGACAGAAAGTCCCAGGAACTGGTAAATGTTTCCCATCCATTTGGTGTCACGACGGGCCAGATAATCATTGACGGTAATGATGTGAACCCCTTTACCGTCCAATGCATTCAGATAGGCCGGAAGCGTGGCGGCAAGGGTTTTGCCTTCACCGGTTTTCATTTCCGCAATTTTTCCCTGATGAAGCACCATGCCGCCAATCAACTGAACATCAAAATGACGCATTCCAAGAGTTCTGACCGATGCCTCGCGAACAACTGCAAACGCTTCGGGAAGCAGATCATCCAGGGTTTCCCCCTTGCCAATCCGATTTTTGAAAACGTCTGTCTGATTTCTCAGCTCTGCGTCCGACATGGCCTTTATGGCGGGCTCCAA
>JBFXFK010000143.1:0-12462 GCA_050179135.1 Desulfatirhabdiaceae bacterium | reverse complement strand
CCTGAATCCGTGGCATTATTTTTGTTATAAATGTTCATAACATCTTGATTTAATATTACTATTATGTTATATGTTGGCATAAAAACTATCACTTGGGAGGTGCAGGCTTATGCCAACACAATTTACTATCAAACAAGGGGATGAAAGTCTGACCAGCCACTCCGGTTTGGCGCTTTTTGGAGCACTGCTTGCCAGGACTCAACTGCGCAAGAGACTCAATGAGACCATTCTGGACAAGTGCGCCAAACCCAAAATCTCCAATGCAGATATCATTTTTGCCATGACCGGTCTTATCTGCTTGGGAAAGCCGGATTACGACGCCATAGAAACTTTCCGGAATAACCCCTTTTTTTCTGGCAGCCTTGGTCTGCAGTTTTGTCCCTCAAGCCCCGCAATTCGCCAGCGAATTGACATTGTCGGCGATTCTTTCGATACCATCATCAAGGAAGAATCCGCCGATTTGATCAGAAAGACAGCTCCTGCCATAACACCATTGCATACCAGTTGCGGCGACTTCGTTCCTCTGGATGGCGATGTCAGCCCCTTCAACAACGAAAAAACCCAAAAAGAAGGCGTATCCAGAACATACAAAGGAGAGGATGGTTTCGCCCCCATGTTTGAATACCTCGGACGAGAAGGGTATCTCGTCAATCTGGAATTTCGGGAAGGTAAACAGCACTGCCAGAAAAATACTCCCGAATTCCTGAAGCAGTCGATTCAGTATGCTAAACGCATTACCGATCAACGGATTCTGGCCCGCCTCGATTCCGGAAATGACTCCCGCGACAATATTGACTGCTTCATCAAAAATGGTGTCGAATTTATCATCAAACGCAATTTGCGTAAAACCGATCCCAATGACTGGCTGAAATTTGCCAAAAAGAATGGAACATTCATTCCATGCCGTGACGGTAAGAAACAGTGGCGGGGAATGACTACCACGGATTGGGATGGGACGCCTCTGCCTTGTCCGATTTGTTACGAAGCAACAGAACGAACAATCGTGAAAGGCCAGCCAGTTCTTTTTCCTGATGTGGCAGTAGATACATACTGGGTCAGTCTGCCCATGAAAGCAGATGAAGTGATTGACCTGTATCACGACCATGGCACCAGTGAACAATTCCACTCCGAGTTGAAGACCGATATGGATCTGGAGCGATTGCCGAGCAAGTATTTCAAAAGCAATGCACTGGTTCTTCTTCTTGGAATGCTGGGCTACAATCTCTTGAGACTTTGTGGTCAGGAAAGCCTCAGAGAGGATAACGGCAATATCAATCTGATGCCATCCCACCGGAAGAAAGCAACCCGCCGTCGGATTCGAAGCGTAATCCTGGACCTGATTTATGTAGCAGGCAGAATCATCCATTCATCAAGAAAATGGTCGATATCCTTGGGAAAGCTCAACCCATGTGCCTCCCTTTTCGGGTCTGTTTATGCCAGATTCTGTACACTGAAGACATAAACAGAAAGCCACCCTTTTCATCTGTTTTAAATTGCCGGGTGTAACCCGTACAGGACGAGTGCGCTCAAAAATCGGGAAAACCAGCGTTCATTCACAATTGCTATGCTCATTCATGCCAGTTGACTATTTTCTCATTGAATTATATTCCATGCCAAAGAGCAAATTTGATTTTTTAGCTATCAGCAAATTTCGTGCCACGGATTCAGGTTTTGTATAATCCAGTCAAACACGGATATGTTACAGACTTGAGTGATTATCCGTTTTCCAGTTTTCAAAAGACCTTTTCGGAAATGGGCAGGGACAACCTTGTCAGGCAGTTTCAGAAATATTCGGATCACAGGGATTTGTTACTGAAGGAAGCCGATGATGATTTTTGAGATTTGTGTCAAAACTTGATTTTGATATCAAAATATTGAAGAACAATCATGTGTCAAAATTATGTTTTGACACTCCGGAAGAACACGGCGGAACGGCCTGCCGGAGTGTCAAGACTTGATTTTGTCGCTATTATTTACAGAACAATCATTATGATCTCCGGTGTTACTGCTGCAACAATGACAGTGCCTGCTGTGGAAGCTGCTTGGCCTGTGCCAGCATGGCCACACCAGCCTGCATCATGATTTGTTGCTTGCTCATTTCCGCGGTTTCCGCCGCAAAATCCGCATCGATCAGCCGGCTGTTTGACGCCGAAAAGTTTTCTGACGCATTCTGCAGGTTGGAAATGGTGGAATCCAGCCGGTTTTGAACCGCGCCCAGATCCGCACGGTTTGCCGAGATCATGTCAATGGCGTCATCAATCCGGTCGATGGCGTTGCTGGCATTTTCCAGTGACATGATGTTCAGTCCGGATCCAATGGCTTCGGAACTTCCTCCCTGCTCGGTAAAACCGACTTTTGCCAGATCCATCCCGGAGATTTGGATATCGGCGCCGGTGTCTGATGTCAGGACAATGGTTCCACGTGTTGTCTTACTACCCTCCATCACACTCACTAAATCCACGATTTCGATATCCATGCCGGAAGAAGCGGTCAAAATCAGTTTTCCATCGGGGCTGGTTGTGGCCACAATCCCCTTGACGCTGTTATTGATAGTAGTCACGACAGCCTTCATGGATGTGGCTGCCGATAAATTTACTACTGAACCATTAATTTTCAGATCACTTGCAGTTGCTATTTTTGTCGTGTCAACCGATACACTGACTTCGGTATAAGCAGAGGCGGATACACCGGATGAGCCTTTTACCAGATTTATTGCAGCCGCCTTGTCACCGGCGCTTGATCCGGTGGACGCGCCTACGGAAACACCATTGATCGTCAGATCGCCGGCAGCTATTTTATCGGTCGTAACTTGGCCGCCTGTGATGCTTGTCGATCCCGTGGAGATGTTAAAGCCCCATTCGTTGACATCCGCCGACGTGCATCCCGAAGAGGCTGTAATCGAAATGGGTTCATTCTTGTCATCCGTCAGGGCAATATAACCTTTATATATTTCTGCTGACAGTCCCGAATTGTCCGGTGTGCCACCCACCACAATATCCAGGCCGGTGTCATTGCTCAGGGTGATGCTCCCATCCTTGTTGAGGGTGGCTGAAACGCCTGCTGCATCCCGGTTGATGTTGTTTACCAATTCGGTCATGCTTCCGGAGTTTTCAATTGTGGCCAGATTGCCACTCGATGTACCAATCTTCAACCCGCTGACAATACCACTGACATTTCCTGTACCCTTGTAAATGTTATAGGCAACTGCCGAAACTCCTGTATTCGAGGTTTTCTGGTTGATGGCCTTTGCTGCATCCGCCGCCGTACCTGTCGTTGCAGCCGATCCAATGGCAAATCCGTTGATTGTCAATCCGGATGCGCCACCCATGCTGGTTCCAATCCTGCCGCTGTTCAATTCACCCACCTTGGAATAGCCGTTCAGATTGAGGTCACTGGTTTTGACACTTTTCAATTCCACGGTAACGGTCTGGCCGGAGTCACTGCCAATCTGAAAACTCAGCGCACCTCCGGAACCATCCACCAGTTGGATGCCGTTGAATTGGGTGGTTCCGGCAATCCGGTCAATTTCAGCAAAAAGCTGATCCATTTCACCCTGAAGCGATGCCCGGTCCGAAGCCGAGTTGGTATCATTGGCCGCCTGCACAGCCAGTTCCCGCATCCGTTGGAGAATCGACGTGACCTCCTGCATGGAGCCCTCGGAGGTTTGCAGCAGGGATATTCCGTCATTGGCGTTTCGAATGGCCTGACTGAATCCCCGGATCTGGGTGACAAACCGGTTGGATATGGCCATGCCGGCGGCATCATCCTTTGCGCTGTTGATGCGCAGGCCGGAAGAGAGCCTGGCAATGGATTTGTCCAGGGCATTCTGGGTCCGGGACAGATTTTTTTGGGCATTCAATGATGCAATGTTGGTATTGATGATAAGCGCCATAACAAATTCTCCTTTTAAAGTAGGTCGGGTTTTACACCCGACAATTCATAAAGATGTTGTCGGGATGCTTTCCCGACCTACAACAAATGACTGACAGTCAAAATTTTGACGGATGATCCGATTCTGTACCGTGTTGATTCCTGAAGTTTGCCCAGATGGTTTCGTATGCCTGTTCAAGGGATTGTGTCAGGCATTTGGCATCCATCAGGGGCGAATTTCGCATTGTTTCCCGCAATCCGGACCGGATGGATGAAAGCATCGGCAAATCCTGGCTTAACGCAACCGCCTTTTGGATATAGTCATCCACCGAACCGGTGATAAACGAATCAAGGCCGACACTGGTCAGCAGACTGACGCCAACCCGGGATGCATGGGTGTTTCCTTCCTGTGTAATTACCGGAACCCCCATCCACAATGCCTCGCAGGTTGTGGTTGTTCCATTGTAAGGAAACGTATCAAGGGCCACATCGACCCGATGATATAACGCCAGATGGCTGTGATACGGTAATAAACCATGCATTTCCAGTCGCTCGGGGGGCGCCTGACAGGCTGCAAATTGTTTTTCCAGTTCCTGTCTGGTTTCCGGGTCTGCCAGCGCCCTGGATTTCAGTATTAACCGGGCGCCCGGTATCTGGTTCAGAATGGTTGCCCAGGTGTGTATGACGGCTGTCGTGATCTTGGTTCGATTATTAAAAGAAGCAAAAGTTATGCCATTGGATTTCAGGGCTGGCAGATCAGAAATTTCCGGGGTGTCATCAGGCGGCTGATACGACACAAAACTTCCGGAAAGCCGAATCAATTGTTCGGTGTGAAAGTTTTCTGTCAAACCGGGTGGGTCAGCCTTGTCATCGGTAATTCGATAATCCATGGCGCCAAGACCGGAGGTATTCGGGTAGCCCAGATAGGTGACCTGAAGGGGGGCAGGTTTTCTGGCAAACACCGGTAACCGGTTGTTGGCCGTATGCCCCGCAAGATCAACCAGTATTTGGACATTGTCAGCCAGAATCAAATCAATCACTTTGCTGTCGTTGAGTCCAAAAATATCGCGCCATTCCCAGCCCAGTGCTTTGATCCGCCCGGTCACTTCATCCGGATGGGTCGTATTTGAATAACATATCACCTGAAATTTATCGGGATTATGCGCTTTCAGAATTGGTTCGATAAAGAAGGCAACGGAATGCTTTCTGAAATCCGGGGACAGATATCCAATATGAATCCGCTTGTCCAAATTCCCGATTGAGGGCCAATTGGTGATGGGTTTCAAAACACCGGCGCCGTGCCGGATATCCCAGTTTCGATGGCGTTCAAAAATGGCATCCGGCGCTTCATCCGGTAAATAATTTAACCCAAACAAGAGGTTGGAGTGGGCAGCCGCATATTGGGGTTTTTGATGAATGGCGGTTTCAAGAAAGGCGATTGCATCACGAACCTTGCCTTGCGAATACAACACATATCCCAGATTGTTATATACTTCCGGATTGACGGCCCGGTGTGTCAGTGCCTTCTGGTACCACAAAACGGCCTCTGACAACCGATTCTGATCCTTATGAACATTCCCGATATTGGACAGACACTCCACACATCCCGGGTTCAGTTCCAGTGCTTTCTGAAAACAGGCAAAGGCATCATCATAGCGGCGCAGATGATTGTAAACGGATCCCAGGTTATTGTAGGCATCCGCAAAATACGGTTTCAGGCGGATGGCTTCCTTCAGGCTGGCGATGGCCTCATCAATTTTCCCGAGACTTTTCAATGTGTTTCCCTGATTGCTGTACACATCTGCATAATCCGGCTGAAGAGACAGTGCCTTTTGATAACTTTGTACAGCGTTTTCATACTGTTCCAGGGCGTTGAAGGCAGCCCCCAGGTTGTAGTGGTAAATGGCTGTTTTGGGAGAAAGATGAATCGCTTGCCGGATCAGTTGAACAGCCTTTTGATGCTGCCCGGTTTGATGGGCGACCACGCCCGACAAATGAAGGGCATCGGAATGATTGGGATGTTTTGCCAAAACCTGATCATAGATGGCAACCGCTTCATGAAAACGTCCGGCTTTATGGTATTGAACGGCCTCCGTCATCTGTTGCTGCAGGGGATTTGTCTCGGTTCTTTTCTGTTTTTTGATCTGTTTTTTTAAATTTTTATCCGGTTTCGCATCATCGTTGTTTATCGTGAACATCGTATCCGGACCGTTTTCCCAAGATTCCCGCCCCTTGCCAACAGGCTGCTGACCAATTTCCCCTGACAAAAAATTTCGTTTTCTTTCCATATCATCGTTGTAGAATGGCAAGGTTTTCATCAGTTCAAAATCTGCCATTACAGTGCTTTGCAGGCCCGGATTCCAGGAATTCAGGTGACAGTTGACCCGGATTTCAAGCATCGCATACACCAGCCACTGTCCGACATCTTTTTCCGGATCGATTGCCGCCATGTTGGGGGAGAGCGCCAGAAAGGGCTCATTCCAGAAAATGGTCTGCGCCGCACCCAACAGTTTCAACAGATGATTCACCATTTGCAGTACATCGTCCCGGTATCCCAAATCCATGGCCATCCGGGCAGCGCTCAGAATCCGGGGTATCGTGGCATCCCGGGCCAGCAGTCTGGTCATCATGTCATAGCCCCGGGTCAGGGCAGTATATCGTTCAGATGCGTTGAAGCCAGGCAGTCTGGAAACCGAAAAGGCATTCAGGGCATTTTGATGAGTTTGCCAGCCCGAATCATGAACATGTTCCTGACAGTAGGTCTGCCACAACGGAAGACATCGCAGCATATAGGGAAAATTCTGCAAATGGTCGATCCATGTTTCAGGGGATATATCGGAATCAGAAAATGCGTCATGCTGCCGGAGGGCAAGCAGATCCTGTATCACCAGCATTTTGGAAAAACCGGACTTGAAGAAGAACAGATTCGGATTCATTCCCGTTTTCATGTTTGTCATGGGATGCGGCGCCAGAATGCCAAGACCCGGGATCAGACGGCATCTCTGGTATCCCATGCTCAGAAACGATCGGATCATTTCCGGATCAAATGCTTCATCCTGCCCGGTTTCAAACAGCATCAGGGGAGCCCCGTTTTCGAGAATCCGTTTAGCTGTTTCAATACCGGCCTTTTCCTGAGAGATTGTGTTTATACGTAAAAAATCCGGACTCCTTTCCCAAGTGATCAATTCATCATCAACAGCGCCGGCCTTCAACAGATTGACGTTATCCAGCCGATTCAGATGTAGACTGCGGGAAAGACAGGCCGCCATGACCGGATCGGCTTCATATGCCCAAATTTTTCCGGATGGTCCCACTGAGCGGGCGGCTGTCAGGGCGTATGCACCATAGTTGGCGCCAATATCCACAGCGGTCATGCCGGACTTCAGGAATGTCCGGATAAATGCGGTTTCCTGTTCAAACCACGCCGGACTGAGATGCATCATGTCGGAAGACGGATTGCGAATGGAACCGGAGATGCAGACAGACAAATCTTCTGCCATTTCGATCGTCATGACATCCGCATTGACGTGTCCCTCTTGTATTCGGCAGGTGCACCACTCCAGCCACATCCGGCGATAGGCGGCTTCAATTTTTTTGACAAATGACGATTTGTCCATCAGGGAAGACTTCAACATCCGGCTTCGGCCCGTATTGCGCCAGGATTGCAGAAAGGCTTTGTTATCAGCAAGCCGAACCGCTTTTTGAATATAGTCTGCGTCAGTTGCAGCAATGCATTCATTGAGATCAAGCTGACCGAGGATGCTGGCTCCGACACGGGAGGCATGCGTATTCCCCATCTTCGTTATGACCGGGACCCCCATCCACAGGGCTTCACAGGTGGTTGTTGTGCCATTGTAGGGAAAGGTATCCAGCGCAATATCCACCCGTGAATACTGGTTCAGGTGTTCATTGAAAGTCAGCAATGGGAGAATTTCGATGCGGGCTGCCTCGATGCCGTTTTGAACAAACAGGGACAACAGGTTCTGCCTGGCCGCCTCATCAGAAGCTATGCTGGATTTTAAAATCAGACGGGAACCATCAATCTGTTGCAGCAGGTTGGACCACAACGCGATGACCCGGGAATTGATCTTTGCCCGATTGTTGAAAGATCCAAATGTAATGTTACCGTGACTTAGGCAGGGAGCATCCCCGATATCCGGTGCATTGTTTGACGGCTGATAACATAAAAATCCGCCATCGATCCGGACAAGCTTTTCGGTGTGATACCGGTCGGTAACATCCGGCGGATCGGTTACGGCATCGGTAAGGCGATAATCCATTGACGGCAATCCGGTTGTATTGGGATAACCCAGGTAGGAAACCTGTATCGGCGCCGGTTTTCGGGCAAACAACCGCATCCGGTTGTTGCCACTGTGACCGGCCAGATCGACCAGGATATCGATCTGATCATTCTGAATCATCAGAAATACCTGATCATCGGTCATGCCGGTGATGCTTTGCCAATGATCGGTATTTGCCATCAGTATCTGCGTTACTTCATCGGGCCTTGGAACATCTGCATAACAGGTCACTTCAAATTGTTCACGATTTCGCGCCTGAAGAATTGGATACATGAAAAATGCAACGGAATGGGTCCGGAAATCTGCGGATATATACCCCACCCGAATACGGCGGTTGGGCACGGGAAGGTTTGAAAATGATTCCGGCAGAACAGGATTTTGGGGTGCATGCCGTCTGGCCCATTCCTGGTGCTGCAAGAAAATGGTATCCGGATCGATATCTTCCAGGTAGTTCAGACAAAAAACCAGATTGGAATTGGCCATGGCATCATCGGGATTTCGTATCAAAACCTGCCTGAAATCTTCGATGGCCTGTTCAATTTTTCCCTGATCCTTATAAACGCATGCCCGGTTTCCATGGGCCAGGTGGTATTCGGGATTACGGTCAAGTGTATATTCATACCACTCGATTGCCAGATCCAGTTCACCCAGAAACTGATAGGCGCCTCCCAGATTATAGGATGCCTCACAATAATCCGGTTTGATCGCAACAGCTTTTTGGAAATACGGGATGGCATCCCTTGGTTTTCCGTTTTCCTTGAGTGCAGCTCCCAGATTGTTGAAAAAACTGTGTTCTGTATCATCAGATTCAATGGCGGATTTGAACAACCCGATGGCGTCATCAAATCGTCTCTGGCGATAGGCAATCAGCCCGGCCAGATTGGCAGCCTGAGCATCTTTCGGATGACGGGCAAGGTGGGCATGAAAAAGCGGTTCGGCTTCCGCCAGTTTGCCTGCCTGATAAAGCTGAACGGCTTTGGCATATGCCGAACTTTTTCCGGCAGATGATTTCTTTCCGGAAATTGGTGCACGATGTGTTTTATTTCTGGACATCCCTGTCTCACTCCAAAGAACTTTTTTTGTCGTTTCACGAAAGTTATCGTGAAAATGGCTTCAGTTTTGAGATACGGATCATGATGGCCTGATGTCAAAATTTCATTTTGACACTCCGGTGGGCCAAATTGAAACCAGGCCCTTTCTTTTCTTACCCGGGGGTGAACGATCCGGAATGATTCATGAAAAATTCCCCTGACAATGCGTTTGGGTAATCCCCGATGGGGTTTTTTCGGGTTCTTTTGGGGTTTCAAAAGATCGCCTCAGATGAATCATCTTTCGCCGCTGTTCCATATCCGGATGATAAAACGGGAGTGTTTTCAGCAACTCCAGATTCTTTAACGACAGATTTCCGGAAAAATAGGTGGAAAAAGACTGGTATCGCTCCCGGGTTTCCAAAAGGGAAACCAGTATCCATGCGCCAATTTTTTCCCCGGGATCCTGGGCTTCAAATCGCGCCAGCACCGGTATGAACGGTTCATCTATTGAAACAGGTTGATTGGAACCCATCATCTGAACAAGCCGATCCAGAGCGACCACAACCTGAGCCCGGAATCCCAGGTCCATCGAGATTCTGGAAAAGCTCATCAACCGTGAAAAAGTGGCATGACTGTCGATCGTATCCTTTAAAATCAGATAGGCCCGGTTCAATGACTGAAGTTGTTCAGCAATTCCGATGGAAGCCATCCGGGACAGGGTATAGCATGAGAGAGCCTCCTGGTGGGCCTGCCAATGTGGATCGGCGTGATTTTCTGCCAGATAATTCCGCCACAATTTCGCCAACTGCATGGCATAGGGAAATGGTCTGATATGGTTGATCCAGAGTGATGGGTCAGTCTGGCCGGATGTTTCATTCATCAATTCGTGACGGATCAACAGCCCTCTTTTTTCAAGATGCAATGACCGGTCCGCTTTGCAGCAGAATAAATTCAGTTGATACGGGTCTATCCCCTGTACACTCGGGCAGGGGACAAGGCAGCCAATGCCCGGCACGAGACGATAGCTGTCATATCCAATAGATGCGAAAAATGAAATCAGGTCCGTATTGACATGTTCGTTATATTTGATGCGGTACTGTATCAGGGGCGAATGCTGCGACAAAAAAAATGTCCCGTGATTCAGGATATCCAGTTCCCGTCCTTCTGCATCCAGTTTTAAAAAATCAATGCCGGTTGGGCCAAATCGATTCATGGCATCATCCAGAATCAGGATGTCTCCCCCCGGAATTGCTTGGCTTCCGGCAATCACATCCACCTGGTTCATCTGATTCAGGAGAATACTCCTGGACAGATAGGCTGCTGTAGCCGGCCCTGGCTCAAATGCCCAAACCTTTCCATCAGACCCGGCTGCTTTTGCAGCGGAAAGACTGTAGGCCCCGTATTTGGCGCCGATATCCACGACATGATTGCCCGGCTGAATGACATTCCGGACAAAGTCGATTTCCTCTTCAAACCAGTCTCCCTGCTCCAGAAGTACATAAGACGTCAGCAGATTAATATTTGTCGGGACAGACAGGCTGATGCCACCTTTCATGACGACATTCATGACTTCCGGATGGTCATATCCTTCTGCAATCAGATGATTCTTTGTTGCCTGATTCATCGATGTGGCTGTTTCCATTTCCATTTTAACCTCACAGGCTATTTACAGTTAATGTGCCGATTTCAATATGTCAAAATTTCATTTTGACATTACAAAGGGCCAGATTGGATCCAATTCCAAAGCCTCGAGGTCTTCAGGTCATGGCGCCATCACCGGCCTTTTTAGGCAGGATCATGATCATGAAAAGTTTCCAGATTATCCACCCGGCCGCTGTTATCAGACGGCAGCCACTGACGCGTAATCTCAGGGACTTCCCAGTCAATATGCTGTCTCCGGGCACATTCGGAATACGCAATTCATGAAACAGAAAACCACTTGATTCACTGATTTCTTTTTTCATATTGGATAATTCCTCCATTTTATCACCGCAAAAACTCAAAGATCGCAAAGAGAATCAAAAAAACTGGATAAAAATTGTGGTTTTCATTCTGTCCATTAACCCAGTTTGAGGGGATGTTTGCAGGAATAGCGTGTACTCGACAATATCACCTGTTTGCCACTCCTGGATGCCTGATCGATCACGATCGGGCCTACCAGATTCATGGTCAACGGTTTGGGGTCGTCAGGTTTGACCGTGACCAGAGACAGGATGACAATCTTTTCTTCTTCAATACCCTGAAAAAGCTTTCTGTCTATTTGAGGCAGATTGTTCAGGTACTCGGGTTCACCCAACAGCGGATTGATCACGATAAATGCCAGATACGGCGCGGTTACAGACTGGAGCCAGTAAAAGGGCGATCCGGGCTGATGTTCCAGAATGCAGTAATCCTTTTGTTCCGGTAATCCCAGAAGCCCCTCCGGAAACGTTATAATTTTGTCTGCTTCAATGGATACAACACCAAATCGGGTGGTTTCGATATCCAACATGGGTAATGCCTGCTGTGAAGAGTTATTTTTTTGACGCGTTTCCATCAGTCGGCCTCCTTTCGTCCCAAAAGGAGTGACAGATCCTGTGGAAGCTCTGCCGCACATATATTTTCTGCGACAATGCTTTGATAGACTTCCGTCCGGTAAATCGGCATCTGTTTGGGGGCATCGATTCCGATTTTGACCGAGTTGCCCTTGATGCCCAAAACCGACACCCGAATATCTCCGTTGATGGTGATGCTTTCATCCAGCTTTCTGGTGATCACGAGCATGGAATCCCTCACTGGTTCCCTTAAGGATGAATTGGAAAATTAATCTTGTTTGTCAAGGTTTAAGCAAATGCTGTGCCAATTAAATATGATTAATTATATCAATTTGTTATTAATGTATTAAGGATGCAGGCAGGCTGTTCGTCAATTTATTGACAGGATGTTGTGATCGTTTGAAGCGTCATTTGACACGCGGAAGGAATTCAGGGACCCGTCAAAGTTAATCCGGGACGCCGATGAGTCGTAGGACGCCTTGGCCAAGCCTTGCGCAAGCACGCAGGGCGGGAGCAATGTAGCGGGCGCCTGCCATACGCAGCAACGAGATTGCTATATTGCGCAAACTGGCCATAATTTGGGCTCCGTTGCCTTTTCGGACTTGACTACGGTCCTCGTCAAAGGTGACGTCCCGGACCCAATGCAGGCGGTTTTCGATTGCCCAATGACCCCGGGCCAAATTCAATATGCGCTCCGGATCGGCCTGATCAGGGGTAAGGCTGGTA
>JBFXFK010000142.1:10866-12483 GCA_050179135.1 Desulfatirhabdiaceae bacterium | reverse complement strand
TCCCTGCTGCCTTCCCAAAATCATTATCTTAAAAGCTATATCGGATTTTCATCATAAGTTGGCTGCCTGTTTGAAGTCAAGACCGCTTTTTTTATCACCCGGACATGTTTTTTGTGACAGGTACGAAATGTCTGGTTGTCATTTCATCCCAAAAGATGAGGTCAGCTTGACAGGGATAAAAAATCACTATATTTTCAATCTGTTTTCACATGCGCCACGGCCGGGATTGCACCAAACCACCCAACGAAAGCCCAATACCATGAGACTATTGATTCACCTGCTGAGTGCCAGCCTGATTCTGACCATATATGGCGAATCGGTCTGACCGTTCATGGAATCCATGCCTCCGGGGGTCCTGGGGGGAATCGTTTCCGTAAGTTTTCTGGTTATTCTGCTGCTGCATCCCGTGTTCAGCAGACGACTGGTCCATACCCGGGCTGTGCCTTCCCAGCCCATGATCCAGTTTTTTACCAGCCTGACGATTATCGCGACAATAGGGGGGATTACCGCACTTTTCAATATCCTGTTCCTGGATTTTCCCCTTGTCAGCGCCGGAATGTTTGTGCTGGGATACCTGATTGTCGGATTTTTCATTTCATTGGACATCGCGCTATCCCGCCAGTTGACCGTGATTCAGGAAGCGCTGGCGCAGGGAACCACGCTGATTCCGGATCGGCTGTATTCCATCAGCCGGAAATTTCTGGTCATCGCGTTTACGACCGCGCTGATCGTGGCCATGACCATTTTTCTGGTCATTTCCCGTGATATCGCCTGGCTCATGAGCGCCACCCGGGATGAAAATCTGTCCATGACGGCCAACCGGTCGGTTCTGATTGAAATTCTGTTTGTGATCGGTATTGTGCTGGGCTACACCATCAACCTGATTGTTTCCTTTTCCCGGAATCTGAAACTTCTGTTCCAAAATCAAACCAATGTGCTGGAAAAGGTGGCAGACGGGGATTTTTCACGGATGGTTCCGGTCGCGACAAACGATGAGTTCGGCCTGATCGCGGGCTACACCAATCGCATGATCAAGGGGCTGAAACATCGGATTCAACTGATTTCGGCCCTGAAAATCGCCGAGGATGTTCAACAAAACCTCCTTCCCCGAATATCGCCGGAGTTCCGGGGACTGGATATTTCCGGAAAAAGCATTTACTGCGATGAGACCGGAGGCGATTATTACGATTACCTGAATCTTTCGGATTCCCGTATTGGCGTGGTCATTGCGGATGCGGCGGACCATGGTGTCGGTTCCGCGCTTCAGATGACATCGGCCAGGGCGTTTTTGCGGTTTGGCGCCAAAACCTACCAGGGGCCGGCGCTGCTGTTGAACGAGGTCAACCAGTTTCTGTCCCGGGACAGCGCGGACAGCGGCCGATTCATGACCATGTTTTTTGTCGAAATCGATACGGATGCCCAAAGCCTGCGATGGGTCCGGGCCGGTCATGAACCGGCGCTGCTGTATGATCCACACGGGGACCGGTTTGAAGAACTGATGGGGGAAGGCCTGGCGCTTGGCATCGATGAAAACTTTGTGTATGAGGATAACCAGCGATTGGGATGGCTCAGTCAGCACATCCTGTTTATTGGTACCGATGGTATCCGCGAAACCCG
>JBFXFK010000142.1:0-10766 GCA_050179135.1 Desulfatirhabdiaceae bacterium | reverse complement strand
ATCTGGTCAGTGTTATCGGCCATTTTATCTCCCCCACACCCGGTGAAACCGTACTGATGAAGGGGCTTTGGACCACTCATCCCAAGTTCGGTGAACAGTTCAAGGTCGTTCACTATCAGACCCGGGTTCCGGCAACCGTTTACGGCATCAAAAAATATCTGGGTTCCGGCCTCATCAAGGGCATCGGTCCCAAAATCGCCGAGCGGATTGTCAGCAGTTTTGGCAAAGACACCCTGAATGTCATCGAGGAAGACACTGACAAGCTGAGTCGTGTCGATGGCATTGGTGAAAAACGGGTTGCCATGATCAAAAAGGCCTGGGATGATCAGAAGGAAATCCGGGAAGTCATGCTGTTTCTCCAGTCCCACGGTGTCAGCCCGGCCTATGCCACCAAAATTTTCAAACACTATGGCAACGATTCCATCAAAACCGTTCAGGAAAATCCATACCGTTTGGCCATGGATATATTCGGTATCGGATTTGTGACGGCTGACCGCATTGCAGAAAAGCTGGGATTTTCCAAAGATTCGGAACTCCGCGCCAAAGCCGGCGTCATTTATGTTCTGCATCAACTGGCGGATGAGGGACACGTATTTTATCCCCGGCCCCGGTTGATTGAAAAAAGCCGGGAAAAGCTGCAAACCGAACCGGACATCATTCAGGACGCCATCACCAAATTGACCGAAGAACAGCATCTGGTCCTGGATGAATTGCCTGCCGGAGAGGAATCCTTCAAAAACGACCAAACCGCAGTCTATCTGAAAAAATATCACCTCTGCGAAAGCCGGGCGGCAGCCCGGCTCAAGATGCTGACCCTGGCCCCGTCCAGCCTTCGAAAGATCGATATGGCTGCGGCGTTGACGTGGGTGCAACAGCGGCTTGACATTCAACTGGCCGACAGACAGGCCGCTGCACTGAATCAGGCGCTGGAAAGCAAGGCGATGGTCATTACCGGCGGGCCGGGAACCGGCAAAACCACCATTATCCGCTCCCTGATTGAAATCTTTTCCCGCCTTCATCTTCAGATTCTTCTGGCAGCCCCGACCGGCCGGGCAGCCAAACGCATGAGTGAGGCCACGGGACACCCCGCATCCACCATCCACCGGCTCCTGGCCTACAGCATTCAAAAAGGCGGGTTTCAGAAAAATGAGGATCATCCCCTGGATTGTGATCTGTTGATTCTGGATGAGACCTCCATGATCGATATCATTCTGATGCACCATCTGCTGAAGGCTGTCCCGGTTTCGGCCCGACTGATTCTGGTCGGAGACATTCATCAACTGCCCTCTGTCGGCGCCGGCAATGTTCTGGCCGATATCATCGGCTCCGGACTGATTCCGGTTGTCGAACTGAATGAAATCTTCCGCCAGGCCCGGGGCAGCCGGATCATCGTGAACGCACATCAGATTTGTGCCGGGGTGATCCCCCGACTGACCGAACAGGCGGCAGACTCTGATTTTTATTTCATCGAACGGGAAGACCCCCAGGCGGCCGTGGATCTGATTTTGAAACTGGTTGTCGAACGGATTCCCAATCGGTTTCATCTCGACCCGATTGCCGATGTCCAGATACTGTCCCCCATGAATCGGGGTATTGCCGGGGTGGCCAATCTGAACCAGGTGCTTCAGAATGCATTGAACGCGGGAGATGATCAACTAAACCGCGGCGGCAGAAGTTTTCGCATGGGCGACAAGGTCATGCAGATTCGGAACAACTATGACAAGGATGTGTATAACGGGGACATCGGGCGGATCACCGGCATCAACCTGGATGACCAGGAGGTTGTCATCACCTTTGACGGGCGTGAGGTCATTTATGATCTATCGGACATGGATGAGGTGGTTCTGGCCTATGCCGTGTCCATTCACAAATCCCAGGGCTCCGAATATCCGGCAGTCATCATTCCGGTGTTGACCCAGCATTATGTGCTGCTTCAGCGGAATCTGATCTATACCGCCATCACCCGGGGCAAACGCCTGGTGGTCATTGTGGGATCGAAAAAGGCCATTGCCATGGCCATCCGGAATAACAAAATTGAGCGGCGGTTTACCCTGCTGGAGAATCGGCTGAGTCGAATGAAATCGAAAAAATGAATACTTCCGGGAAAATACGATAAATCTGGCATCCTTCATTCTTTGGTTTACACTGATTCATAAATGAGGTGTTGTTATGGGAAATGTATGGCAACTTCAGGAAGCAAAAAACAAATTCAGTAATTTGGTTGACAAAGCCCGTCACGATGGCCCCCAAATTGTCACAAAACATGGGAAAGAATCTGTCGTAATTATCGCTATCGAAGACTTCCAAGAACTCAATAAACCAAAGTCTGATTTGGTAGCTTTCTTTCAAAAATCCCCCCTCTCTGAAATATGCCTTGACCTTTGATAATTCGGTAAACACTCATGATCGCTCTGATCACCCCCATGAATGGAAATGATATCTTCCGAAAAAACCCCGTAGGGGCGACCTGTTTGTAGAAATTGATGCAGTTATTCCTGTCAAGCTCCATCGGAGCGGCCTGTCACCGGAATACACAGGCCGCCCCTACGGGGCTTGAGGGAAATTTTCAGGCGTCATTCTACAAACAGGTCGCTCCTACGGAGCTTGATGGTATATGTCTATTTTAAACTGCATTTTCACGGTAAAAACAATCAATTCGGAGTAGTATCCATGAGCAGATATGGTGGCCGAAAGGCCGGATTTGGTTTCGGCGTGGTCGTTGCGGTGGCCCTTTCATGGGATGCAAACCATTCCATCCTATGGGCCATTGTGCATGGTTTTTTAAGTTGGGTTTATGTCATCTACTACCTGATTTTCAAATGACACGTTCGGTGCCTGCTCCGGGAAATAACCGATTTTTTCGGGGATTTACGCCGGAGCATTGAACATGCTCAGGCTGCTGAAAACAGCAATAACTGCAAACAGGATTCATTCAATAAACTCTATCCATTTTTTTGGAGTTTAATCTTGAATATCCGGGGCTGTTGATGTAAATGGGCAGAACGTGTCTTAAATATAATTAATACAAGAGGAAGCCGAATGAATTTTGCGAGAAACCTGTGCAGATGGATCGATGCCCTTAACCGGGGTGTGGGCTATGTTGTTGCCTGGGCCGCCTGTCTGGTGGTTCTGGTGGTGTTTACCGACGTCATCATGCGGTATGCCTTCAATACGAGTTACGTGTTTATTCAGGAGCTGGAGTGGCATCTGTTTTCCTTTATTTTTTTGATCGGGGCTGGATATACACTGTTAAAGGATGGGCATGTTCGTGTGGATTTATTTTATCAGCGACTCAGTCCCAAGGGAAAGGCGTGGATCAATTTTATTGGTGTGCTGGTGTTTCTGATACCGGGCTGTTATCTGATTATCAACACATCCTATAAATTCGCCCACACATCCTTCCTGAATCTCGAAGGCTCTCCCGACCCGGGGGGCATCCCCTACCGGTTTATCATCAAGTTTGCCATCCCCATCGGTTATGTTCTGATTCTGCTTCAGGGTTTGGCCATGGGCATTCGCAGCTTTTTCACCATCATCGGTAAAGATCTGGAACAGGGGGGCGAAGGCTGATGGAATATCTGGCGGGATGGATGTTTCTGGCCATGTCGATTCTGATCATGGTCGGTTTTCCGGTGACGTTTACGCTTTTGGGCGTGTCTCTGACATTTGGGCTGATCGGTTTTGGATGGGGATTTTTCAATCTTCTGCCGCTTCGAATATGGGGCGTCATGAACAATGTCACCCTTCTGGCGGTTCCGTTATTTGTTTTCATGGGGGTCATGCTGGAGCGGTCCGGACTGGCTGAGGAACTGCTGGATACCATGGGACTGGTGTTTGGCAAAATTCGGGGCGGATTGGCGATATCCGTAGTTGTTGTCGGCGCACTACTGGGAGCATCCACCGGCATTGTCGGTGCAACCGTTGTCACAATGGGCCTGATAGCGATTCCCACCATGATGAAACGGGGCTATCAGAAAGAGCTGGCCACAGGAACCGTGGCCGCATCCGGAACGCTGGGTCAAATCATTCCGCCCAGCATCATTCTGGTTCTGCTGGGTGATATCGTCGGGGTACCGGTGGGTGATCTTTTCATGGGCGCTGTTTTTCCAGGACTCGTTCTGGTTGTCCTATACATTATTTATATTCTAATTGCCTGTATCATCAAGCCGGAATGGGCGCCCCTGATTCCTCAGGCAGAGCTGGACGCCATCAAATCCACGGAAATGCTGGTAAAGGTTGCCAAATCCCTGTTTCCGCCACTGTTTTTAATGGTCGCGGTCCTGGGATCCATGTTTGCAGGGATAGCATCACCCACAGAGTCGGCGGCAGTTGGCGCCGTAGGTGCAACAATCCTGACCATCACCAATCGAAAATTCACTTATAAGATGCTGAGAGAGGTGTCCTATTCCACGATGCAGTTGACCAGCATGGTGTTTATAATTCTGGTTGGCGCAGCGGCGTTTGGTCTGGTTTTCCGGGGAACCGGCGGGGATACCCTGGTTCGGGAATTTCTGGGTGGCATGGCTCATACCCACGGCAAATGGTTTGTGTTTGCCCTGGTCATGTTTGTCATTTTCATCGTAGGATTTTTTCTGGATTTCATTGAAATCGTGTTTATCCATGTTCCGGTTTTGGCCCCTATCATGATTGAATTTGGACTGGATCCCCTGTGGTTCTGCGTTCTTTTGGCGGTCAACCTGCAAACGTCATTTCTGACACCACCATTCGGTTTTTCCCTGTTTTACCTTAAGGCGGTGACGCCACCGGAAATCCAGACCGGTCATATTTACCGCGGAATCATTCCCTTTGTCATTCTGCAGATCATCGGGTTGGCCGTTGTGACAGCGTTTCCGATTTTAGCAACATGGCTGCCCAAAATCGTGTTTGCCAATTAGATGTTTGATTTCAATTAACCCCATTGCCATGAAAGGAGTTTTTTTGATGGAACGAAGAGATTTTCTGAAAAAAACCGGTGTCGCTGCAGCCGCTGTTGCCGCATCCGCTATCGCAGCACCAGCCATAATGGCCGCCGACAAAACGTATTCGTGGAAAATGGTGACAACCTGGCCGCCCAATATGCCGGTTCTTCAAACCGGTGCTGAGCGTTTTGCCAAACGGGTGGAAGAAGCCACCAGCGGCAGAATCAAGATTCAGGTATTTGCCGGCGGCGAACTGGTTCCGGCCCTTGGCGTGTTTGATGCGGTGTCCGATGGAACCGTAGAAGTCGGGTCCGGGGCCGCCTATTATTGGGCCGGAAAAGTTCCTGCCGGCCAGTGGTTTTCCTCTGTTCCGTTTGGACTCAATTCGCAGGGTATCAATTCCTGGTTTTACAGCGGCGGCGGACTAAAGTTGTGGGAAGAAGTCTATGCCCCCTTCAATGTGGTTCCCAGACCCCAGGGCAACACCGGCGTGCAGATGGGCGGCTGGTTCAGAAAAGAAATGAAAACCATCGATGATTTCAAGGGCCTTAAAATGCGTATCCCGGGTCTCGGCGGCAAAGTGATTGCCAAAGCCGGTGGTACGGTCACCCTGATGGCTGCGGGTGAACTGTTCACATCTCTTGAACGGGGCGTAATTGATTCCCTGGAATGGGTTGGTCCGCTGCATGACCTGCGGATGGGCTTCTACAAGGCTGCGAAATACTATTATTATCCGGGCTGGCATGAGCCGGGAACCTGCCTGGAAGTCATTTTCAACAAAAAAGTCTATGATTCCCTGCCAAAGGATCTTCAGGTCATTCTGGATGCGATTGCCATGGAAACCAACCTGTGGAGTCTGAGTGAATTCGAGGCGGGAAACGGCGCGGCGCTTGAAGAACTGATTACGGTTCACAAGGTCAATCTCATGCAGTTTCCGGCAGATATGATGGATGCCCTTCGAAAAATGGCCATGGAAGTTCTGGAAGAAGAAGCCGCCAAAGATCCGATGTCCAAGAAGGTCCATGAAGCATTTAAAAAATTCAAAAAACAGGTCGGCGTCTGGGGTACGGTTGCGGATAAAGCCTATTTTGACGTGATTGCAGAAAAATATACGCTGAAAAGCTGATTGTTCACCAATCATCAGACTGACAAACCGGAACGAAAGGGGGATTCAGAATACGGAATCCCCCATTTTAATGATTAACGCTTGACTCACCCATTTAATTGGTATAAGGACGGTTTCGAACATATAGACTTTCAGAAAAATCATTTCACTGCGTTATCGGTCGGAGATGGCCCCCAAAGGCCTATCCCCTCCCTGCTGCCTTGTGAAATGAATTTTCTGAAAGTCTATAGGAAATTGATAACCACGGTGACACCATATCGCCAATTATTAAATAAATGAAAGGAGACTTATTAGATGGCTTTTAATCCAGTAGTTGATGAAGACAAATGTGAAGGCTGTGAAGAATGCGTCGATGTATGTCCGGTCGAAGTATTTGAAATGGTAGATGGAAAATCCAGCCCGGTGAATGCGGAAGAATGCTTGGGCTGTGAAAGCTGCGTGGAAGTGTGCGAAGCAGGCGCAATTACAGTTGAAGAAACCTGATCCACGATTTAAACGGTACCATTCTCCGGTTTCGAAACAGGCTTTCGGGCCGGAGAATCCTCTCCTGTTCAAAGAATCCATTCCCACTTCTTTTGGAAACGCCGGGCTGATTTATCAGGCCAGCCCGTTTCGTCTGAAAGAAATCCTGCTCCCGGGCGCTCCTGAATCGCATCCATATCCAACGGATGATATAACGGTTGATCCCGTCGGATTGCAGCTCATCCAGTTTATACAAAATTATTTCAAGGGCCTTTTTCCGGGTGACCCCATGATTTTTTGGGACTGCCTGGATTTTGGAAGACAGACCCGGCTCCAGATTCAGGTATTACAAACCGTGGCAGCCATTCCATATGGTGAAATCCGCTCCTATAAAGACATTGCGGAATCCATTGGTCGTCCGGGCAGCGCCCGGTTTATCGGCAACACCATGGCCCAAAACCCGTTTCCGGTTCTGATTCCCTGCCATCGGGTGATTCGAAGCAATGGATCCATGGGCGGATTTGGGGGGGGGATTGATCTGAAAATACGGATGCTGGATATGGAACGGTTGTCAGAGGACAGAGGGCAGAAGGCGGATGACTGAAAAATCGGGTTGATGCTGTCAGTCGGGCAGGTTCTGCTGGTTCCCGGTCCGGGACTGGGGAACCAGCCAAATCCGGCATATGAATGCCTGGTCACTTCCCGGCGCTCATGACCCAAATCTCACAACTGCATCAGGATTTGATCTTGGGGAGCCGGACCACTGTCACCGGAACGACAGACCGTCGAACCACCCGCATGGCTGTGCTGCCCAACATGGCTCCGGCCAGAACACCATGCCCATGTGTTCCCATGACCACCAGATCATACGGCGCAGAAGTGGATTCACTGATAATCTCCTCAACCGGATGACCAAAAACCACCTTGATTTCGGATATTACAAAAGGACACTGAGAATTTTGGGTGTCCATGTCGCTGCAGAACACTTCGATTTTTTTTCGAATGGATTGAACAATTTCCTGGCTTCTGGATTTCTGCAATTCCTGCCATTTTTCTTCTCCCAACAAATCCACCATCTGAAAACTGAGCTGCTGGGATATTTCTTCAATGACATGAAGAACCGTAATTTTGGCATCAAACCGGTTGGCGATGCTGGCGGCATACCCCAATGCATAACGGGCATTATCGGATAAATCGGTTGCATAAAGTATTTTTTTGATATCAGGAATCATCTTCAATCTCCTTTTGAGTGAATCATCATGACAAGAAATGGGATTAATGGCGCTTGTATTTCATTAACCCAATTTCATTTGCTTGGCAACCATTTCCGCAATATGCCTGACCTGAATCCGGCTACCCCGTTTATCCATACCTCCTCGAAGCTGCAATACACAGCCAGGACAGTCCGTAACCAGCACCTCTGCACCGGTCTCCATCACATAATCCAGCTTCTGATTCAAAATTGCAGCCGAGATCTCGGGAAATTCAATGGAATAGGATCCACCAAATCCGCAACAGACATCCTCGTCCCGGCATGGCGTATAGGTGAGTCCGGCGGTTGACAGAAGTTCCCGGGGTTCCCGGGTCACATTCAGTCCCCGACACAGATGGCAGGGGGAATGATACGCAATTTTTTCCCCGCTTTTTTTAAACTGATCCGGTTTGACATGAAGGACATTCATCAGAAATGAGCTGAAATCGATCAGTCGGTCATGAAGGTGCGTGAGTCCGGCGGAAGATGGTATCAGCCGGGGATAACTTTCCCGGATATGGCTGGCGCAGGAGGCACACAGGGTGACGATATAATCATATTTTTCCGGCTGCATGGCCTCCAGATTTTGTGCCGCAATTTCCGCAGCCGTATCTTCCTCGGCCATCATCATGGCCGGCAGACCGCAGCAGGTTTGATTGTGCGGAAAATCAACCTGAACATTATACTTCAGCATCAGCTTGATAAAGGCCAAAGCCTGCTCGGGTGAAACAAAATCCACCACACAGCCTGCAAACAGGGCGACCCGCAAAACCGGGTTGGGCAGTTGATACCGGATAGACGGCCACAAATCCCGAAGCGCATGTTCGGCCAGTGCGGGCAGGCTGCGAAACGCATGCTCCTTTTTCAGGATAAAGGGCAGATGGCGGATATAACCATCGGATTTTTTCACAAGAGGCTTCTGGGCCGTTGCCGCAGCCTTCAGCATGCCATGAAACAGCTTCCGGTTTTTCAGAACCGTATTCACCAGAACGTTTTTGGCCGGTTTTTCTGAATCGTCATCCAGAACCAGCCGATATACTTTTTTGATCAGTCGGGGCAGATCGATGTTGACCGGGCAAACCGATTTGCAGGCCTGACAGTTCAGGCAGTTTCTGACAATGGCCCGGGTGTTGTCGGTCCCATGATAAAAATAGGTCAGAATCAGGCCAATGGCGCCGATATAGACATGTCCCAGGGCATGTCCACCCACTTTACCATAAACCGGGCAGACATTGGCGCATGCACCACACCGGATGCAGCGAAGCGCTTCTGAAAAAATCGGGTCCTGGGCCAGTTGTAACCGTCCGTTGTCCAGAAATACGATATGCAGCTTTTTATTGCCATCGGGATTGGCCTGACATTCCACCGCGCCGGTGATCCAGGTGACATAGGAGGTGATTAACTGACCCGTGGCGTTTTTGGGCAGGATCGTCAGAATCTTCAGGGCGGTTTCCAGATCCGGAACCAGCTTTTCCAGCCCCACCAGAGCCACGTGGACACCGGGCAGGGTTGTCACCAGCCTGCCGTTTCCCTCATTGGTCATGATGCCCAACGTTCCGGTTTCGGCAACGGCAAAATTGGCGCCGCTGATCCCCATGCCCGCTGTCAAAAAGGCTTCCCGAAGTTCTTTTCGGGCCACCTTGACCATACGTTCGATATCCTCCAGATCGAGCCGGTCACCGGTCACTTTCGAAAAGAGGGTTCCCACCTGCTGTCGGGACAGATGAATGGCCGGCATGACCATATGGGACGGCCCTTCATGCCGCAGTTGAATGATCCATTCACCCAGATCGGTTTCGGTCACCTGATACCCGTTCCGTTCCAGAGTATCATTCAGATGGGTTTCTTCGGCGGTCATGGATTTGGATTTGATGATATGACGGATCTGATTTTCCGCCGCAATGCGCGCAATAATATCGTTGGCTTCCTGAGCGGTTTTGGCCAGATGCACGACAGCGCCAGAGGCTTCTGCCCGGGCTTTGAAGGATTTGTACAATTCCATCAGTCGGGGCAGGGAATGGTCCTTGGACCGGGCCAGTTCCTGCCTCAGCCGGTCCAGATCCAGGCCCTCAAATGCCCGGGTGCGGGACCCTTTGTAAGCCGTGGCAAAATTGCCCAGCGCGGTTCCCAAAAACCGGTTTTGCAGGGCCTTGTGAATCTGGTCATGATAGCCCTGGATGGTATGGGGGGTCTCGATCATGGCTGATGGTCCTCCAGTAACAGGATGTGCAGTTCCAATGGGCCGTGAACGCCGATGGTCAGAACCCGCTCGATGTCTGCCGTTCGGCTGGCGCCGGTGATGAAGGACAGGTAGCCGGGGCCGGCCCCCATGCGTTCTTTCAAAATGGCGGTCAAAGAGGCTGAATCCGGATAAATGCGTGATGCCGGCAGACAGGCCACATGAATATCACAGAGCATGGTGGCAATCCGCAGGTCTTCGGAGTCTGAATAGATGACCAGGCTTCCGGTTTCGGCAATTCCCCAGTCCACATGGGTCAGGGCCGTATGGATTTCCCGAAGATGATTTCTGAGTGGCGGGCTGACAAACTCAAGTCCGGCGTTCTGACACAGGGCGCTCAGATGGCTGATGTCCTCCGGGTTCAGGCCCGGGGCGGTCAGGGTGTTCAGACTCTTTTCACGGGTCAGATTGACGGCATAGGCCAGTGCATGGTCAAAGCTGTCAATCCGGGATACGACAGCCTGCACCAGACCGGCCTTTTCGGTCATTTTTTGAACCAGATCGGCTTGTTCCATACAACTCTCCAGGGTCAAAGGGGCAAAGGCACACAGCATGCAAAGCCGGAATGAATAATCACAAAAGACGATACCTTTAAAACTGTCGGTCCGACAAATTTACCGGACTTGGTGCTTCTGTGCCTTATCGCTTTGTACATGAATCATGACAACAGAACAATCATGAAAATCCGATGTCCGTGGTTTTGAGTCGATTCACAACAGAAGAAACCCCGTTATCCGTCATGGCAATCTTTTTCGCCAGGGGTTTGCT